>JBKPCT010000060.1:0-15710 GCA_046727515.1 Actinomycetota bacterium | reverse complement strand
GCGGTCGCCGTCGGGCCGGAGGCCGGCGAGTGGTGCCAGCAGCTGACGCTCGCGATCCGGGCCGAGGTGCCGGTAGAAGTCCTGCTGGACGTGATCCAGCCCTTCCCCACCTTCTCCGAGGCGATCCTGTGGGCGCTCCAGGAGCTTCCGCTGTGAACGTCCAGCGCATCCTCGTCGGCACCGACCGGTCGGAGACCGCCACCAAGGCCGTGCGCTGGGCAGTCGACATGGCGCAGCGGTACGGGGCCGAGCTGATCGTCCTGCAGGCCGGCGGCGCGGAAGACGAGCTCGAGCGGTACGTCGCCGTGCATGCGCCCGGGGCGCGGTACCGGGTCGACTCGGAGGAGGACCCGGCCGCGTCGATCATCGCGGCGGCCGAGGCCGAAGACGTCGACGTGATCGTCGTCGGCAACGTCGGGATGAGCGGGCGCCGCGAGTTCCTGCTCGGAAACATCCCGAATCGCGTCTCGCACAACGCACGCTGTACGGTCGTGATCGTGGATACCTCCCAGCCAATGGGCTTCCGCCTGCCCTGGAGGAAGCGGTGACCGAGCTGGCGGGCGGGCACCTGACCGCGCGGACGGCGCGAATCGCCACAGTGGTCGCCAAGCACGGCCTTCGCGACCGGCTCGATCGCGGCGAGAACCGGCCGGCGCGGCTGCGGGCGGCGCTCGAGGAGCTCGGGCCGACCTTTGCGAAGCTCGGCCAGATCCTCTCGACCAGACCCGACCTCGTCCCGCCGGAGGTCGTCGCCGAGCTCGCGAGCCTGCAGGACAAAGTCCCGCCGCTGAGCGAGGCCGAGGTCGTCCACGTGATGGAGCAGGAGCTCGGCGTTCCGTGGGAGGACGTGTTCGAGCACGTCGAGCCCAAGCCGCTCGCGGCCGGGACAATCGGGCAGGTGCATCGCGCGCGGCTCGACGGTGGGCAGCGCGTCGTCGTCAAGGTGCAACGCCCCGGCGCGGCCGAGGAGATCGAGCGCGACCTCGGCCTACTCGCGCTCTTTGCGGAGAAGGCCGAAGGACGCGAGGCGCTTCAGGGACTCGTCGACATCCCTGCCGTGGTCGAACACCTCTCATCGTCGCTCCGCCGCGAGCTCGACTTCCGCAAGGAGGCGGCCAACATCGAGCGGATGCGGGAGGTGCTCGCGCGCTACTCGCGCCTCTCCGTCCCGTACGTCCACACGAGGCTGTCCACGGGTCGGCTACTCGTGATGGATGAGGTCGTCGGCGTCCCGTTGCGGCAGGCGCCGCCCGGCGAGGCAAGGCAAGAGGCCGCGCGCCAGCTGCTCGAGGCTTTCTACCGGCAGGTTCTGCGCGAGGGGTTCTTCCATGCCGATCCCCACCCCGGGAACCTGCTCTGGGCGGACGACCGGATCCACCTGCTCGACCTCGGAATGACGGGGACGCTCGAAGACGAGTCGCGCGAGCTCCTGCTGCTGCTCCTGCTCGCGTTCTGGCGCGAGGACGCCGACTTCCTCGCCGACGTGCTGCTGATGATGGGCGAGGCACGCGGCAGCGTCGATGTCGACGCACTGCGCCGCGACCTGAAGACGTGGACCGAGCGCTACCGCGTCGGCTCGTTTGCGGAGATCGAGCTCGGCCCGATGCTCGACGAGATCATCGAGATCGCCACCCGGCACAACGTCCGCCTCCCAGCGTCGCTCGCGATGACCGGCAAGGCGTTCGGCCAGATGCAGCTCGCGGTCTCGGAACTCGACCCCGCACTCGACCCCTTCGCCGCCGTCGGCCCGTTCATGTTCCGCGGCCTCCGCGACGGGCTTCGCGGCGCGCTCGATCTCCAGCGCGCCGTGTACGAGTGGCAGAAGCTCAGGCTGCGGGCCTCACGCCTGCTCGAGGGAGTCGAGCGCGTGACGGGAGCGCGGCCGGGGCCGGGCCTGCAGATCGAGCTCCGCGACAGCAAGACGCTCGAGGACGCAATCCGCCGCGCCGGGCGGCGCATCGCGCTTGCGTTCGCCTGCGGGGCAGCGCTGCTCGCAGCCGTGCTCGCCGCGGCGGCCGACTCGATCGAGACCTGGGTTCCGGTCACGCTCGGCGTCGCCGCAGGCATCGCCGGGCTCGCCCTCGTCGGCGACCTGCTCAGGCGGCAGTGACTAACGCTGCCGTGCCCGCAGCCGTCGCTCCAGCACGACCGCGACGAGGGTCATCAGCGCGCCGAGCAGAGCGCGCTCGATTGGACGAAAGAGGGCGCGGATCGGGTGCACGCCCCCACTTGTACCACTGTTCCGGCACGGCCAGGGTCGCGGCCGGTTCGGGGGAGCCTCTCCCCGTCTCGCTGTCGGCCGTCGTGCCGCGTAGCGCTCTTCTAGGGTGCAGGGGTGAAGTTCGTGGTCGGCTCAGACGACGAGGGCGAGGCGCTCGACGCCGCCGTCGACGAGCTGCGGGCGCACGGGCACGAGGTCGAGCTGCTCGACCGCGACCAGTGGCCCGACGTCGCGCAGCACGTGGCGCGAGCGGTCGCCGCCGGAGAGGCCGACCAGGGCCTGCTCTTCTGCTGGACCGGAACGGGGACGTCGATGGCCGCGAACAAGGTGCCGGGCGCGCGCGCCGCGCTCGCGTGGGACCCGTGGATCGCCGAGGGCGCGCGGCGCTGGAACGACGCCAATGTCCTGGTGATGAGCCTGAAGCGGACGACACCCGAGGCGGCACGAGAGATCGTCGACGCCTGGCTCTCCGTCGAGGAGCCGGACGCGGACGAGCGCGCAAACATCGCCAAACTGGACGCACCGTGATCGCCGCCGACTGGGTGACGATCTCTGCCCTCGCGACCGCGTCGGGGACGCTGGTGCTCGCGGGCGCGACGTACGCCTCGGTGCGCTCCGCGAATCGCGCTGCCCGCGTGGCCGAGCAAACGCTGCTCACCGGCCTAAGACCCCTGCTCGTTCCGTCGCGCCTCGAGGACCCGATGCAGAAGGTGTCGTTCGCCGACGAGAAAGTCCTGAGGGTCGAGGGCGGCCGCGCAACCTTCGAAGTCGATCCCGAGTCGATCCTCATGGCGATCTCGATCCGGAACGCCGGCGCAGGCGCCGCCCTCCTGCACGGCTGGCGCTTCTACCCGGAGAGGATCTTCGACGGAGAGCGACCGCCGCTCGATTCCTTCACGCGCCTGACGCGCGATATCTACGTCCCCGCGCGCGACCTTGGGTTCTGGCAGGGAACCTTCCGCGACCCGGCAGCACCCGAGTTCGCCGTGGCGAAGGCCGCAATCGAGGCGGGGCATCCGTTGACCGTGGACGTCCTCTACGGTGACCACGAAGGCGGCCAGCGGACGATCACGCGCTTCGGCCTCCTCCCCCACTCCGACGGCATCTGGTTCGCGGCGGCCGGACGCTACTGGAACGTCGACCGCCACGACCCGCGCTGAGCTACTTGGCCTTCCGCAGCGCCTTGATCAGGTCCCACTTGCCCATCTTCGAGCGGCCCGGAATGTTCTTCTTCTTCGCGAGCTCGTACAGCTGCTCGCGACTCCGGTCCTCGAGCGCGTGACCGGCCGCACCGCCGCGGCGCCGTCCCTTCTGCGCCTGCTGGACGAGGCTCCGGCGGGTCTGCTCGGGCAGGTGAGCGATCGTCCGCTTGCGCGTCGCCTCCGCCTGGGCCTTCTTCACGTTCCGCTTTGCGGCCTGCACCTGCTTGGTCGTTGCCATGCGATTCACCTCCTCGGCAGCCCTGTACCCGCTCGCGCGCGCGTCTAACGGAACAATGCCGAGTACGCGTTCAGCGCGGGCTGGCCGCCGAGGTGCGCGTAGAGGACCGTCGCATCGGCCGGTATCTCGCCGGTCGAGACGAGGTCGATCATCCCGGCGAGCGACTTCCCCTCGTAGACCGGGTCGGTGATCATCCCCTCGAGGCGCGCCCCCAGGCGGATCGCAGCCAGCGTCCGCTCGTCGGGAATGCCGTACGTTCCGGCGTGGTAGCGGTCGTCGAGGACGAGCTCGTCGGCGGCAAGCTCGCGGCCGACCTCGATCAGCTTCGCCGTTGCTTGCGCGATCCGCGCCACCTGCTCGCGCGTCTCCCGCGGCTTCGCCGAGCCGTCGATCCCGATCACGCGGCGCGCCCGCTCCTGGGCGGCGAAGCCTGCGACCATTCCGGCCTGCGTCGAGCCGGTCACCGAGCAGACGATGACCGAGTCGAAGAAGACGCCCAGCTCCGCCTCCTGCTCCGCGACCTCCTGCGCCCAGCGCGCGTAGCCGAGCCCGCCGAGCCGGTGGTCGGAGGCGCCCGCCGGGATCGCGTAGGGCTTGCCGCCTGCGGCCTCGACGTCGGCGAGAGCCCGCTCCCAGCTCTCCTTGAACCCGATCCCAAATTCGGCCTCGACGAGCCGCACCTCCGCGCCGAGGATCCGGCTGAGCAGGATGTTCCCCACGCGATCGTAGACGGAGTCCGGCCAGTCGACCCAGCTCTCCTGGACGAGCACGCACTTCAGCCCGACGCGGGCGGCAACGGCCGCCACCTGGCGCGTGTGGTTCGACTGGATGCCGCCGATCGAGACGAGCGTGTCGCAGCTCTTCGCGAGCGCGTCCGCGACGAGGTACTCGAGCTTCCGCGTCTTGTTGCCGCCGAAGGCGAGCCCGGAGCTGACGTCATCGCGCTTCGCCCACAGCTCCGGCCCGCCGAGGTGCTCACTCAGGCGCTCGAGGCGGTGGACCGGCGAGGGGCCGAGCAGGAGCGGATAGCGGTCGAAGCGATCGAGCGCGCTCGGCACCGGCTCTAGTAGGGCGCGCCGGAGACGATCCAGGAGACGAGGAAGACGAGCCCGACGCCGGCGACGACAATCAGAATGACGGCGCCGTAGAGAATCGCGACCAGCTGCCAGAGTGGCCGGCCGGCGAGGTGCGGCGCGTGCCGCTGAAGAGCCGCCCGCAGGCCGGCGAGCCGCACCGGCGGCTCGGGATAGACGACCGCACCGGTCGTCTTCCAGCGCGCCGCGACCCGTCCATCGTCGGGCACGAGCTCCGGAGGAGCGAGCTCGAGCAGGCTGGGATGCTCGTCGACGACGACCCAGTGGTGCTCCCGGTCGACGGCGACAACATCTTCGTCCAGGAGGAGCGCGTGTCCGCCGTCGCGCGTCCGCACGGCGAGCGCCCGCGGATGGCCGGCCGAACCGAGCCAGACCTCCTCGACTCGGCCGATCGAGCCGTCCGGTGTCTCGACGGCGTAGTTTTCGGTGCCGTGTAGCTCACGCGCTGCCGTCGCCATCGAGGGACGCATACCCCTAGCGTTCAGTTGCCAATCGCAGCCCGAGCCCGACCAGCACCGCCCCGGTGAGCCCGTCGAGCACGCGGCGTACATGCGTGCGGCGAAGCACGTCACCGGCCTTCGCGACGACGAACGCGTAGCCGGTCAGCCAGACGAGCGTCATCGCGCAGAAGACGACGCCGAGCGCGAGCAGTGCCGGGAACGAGGAGCCGAACTGCGGCAGCAGGCTCGTGAAGAAGACGGCCATCTTCGGATTGCCGAGGTTGCTGATCACGCCCTGTCGGAAGGCGCGGACGCGGCGCGGCTGCGGGGCGAGATCGACCGGGTGCGCGCGGCGCAGGGCCGCACGAAGAGCCTGTATGCCGAGGTAGACGAGATAAACGCTCCCGGCGAGCCGGAGGGCGAGGAACGCAGGCTCCGAGGCGCGCAGGAGAGCGGTCACGCCGGCCGCGGCCGAGATCGCCCAAAGCGCCTGCCCGCCCGCGACGCCGACCGCGGTTAAGACGCCGCCGCGCCGACCGGCGGCAAGCGAGTTCCGGATCGTCAGCGCGGTGTCCTGGCCGGGAGTGACGATCACGAGGGCCGAGATGCCGAGGAACGCGAGCAGATGCGTCACGTCCGAACTGTATTCCGCACGGGCCGGAATCGGTCGTCTACGCTCCCCGCGCCGGGGTAGCAACGAATGGGCCGCTATGCGGCCGTGCCAATCGTCCTCGCGGAGGAGACGAAAGTCGTTCTCGCGGACGAGGCGCCCAGCCTGGCCGCGAAGTACCTTCAGGCGGTGACTCGAGAGAGGCTCTGGACGCTCGCGCGGCGACACTGGTTCGACGCACTCCTGCTCGTCTCCCTCGGGGTGGGGATCGCCGAGGCCGTGGTCACCCAGGAGGACAAGAACGGTCCGCTCGGCCCGATGTGGTTCGACATCCTCGCGACGTTCGGGATCATCGTCCCCCTCTTCTTCCGGCGACGCTTTCCGTTCTACGCGCCCGTCGCGTCGGGCGTCGTCTTTGCCTTGAGCTCGTTCGTCGATGAGCGCCTCGTCCCCCATGGCCTGATCACGACCCTGGTCGCACTCACGGCGTTCGTCTGCATCGGCCTCGTCCGCGACCGCACGCAGGCGATCGCCGGGCTCGCGTTCGGGATCGGCGTGAACGCGATCGTCGCGCACAACGATCCGAAGAGCAGCCCCGGCGGCTTCGTGATCAGCAGCATCTTCTTCGCCGTCGGCTGGGCGATCGGGTTCGCGCTGAGCCGGAAGTACTACGAGGCCGAGCAGGCCAAGGAGCGCGCCGTCCGTGCCGAGCAGGAGCGCGTCGAGCGGACCCGGCTGGCGGTCGCGGAGGAGCGAACGCGAATCGCCCGCGAGCTGCACGACGTCGTCGGCCACAGCGTCAGCGTCATGACCGTTCAGGCATCGGCGGCACGTCGCCTCCTACGACCGCACCAGCAGAAGGAACGAGAGGCGCTGATGGTCGTCGAGCAGACAGGCCGCGAGGCCCTGGCCGAGATGCGCAAGATGGTCGGTGTTCTCCGGCGGCCCGAGGAGGCGCCCGCGCTGGCGCCTCAGCCGAGCCTGGAGCACCTCGACAAGCTCATTGCGCACACGCGGGAGGCCGGGCTACCGGTGGAGCTGCGGATCGAGGGCACGCCGACGCAACTCCCGGCCGGCGTCGACCTGACCGCGTACCGCCTCGTCCAGGAAGGCCTGACGAACGCGATCAAGCACGCGGGCGCGCAGCATGCGGAGGTGATCGTGCGCTACGGCGACGGCGGCGTCGAGCTGACCGTCAGCGACGACGGCGCCGGCGGAGGCGACGCCGAGAGCGGCGGGCAGGGCCTGGTCGGGATGCGCGAGCGGGTGGCGGTCTACGGCGGCGAGCTCCAGACCGGGCCGCTGGTGGGCGGCGGCTTCCGTCTGCGTGCGAGGCTCCCGCTCTCGTGAACCGGGCCCTTCGCATTGGGAAGACGTACTGGTTCGACGCCCTAATCGTCGCGGGAATCGCGGTCGCGCTGTACGTCGTCGTCAAGGATCAGGGCAAGTACCCCGACGGCCCGGAGGGCCCGCTCTGGCTCGACGTCCTGATCGTGCTCGGCTTCCTGACGCCGGGCTTCGCGCGGCGACGCTTCCCGGTCGCGGCGCTCGTCACGGCGGCGGTCGTCTGCGGGGCGACGTCGTTCGTCGACCACACCGTCGCCCAGAACAACTTCATCTTCTTCATCGCAGCGCTCTGCATTGCAGCGCTCTTCGGCATGCGGCCCGACCGGCGCGTGGCGATCGTCGGGCTCCTCCTCATCTACGGCATCTCGGCGGCGATCACGGCCAATGACCCCGAGGGCAAGGGCGCTGACTTCCTCTGGACCCTGATCACCTTCGCGGTCGTCTGGACGGTCGGCTTCGCGCTCGGCGGCAGGGTTCGGCAGGCCGACGTGGCCAGACGGCTCGCTCTCCAGGCCGAGCAGGAGCGGGAGGAGCAGGCCCAGCTCGCCGTCGCCGACGAACGCGCGCGGATCGCCGGCGAGCTCCACGATGTCATCGGGCACAGCGTCAGCGTGATGACCGTGCAGGCCTCCGCGGTGCGCCGGCTGCTCGAGCCCGACCAGGACAAGGAGCGGCAGGCGCTCCTCGTCGTCGAGCAGACCGGGCGCGAGGCGCTCGCCGAGATGCGTCGCATGGTCGGCGTCCTCAGGCGTCCCGAGGAGGCGCCGGCGCTCGCGCCGGAGGCCAGCCTCGAGTATCTCGACCAGCTCGTCGCGAACACGCGCGAGGCGGGCCTGCCCGTGGAGGTGCGGATCGAGGGAACGCCGACGCAGCTTCCGGCCGGAGTGGATGCGACCGCCTACCGGATCGTCCAGGAGGCGCTGACGAATGCGGTCAAGCACGCGCAGGCGGACCACGCCGAGGTCGTCGTCCGCTACGCGAACGGCGCCGTCGAGCTGATCGTGAGCGATGACGGCTGCGGGAACGGCGACGGCGGCGGGAGCGGGCACGGCCTCGTCGGGATGCGTGAACGAGTGTCGGCGTACGGGGGTGAGCTCGAGGCGGGCCCGACGACGCGTGGCGGATTCCGCCTGCGTGCGACACTCCCCGTGACGTGACACTGGACGAGACCGACGCGACCACACTGACCTTTCTGTTCAGCGACATCGAGGGCTCGACCGCGCTCGTGCGCAAGCTGCGAGAGGACTACGGTGCCGTGCTGAACGAGCACAAGCGCATCCTCCGGACTGCCTGGGAGGGCGGCGGCGGTCGCGAGCTGGCCTCCGACGGAGACTCGTTCTTCGTCGCCTTTCGCCGGCCACGCCAGGCGATCGATGCGGCGGTCGCAGCGCAACACGCCCTCGCCGCGCATGCGTGGCCCGAGGGCGCGGCGCTCCGCGTCCGCATCGGCGTCCACACAGGGGAGGCGACGCCCGCCGGCGGTCACTACGTCGGGCTTGCCGTCCACCGCGCCGCCCGCATCTGCGACGCCGGCCACGGTGGGCAGGTGCTGATCTCGGAGACGACCCGCTCCCTGATCGAGGACGAGGAGCACGAGCTGGACGGGCTCGCGCTCCATGACCTGGGCGACCACGTGCTCAAGGACTTCGGCCGGCCCGTCCGGATCTACCAGCTCGCGATCGAGGGACTCCAGGCCGACTTCCCGCCGCTGCGCGCACAGACGGGTGAGACAGCTGTCCAGCTCGCGAACCGACAGGACCAGCTCGCCGCTGAACAGCCCAGCTCGGCGGAAGCAACCGTGCGTGTCCTGATCGTCGACGACCAGGCGCTGGTGCGCACGGGCTTTCGCATGATCCTCGAGGCCGAGTCCGACCTCGAGGTCGTCGGCGAGGCGTCCGACGGACTCGAGGCGGTCGCCCGGGCCCGCAGCCTTGCACCCGATGTCGTCCTCATGGACGTCCGCATGCCGGAGATGGACGGGATCGAGGCGACGCGGCAGCTCCTCGGCGGAGACAGCTCCGAGTCCAAGGTCGTCATGTTGACCACGTTCGACATGGACGAGTACGTGTACGAGGCACTCCGGGCGGGCGCGAGCGGCTTCCTGCTCAAGGACGTCCCGCCGGAGCAGCTTGTCGCCGGGATCCACGCGGTGGCGAGCGGCGACGCGCTGCTCGCGCCCTCGGTGACGAGGCGCGTCATCGAGGAGTTCGTCCGGCGACCGCCGGACTCGGTGCGCGAGCCGCCCGCGAGCCTCTCGGAGCTCACGGCGAGAGAGCTCGAGGTGCTGAAGCTGATCGCCCGCGGCCTCTCGAACGCCGAGATCGCCAAGGAGCTCTTCGTCAGCGAGACGACGGTCAAGACCCATGTCGCGCACGTCCTGACGAAGCTGGATCTGCGCGACCGCGTGCAGGCGGTCGTGCTCGCGTACGAATCCGGCCTCGTCCAGCCGGGCGAGTCCTAGTCCTCCCTGAGGAGGAGAGGCCCGGCGGGAAGATCCGCCTGCACGCCGACGGCGAATCGCCCGCACAGCCGACGATTTTCAAGGCCCCCGCGGCCAGCATTCGGGTTGGCAACCGCGACCCGAAAGGGGCAAGAAATGATCCGCACTGGCGACACAATCGAGAACCCCGTCACCGGCGAGCGCATCACCTTCCTCGCCACCTCGCGTGACACGGACGGCGAGGCGGTCGTGATCGAGACCGTCGTCCAGCCCGGCGGCTTCGTCGCGGCGGCGCACGTCCACCCCTCGCAGAGCGAGCGCTTCGCGGTCGCAGAGGGCACGCTCGGCCTGAAGGTCGGCGGGAAGAAGCTGACGCTCGGGCCCGGCGACGTCGCCGTAGTCGACGCAGGCACGGCGCACAAGTTCTGGAACGTGGGCGAGGAGCCGGTCCGCTTCTCCTGCGAGGTGCGCCCGGCGCTGCAGTTCGAGTCGCTGCTCGAGACGATGTTCGCGCTCGCGGCCGACGGCAAGACGGGCCGCAAGGGCAGGCCGAACCCCCTCCGGCTGGCGGTGATCGCGAAGGCGCACTTCGACACGGTTCGCCTCCGGTTCCCGCCCGCCTGGATCCAGGCCGCCGGGCTCGCGCTCGGTTCACCACTCGGCCGGCTGCTCGGTTACGAGGCGACCTACCGGCCCAAGGCGACGGCCCAGGCGGTCCCCGCGGCCGCCTAGCAAGACGGCGCGACAGTCAGGGAGGCCTGTCGCGCGGTGTCCCGGAAGGACGGGCCCGACAAGGGAGCCTGTCCTTCCTACGCTGGGACTCTCCGGGGGTTCGGCAGCGGCGTCAGCACCGGTTCGAGCCGCGCGCGCAGGTGCTCGTAGTCTGGCGGGAGCGAGAGCCTCTCGCCGAGATGCTCGGCCGGCTCGTCGACGGTGAAGCCCGGCCCGATCGTCGCGATCTCGAACAGCACGCCGCTCGGTTCGCGGAAATAGATCGAGCGGAAGTAGTAGCGGTCGATCACCGGGGTCGGCCGCGCACCGCCCTCCAGTACGCGCTGCCGCCAGGCCTCGTGCTCATCCATCGGCGAGGCCCAGGCGACGTGGTGGATCGTGCCCGCGCCGCCCTGGCCAGGCCTGTCGGTGCGGTCGTAGACGTAGATCGAGCCTCGCTCCTCGCCGCGCGACTCCCACGTGTTCTCACCGGCCGGCCTGAAGTCGAGGGCGTCCTCGAGGAAGCTCCGGCTCTGCTCGGGATCGGCGGCACAGGCTCGGACGGAGTCGAACCCCTGCAAGGCGAGCTCGCCGGGCACCTCTGGGTGTTCGGCGATGAGCGGCGCGTCGTCCGTCTCGACGACGGCGAGCTCGAGCTCGAGCCCCTCGGGATCGTGGAAGCGGAGCCGATCCCCGCGGCGCTCGGACTCGACTCCGACGGCCCCGAGACGCTGCGCCCAGAAGTCGAGCGCATCGGTGGAGGCCACGCGCCAGACAACGCGGTGGGGCATCCCGGCCCCGGCACGGCCGCGCCGCGCGCCCGGGTACTCGAAGAAGGTCAGATCCGAGCCGTACGAGCCCTGCTCGTCGGCGTAGAACAGGTGGTAGACGGTCGGATCGTCCTGGTTGACCGACTTCTTGACCAGGCGCAGCCCGAGCAGCCCCGCATAGAACTCGACGTTCTGGGGCGCGTCGGCGGTGACGGCGGTGATGTGGTGGATCCCCTCGAGCCGCATGGTGCGTAACGCTACCCGCACCGTGCCCGATTGCCGGTGGCGACGACTCCTACCCCTTGGACTTGCCGGCGCCGACGACCGTCAGGCCGACCGTGGTCGTGTGCGTGACGCTCGTGCCCGTCCCCGTCACCGCGATCGAGTAGGTGCCCTTGGGCGTCTTCGGCCCGACGGCGATCTTCATCTTCGAGGCCGAGGACGTGCCACCGGCTGTGACCGTCGTCGGTGTGAAGGTGATCGTCGTACGCGAGGGCTTGCCGCTCGCCGACAGCGCAACCGCCTGCGGAGAACCGCTGGTCAGAGTCGTGCTGATCGTCACTTTTGTGCTCTTTCCCCGCTGGACCGTGACGCCGGTCGGGCCGGCGGCGATCGAGAAGTCGTCCGTGGCGCCACCGCCGCCTCCGCCGCCGCTGTTGCCGCAACCCGGGAGCTGGAACGAGCCGATCCACGTCGTCCAGTTGAAGTTGCCGTTGCCCGGCAGGTACTCGTTCGTGTACCAGAAGGTGCAGTCGTCGGCCGGGTCGATGCTCATGCTCGAGTAGTCGCCCCAGCGGAGTGCACACTCGACCGGGTCGCAGAAGATGTCGGGCTTCTGGGATCCGGCTCCGGCCTTGAGGGTGTTCTCGCCCTGGGTCATCGTCCCGAGCGGGTCACCCGCGAGTCTGCCCGTGTAGCCGATGCTCGGGAACATCGTGGCGCTCGAGACGCTGTAGCCGAGGGCGACGTCGCCGTTCTTGTCCATCGCCGCGCTGCCCATCCAGCGGAACTTCGAGTCGGCGGGAGCATAGGTGCCGGACTGGAACACGGAGGGCGCGGTATCGGGATCTCGGATCTCGTACCAGCGGACGCCTGTGAAGCTGCCTGCCTTGACGCTGTGCGTCACGGCGAGCGCCTCGTGGTCGCCGAAGTTCCGGTAGGCGAGGCGGTACATGAGCCGGTCGCCGAGCGAGTCGAGCTTCTGGGTCGTGTTCGCCTGCGGAATGCAGTTGGTCCCGCCACAGGCCAGGCTGAAGGCGGGTACACCCGCGACTGTCGTCGGGCCGCTCAAGGTCGTGTTCGCCGGCGTCGTCCAGTCGACATGAAACTTGTACTCCTGCAGGCTGGGAGCAGTCCCGGTGCTCGCGTCGGGCGCGTAGAGGCCTAGTAGGTAGTTCGGCGCCCCGCTCGGCGGGGCCGTCGAGCCGTCGATGTCCGAGGGCAGCAGGCCGTTGAGATTCGCGTCGCTGACGCTCTGGCACTGCTGTGTCGCCGTCTGCCCCAGCAGCATCTGCGCGCGCTCATATGCGCACACCTCGGGGCCGTTGAAGCTGAAGGCGCCCGCGAACAGGTTGAACGTCATGTAGTAGGCGTCCGGCCAGACCCCGAGCTTCGGGTAGTCGGGAACGTCATCGCCGAAGCCGTTGAAGGCGTACCGGTACCAGGCGCCTGTCGGATCGGGCGTCGCGGAGACGGCCACGCACTCGAGGTATTCCCCGGTGCCTAGGAGGAGGGGCTCCAGCGAGAACTGCTGGATCACCCAGCGGTCGGCGAGCCGGTCGTACGCCACGGTCGCGTCACCGTCGTTCTCGGTCTCGCAGCCGCCGCCGAAGCCCGTCCAGATCGTGTTCGTGTCCGCGGGCCCGTACAGCGACGTGCCGGTCTTCGAGAAGACCTGGAAACCATGATTGACGGTCTCGACGATGTGGTTCGGGCCGGCAGCGGCGTTGGGATCCGGGGGCAGCGAGTCGTTCGCCGACATCCCCCGCCACCCGGCCCCTGTGACCGGAGCGGCCGAAGTCGTGGACTTGGTCTGAATGACCGGATCGGCCCCTCCGCTCCCGATCCGGTTCGGGAAGCGGAACTCGTCCCGGATGAACTTGTCCTTGGGCTTGTGCTTCGGCGGAATCGTCTTCAGCGGCGGAGACTTGTCGTGCTTGATCTCGCCCTGAGGCCCGTCCTTCGCGGCAGTGAATGCGCCCGCGCCCGCGTCGCGGTGCGTGCCGAGGAAGAGCGCGACGGCGACTCCGACCCCGATCGGAAGCAGAACGGCGAGAACACGACGGCCACGCACCATTTAGTCCCTCCTCGAAACCCGAGAACTCCACATTGGTAGCACGCTCCGGTGCGACTTACTGCGTCCTCGGCGATGACCTGCCCTGCTGTACATGGACATCTGCAACGACCTGGTACATCGGCAGTTCGAACCAAAAAGTCGAGCCCTCGTTCTCGACGCTCGTGAAGTCGATCCGGCCGCCGTGCGCCTCGACGATCTCGCGGGACAGCGCGAGGCCGAGCCCCACACCTGGCACGCCGCTCGCCCTCGCCTCGCCTCGGAAGAACTTGCTGAACACTCGCGGCTGGTGCTGCGCCGGGATGCCGAGACCCTCGTCCTGGACGCTCGTTCGGATCGTATTGCCGCGCCTGCGGACCTCGACCCGGATCCGGCCACCCGCCGGCGAGTACTTGACCGCGTTCGTGACCAGGTTGATCACCACCTGCGCCAGTCGCTCCCCGTCGGCAAGGACCATCAAGGGCTCCGCGCCGAGGACGACCTCGAGCTCGTGGTCGGGCGAGTCGGCGGCGATCAGGTCCACCTCGCGCCGCACGAGCTCGCCGAGGTCGAGCGGCCTCGACGCTAGCTCGAGGCCGGTGCCGTTCAGGTCCTCCGCCGCCAGGAAGCCCTCGATCAGGCCGGCCAGGCGCTCGCCCTGGTCGTGGATGATCTCGACGTAGCGGCGCAACGTGCGCTCGTCGGTGTCACGCTTCAGCAGCAGGCGGGTGTAGCCGAGGATGCTCGAGAGCGGCGTCCGCAGCTCGTGGGAGACGATCGTGATCAGCTCCGACTTCGCTTGCTCGCTCTGTCGCAGCTGCTCGTTCTGCACCTCGAGCTCGCGGCGGCCGTGCTCGACCGACTCCGCCATCGTGTTGAAGGCCGTCGTCAGCTCCCTGATCTCGGCGGGCCCGCCGGACGGGATCCGCGTGGAGAGGTCGCCCGCCGCGATCCGCGAGGCCCCGCTTGCGACCACGCGCACCGGCCGCGCGACCGCGCGCACGAGGTACCCGCTGACGAGCAAGAGCAGGAAGCCCGAGGTCGCGAGCGCGATGCTGCCGATCAGCACGGCCTGGCTGGCGCGCTTCTTCGACGACGAGGCATGTGCCGAGATCAGGCGGTCCTCGTCGGCGAGCAGCCGGGCGAGGCCGTGCCGGAGGCCGCCGATGCGGCGCAGCCCCTCCGTCGTCGCCGTCTTCGACCGCGCGGCGGCGGGGGATACTTCCGCGATCCGCAACAGCGGCTCTCCATAGTCCGTCACGTACGTCTGTGCCTGGTCGCCGATGTTGCGCACGAGTGCCGCCTCGTGTGTCTGCGGAGCGACCTGCTTCTCAAGTGCAGAGATCGCGGCCGGGAGCGCTGCGCGTGACATGTCCCAGTTCGCGCGGATGCTCCTGTTCCGTGTGAGCACGAATCCGCGAAAGCTCTGGTCGAGCTCGTCGACGATGCGCTCGAGCCGCAGCGCAGCGGTCGTCACACGGTTGGCGACCGCCTGCTCGTTCGTCGATCCGCGCAGGTTCGAGAGCGCGACGAGCACGAAGGCGAACGCAGCGGCGACGAGGATCGCCAGCACGCCGATCGCGCCGAGCACGCGCGCGACGATCGGAGCGGTGGCCGCGTTGTCGGCGGCGCGACGGTAACGCTTGGCGAGCCAGCCGGTCAGCCGCATCTCAACGGGCGTCCGTCAGGAGCGAGGCGACGGTCGCGGAGAGCTCGTCCGGATCGAACGGCTTGGCCACGAAGGCCTCGGCGCCGGCTTCGGTCGCCTCGAGGCGGTCGGTCTCCTCCGAGAAGGCGGAGACGACGACGCAGCGCGCATGCCTGAGCTCGGGCTCGCTCTTCAGGTGGCGGATGATCTCGAGCCCCGACCCGCCGGGCATCATCACGTCGATGAGCGCAACATCTGGGCGGAAGCTCGCCGCTCGCTCGATCGCCTCCTCTACGGTCCCCGCCTCCTCGAAGGAGTAGTCGCCGAGCAGCGCGACCCGCATCAGCTCTCGCAGCAGCGGCTCGTCGTCGCAGATCAGCACCCTCTTCATACAACGAGCCGGAAGAGAAGCAGCTCGCGCGTGGGAGATCGGTGCAACGAGGTAACCGTGAGGGTGCCACGGGCGTTGTTGTAGTACTCCGTTCCGCCGACGACGGCGAGGATGTAGATCAGCCGCGAGGAGATCACGCCCGAGACGACGAGCTGGCCCCGCGGCAGGAAATAGGTGGCGTTGCAGTTCTGCGTCGACCCTGTGATCGTCGTGCAGACCATATCGGCGTGGCCGAGTGCCTTGGCCTGGATGCGCTTGTTGTAGAGGAGCGAGCGATAGATGTCGACATCTCCGCGGCTGGTGCCCGGGACGCCGACGTCGATGCG
>JBKPCT010000059.1:0-6601 GCA_046727515.1 Actinomycetota bacterium | reverse complement strand
CAGATGCCGGACCCCGGTGAGGAGTCGACCGTCGGTCGGGCGATGTCGAACGCGGCCTGCGACCTCGCGGAGGCGCTCGGAGCGAGAGTGATCCTCGTGCCGACCGCGACCGGCCGCACGGCTTCGGCCGTCGCGCGGCTGCGTCCACGCCGCCCGATCGTGGGCCTCACCCATAACCGCTACGCGCTGCAGCAGATGGCGCTCGAGTGGGGTGTGATCCCGCTGCTCCTCCCGGAGGCGAAGGACGTGCAGGAGCTCTGGGACCAGGCGATCGCCGCCGCCCGCGACGCAGGCCTCGTCGACCGAGGCGACCGGATGGTGATCACCGCGGGCACGTCCGTGAACATCCCGGGCACGACAAACCTGATCAAGGTCGACATCGCCTAGACGCTCGCTCCGCGCGCTTCGTGTGCCCCGCCCGCCGAAGTCGCTCGCGGCGGCGAAGGAAAGGCGGGCGGCCCCGGCGAAGGAAAGCAGCCCATGGTTCGCGCCCGCAGACGCCGCAGGCTTGCACGCTGGATCGCTCTCGGCCTTGTCGTGCTGCTCGGGCTGCTCTACTACCGGCCGGTCCACGCCTACGTCGAGACGAACAGGAGGCTCGAGGCCCGAACCGCGGAGGTGCGCGCGCTCGCGGCGCGCAAGCACGATCTCGAGGAGCGGCTCGCGCAGATCCGTAGCGGCGCGACGCTCGTTCGCGGGGCGCGGCGGCTCGGCCTCGTCAAGCCGGGCGAGCGCCTCTTCATCGTGCGCGGCATCCCCGAGTGGCGGCGCGCGCACGCGCGGCGCTGACCTACCCTGATTCCGCATGGACGACCGCGACGTCGTCGCGCGCCAGATCGGGCGCGAGCCCCGCGCCTTCCTGCGGGTTGTCGTCCGCTGCCCGTACGGCCGGCCCGCCGTCACCGAGCAGGCGCCTTACGACGAGGCGGGCGCCCCGTTCCCGACGACCTACTACTTGACCTGCCGCCACCTGGTCGCTGCGGTGTCGCGGCTCGAGGCGGCAGGAGGCGTCGAACGCTGGAGCGAGGTTGCCCGCTCCGACCCGAGGCTGGCCGCGAGTCTCGAGCAGGCAACTGCGGATCAGCGGGCGATCAGACGTACCCTCGCCGGCGAAGGTCCTTGGCCCGACGACGGCGCTTCGCTCGACCTCGGGATCGGCGGTTCGTCGGGCGGCGGCAGCCTCAAGTGCTTGCACGCCCACGCCGCGTACGCGCTTGCCCGGCCCGAGCACGAGCTGGGGCGCCGGATCCTCGCCGAGCTCGAGCCGCTTTGGCCGGCGGTCCGCTGCTGCAGCGCGCCGCACTAGAGTCACACTCGTGGCCGCAGCCGAGCTCGTCCGACAGGAGTGGGCCGACGGGTACCGTCGGCTCGAAGCCGAACGCGACAACGGCACCCGCTACCGGACGCTCCACGCCCAGGTCGACGCGGTGACCGAGCAGCTGCGACGCCGCGTGGGCTCCCTGTACACGCTCGCGGAGCTCGCCGCCGAGTACCGGCGTTCGGAATCCTGGGTGCGGGACGCGATCGCCGAACTTCCCCCACCGGCCCGGTGGCCGCCGGGCGTGAGCGTCGCCACCGACGCCGCGTTCTACCTCTACGCGCGCGGCGCGCGAGATTACGAGCCCTGACCAGTCCATCCCCATCGAGACGGGGCCGCCGCCCGGCGAGGCGTGATCGCCGTCCGCGCGCACTCGTCTGGGCGGTCGTCCTCGTCGTCGTCTTCGGCGCCGGGCTCGCGCTCGGGGAGGCGCTGAACGACAACCCGTCGCCCGGCAGCACCCAGACGCTGGTGCGGACGCTGAGGCCGCTGGAGGTGCCGCCCGCACGACAGACAGTCACGGTGACCGTTACACGTTAGGAATCTGCATCTTTGGGTAGCTTCTAGGTATGGCTGTACGTGGAAGCGCGGGCCGCAGGGCCGGTACGGAGGCCGACTGGCTGACACTGGGGCAGGCGGCGAAGTACCTCGGCGTTGCGCAGAGCACGATCAGGAAGTGGTCGGACCAGGGGCTCGTGCCCGCGTTCTACACACCCGGCGGGCATCGCCGCTTCCGCCGGCGCGATCTCGACGGCTTCCTCGCCCGTTCAGGTCGCGCCCAGCAGCCCGGCCCGCTCGTTCTGATCGTGGACGACGATCCCGGTCTCCGCCGCGCCGTGCGCGCGAGCCTCGAGACGGAGGGCTACTCGGTGCGCGAGGCCGGCAACGCGGACGAGGGAATGGCGGCGCTCGAGGACGAGTCGCCCGAGCTGATCCTCCTCGACGTGATGATGCCCGAGGTGGACGGCTGGGAGCTTCTCCGTCGTGTCCAGGAGCGCCACGGCGTCGGCACGATCCCCGTGATCATGTTCAGCGGCCGTGTCGAGGAAGGGGCGGAGGAGGCGGCGAGCCGCGGCGCCGCCGGCTTCGTCGGCAAGCCGTTCGACCCCGAGCAACTGATCGAGTCGACGAAGCAGCTGCTTCCGCTATAGCTCCTCGCCGGCGCGCAACAGACCGGCCACGATCACGGCCAGCGCTGAGAGGAGCCCGATCCAGAGCCCGATCCCGCGGCCGCTCGTGCCCGCGAACGTGTCCGGGATCGAGATCAGCCTGACCAGGACGAGGATCGTCCCGAGCGCGCCGAGGGCGATCGTAACGAGGCTCGCGGGCACGCTCGGCGGGAGCTCGAAGCCGGCCTCACCCAGGATCGCAAGGGCGACGATCGCGAGCCCGACGAAGAAGACGAGCTTGCCGATCGTCCCCGTGTGCCAGCCGATCACGGCCAGCGTGGGCCCCTCGATCGACTTGCCCGAGTACCAGGACATGAACGAGGAGAGCATCAGGATCAGCCCTGCGATCCAGGCGATCCGCCCGCCGAGACCCCAGATCTGCCCTCCCGGCCGGAGCTGCGGTGTCGGGACGCGTTCGGGCGGCTTCGCGCGCGGCGGCGGCTCGGGCTCGGGCCCGGGATCATCGAAATCAAAGAGGTCCGGTGTTTCCATGCTCCGAAGTATGGGCACATCACTTGTCGACGGTCACGGGTACTCTGACGACGGAGATCGGATGGCAGCCGCAATCGACATACCTGGACAGAGCACGAGCCCGCCGCTCGTCGCGGGCGTCAAGGCGAAAGGTGAGTTCCGGTGCGTCGGCTGCGGCTACGGAATCAGCATCTCCAGCAAGCTTCCGCGCTGCCCGATGTGCGGGACGGAGTCGTGGGAGCAGCTTCAGTGGGGCTTCGGCCCGACGCGCTCCGAGAACTAGAGCCCGAACAGTCGCGTGACCTCGCCCCAGACGGTCACGCCCAGGACGAGGACCGCGAGCACCAGGATCCCGAGGATGACCCAGAAGCGCGCATGTGCCATCCGCGTCGCGCGGCGATGCTCGATCTTCGCGTAGCGGCGGGCGCGGTAGAAGTGGTAGGCGCGATCGACGGCCGTCGGGTCGACCGGCGGGCCCTCCACGCCTCTGGTCACGCGAGGGCTCTGCCGGTGTGCAGGCTCGGCCATCGGTCGAAGTGTAGAGGGATCGGCCTGCTTTCATTCGGCTTCGGTACAGGTTGAGCGATACTTTTCGTCCGAACCGGAGGTGCGCACGGCCGTCGAGTCCCGCACGCCAGCACTGACCGCACTATCGGCGGGCGCCGATCGCCTCGCCTCCGAGCCCGATGCGAACGCCGGGCTGCAGGCCGTTGCCGAGACGGCTCGCGCAGCGGCTGCTGCCGATCTCGCCGTCCTTCGGATCGTCGACGGCGACGGGCTCGTGGCTCGCGCGGTCGCCGGCAGTGCGTCGCTGGCCGCGGAGATCGAGGGCTCTCGGGTCGACGACGCACCGCCAGACCAGGAGCTCGACCGCGTTGCAGAGCTGCCGCCCGGTCTGCGCCGGGTCGCCGAACGCATGGGCGCAGGGACACTATTCCTCGTTCCGGTGCGACTCGAGGGGCATGTGGCTGCGCTGCTGGAGCTGTACCGCTCGCGCGGCGCATTCGGCGCGGCCGAGCGCGAGGCTGCGCGGGTCGCAGCCGGCCAGGCTGCACTCGTTCTGCGCGCCTACGCCGACCGGACCGGGGCGGGGCTCTCGAGCTCGGCGCTGATGCTCACGGCGGAGGCGCTCGCCGCCGGTGGAGACGAGCTCCGTGGGGCCGAGCGCATTGCGCGCCTGGCGGTGGATGCGACCGCCGCGTCGGGTTGCGTGATCTGGCAGAGCGGAGTCGGGGGGCTGAACGTCCTCGGCCATGCCGGGCTCGCGGACGAAGAGGTTCTTCGGTCGTTCGCCGACGCGGTACTTCATGCTCGCGTGCCGGGCGTGGACGGCGCGCCGGGTTCGACGGTCGCGTCCTTCCCGCTCGGCCAGCCGCCGAGCGGCGTCCTCCAACTCGTCTTCCCGTCGGCGTTCGAGCCGGCCGAGGCCGCGCTCAGCGAGCTTGCCGGCTTCGCCACCCGCGTGGCTCAGGCCCTGCGGGCGCTCGAGCGCGGGGACGAGCTGCGCCGCGAGCTCGAACGCACGCGCGACCTGCTCTCGGTGGTGGACGAGGCGACCTCGCACCTTTCCCTCGCTCACACGCTGCAGACCGCGGTCGTGCGCCTACCTCGGCTGCTCGACGTGCGGTCGGTCGGCATCTACCTTCGCCAGCAGGGGCGGTTCGAGACAGCTGCCGCGTCCGAGGTGACCGGTCCGCACCCGGTCGTCGCCGAGCGCCTGCTCGAGTTGGCCCTCGGCCCCTTCCGGGCCCGGGGGTTCGTCGCCTCGACCGACGCGCGCACCGACAGGCACCTCGCCTCGGTCCAGGCCGCGCTCGAGGAGGCCGAGATCGAGGCCGTCCACGCCGTCCCGCTTGTCGCGCAGGGGGACGTGATCGGGCTGCTCGCGGTCTACCCGTCGCAGGGCAGCGCGCTGACGGACGACCAGTCCGCCCTGATCGCCGCCCTCGCCGCCCAGATCGCCGTCGCCGTCCAGAACGCCGGCCTACACGAGGACCTGAAGCGGCAGGAGGCAGAGCAGAAGCGGGCGCGCGAGGCCGAAGGGGTCGCGGCCAGGCGCCTCTCTGCCCTGTACGAGATCTCGCGTTCGTTCGCGCACAGCCTCTCGCTCGACGAGACCCTGGACGCGATCGCGACGACCGTCGTCGAGCTGCTCGAGGTCGACGTGGCGGTGATCCGGGTTCCAGACGACCGCGGCGACCTGCTCACGCAGCACGTCCACGTCGCAGGACCGCAGCTCGAGCCGGCCATGAACGCGGTCTTCGAGAAGCCTGAACACGTCATCCCTTCGCCGGCGCGTCGCCGGCTCGTGCAGGGCCAGGCGGTCCGGGTCGACGCGACGTCCGCCGCCGAGCTCGGCCGCTCGCACCGCCTGCTCGTCCCCTTCCTCGAGCGCGGCTCCACCGCCGCCGTCGTCCCGATCGCCACGCCCTCGGAGCTGCTGGCGACGCTGACCATCGTCTCGCTCGACCCCGAACGCCCGTTGACCGACGAGACGCTCGACACGGCGCTCTTCGTCGCCGCCCAGGCGGCGCTCGCCGTCGATAACGCACGGCTCTACCAGCAGCAGAAGGCATTCACGGACTCGATGCAGCGCTCGCTGTTGCCGCGCTTCCGGCCACACGTCGCCGGCCTAGAGATCGGGGCGGTCTACGAGTCGTCGGCCCTCGTGGGCGTCGGGGGCGACGTCTACGACTACCTCAAGACCGGCGATCGGCGCCTCGCGATCGTGCTCGGCGACGTCACGGGGCACGGGATCGACGCGGCCGCGGACATGGCGATGGCGAAGTTCGTCTTCCGCTCGCTCGCGCGGCTGTACCCCGAGCCGGCAGCGTTCCTCACTGCGGCGAACGACGTGGTCGTCGAGGAGATCGGCTCCGGGAAGTTCATCACGATGCTCTACCTGACGATCGATGCAGAGGTCGGCGAGGTTGCCTGTGCGTCGGGCGGCCATCCCCCTCCGCGACTCCTGCACGAGGACGGCACGGTCGAGAGCCTCGAGGCGAACGGGCTCGTGCTCGGGATCGAGTCCAGGCAGCCGTACGAGGAGCTGCGACGCCCGTTCGAGCCCGGCGCCGCCGTCGTCCTCTACACGGACGGCGTGGTCGAAGCGCGACGGCAGGGTGAGCTGTACGGCGAGGCGCGGCTCGACCGGCTCGTCGAGGAGCATCGCGACCTTCCCGCGCAGGACCTGGCCGAGGTCGTGCTCGCAAACTGCCGTCACTGGGTCGGCGGCGAGCTGCGGGATGACTGCGCGGTGGTCGTCGTCCGGCGCCTGTGAACCTTCGCCGCGGCGATCGCCCGCTGCTGATCGGCCACAAAGGTGCGTCGGCGCTCGAGCCTGAGAACACCCTGCGCTCGCTCTCGCGGGCGATCGAGCTCGCCTGCGACCTCGTCGAGTTCGACGTGCTCGAGCTGAAGGACGGCACGCTCGTCCTCGCGCACTCGGACGACCTGCTGGAGGTCAGCCACGGCGCGGCGGCCGGGCAGGTGCACTCGCAGAGCCTCGCTGCGCTCCGCCGCGTCGCGCCTGAGCTCCCGACGTTCGACGACGCGCTCGACCTGCTCGCGGGAGCGGACGGAGTGGGCATCCATGTCGACCTGAAGTGGTACGGGTACGAGGAGAGTGCGGCGCGGGCAATCG
>JBKPCT010000058.1:0-7308 GCA_046727515.1 Actinomycetota bacterium | reverse complement strand
CGGCTCGTCCTTGTGTGCCGAGATCGCCCCGACGACCTCCTTCGAGAGGCCCCGTCCGGACTTGAAGAAGTAGTTCTCGGGATCGGAGAACCCGTACTTGTAGTCCTGTCCGATCTCGGCGACGACCTGCGTCTCCGGCTTGGTGCTGCTCATGCCACCGCCTCCGGGACGAACCGGTCGTAGCCCTCGGCTTCGAGCTGAGCGGCGAGCTCGGGTCCACCCTCGGCAACGATCCGGCCGTCCGCGAACACATGCACGAAGTCCGCCTTGATGTAACCGAGTATGCGCGGGTAGTGCGTGATCACGAGCGCGCCCATGTCTGGTCCGACGAGCTTCTGTACCCCCGAGCCGACGACTTTTAACGCGTCGATGTCGAGCCCGGTGTCGGTCTCGTCGAGCACGGCCATCCGCGGCTTCATCATCGCGAGCTGCAACATCTCCATCTTCTTGCGCTCGCCGCCCGAGAAGCCGTCGTTGATGTAGCGCTGCGCGAGCTCGCGGGAGACCTTCAGCTCCTCCATCCGCGCGAGCAGCTCCTTGCGGAATTCAGGAATCGGAATCGGGTCGTCCTGGCCCGCCTTCGCCTTGCGGATCGCGTTGATCGCCGAGCGGAGAAAGTTCGTCACGGTCACGCCCGGGACCGCGTGCGGATACTGGAACGCGAGGAAGAGGCCCCGCTGTGCGCGCTCGTCGGCTTCGAGCTCGACGAGGTTCTCGCCGTCGAAGAGGATCTCTCCCTCGGTGACCTGGTACGCCGGATGCCCCATCAGCGCGTAGGCGAGCGTCGACTTGCCCGAGCCGTTCGGGCCCATGACCGCATGCACCTCGCCCTCGTCGATCGACAGGTCGACGCCCTTGACGATCTCCGCCCCGTCCTCGAGGGCGACGCGCAGGTTTCTGATCTCCAGCAACGCCATCGTCGATCCAGTCTACCCCAGCCATTTCAGCAGGCGGGCGGAGGTCCAGACGGTGCTCTTCCTCGCCAGATTGGAGAACCGGCCGCGCGCGCCCGGGTCTCCAGGCAGAGCCTCGAACAGGTTGTCGGGCGAGTCCAGCGCCTTCGGATCGTCGGTGTGCTGACTCTTCCAGCCAATCCGCCGCAGCATCCAATCTCCTGCCCGAGGTGAGAGCTTCTGGCCCCAGAGGAGCTTCTGCGCGCCCCAGCCGACCGGCAGCTCGCGGATCGGGCGCTCGCAGCAGTACAGTACCGCCGTCGCGACCGGCCCCGGCTCGTAGATCGGCGGAATCGGCTGCGGCTGGTAGCCGAGCTTCTGGCGGGCCCGGTCGAACTGCGGGGTATTGATCGCCCCCGGCAGCACCAGCGCGACCGCGACTTCGTCGGCGTGCTTCTGCAGCTCGACCCGCGCGGACTCGAGGAAGGTCCGCGCGGCGGCCTTGGAGGCGCAGTAGGCGGCCTGGAGCGGGATCCCCCGGTAGGCGAGCGCGGAGCTGACGTGCAGAAACGTCCCGCTCGTGTCCCGCAGGTGCGGCAGCGACGCCCAGAAGCCGTTGACGACACCGAAGAAGTCGACGTCGAGCGCGCGCCGCAGCTCGTCGGGCTCGAGGTCGGAGGCCTCCGCGTAGACGGTCACGATCGCATTCGCAACGAACGTATCGATGCGCCCGAAGCGCTCGAGCGTGCGGTCGACGAGGTTCCGCACCTGCGCGAGATCGGCGACGTCGGTCGGAACTGCAAGGGCCGCCGAGCCGGCCTGCTCGATCTCGCGCACTCCGTTCGCGAGCGCCTCCTCGTTGCGGGCGGCGAGGACGACCTTCGCCCCCCGCGCGCCCGCCCCGCGGGCGACGGCTCGCCCGAGCCCGTTGGAGGCGCCCGTGATCACGACCACTTGGTTCTCCAGCGGCTTCTTCTTCATCGGGGTCCGTGTCTCCCCCCTCCCGGGGGACGAAAACGCGCTACCCTTGGCAGGCTATGCCTGGATGGATCGGCCCATGGGAGATCGCGATCCTGCTCGTGATCGTGCTGCTCGTGTTCGGCCCGAAGCGGCTGCCGGAAATGGGGCGCTCGCTCGGCCGGGGCATGCGCGAGTTCAAGAACTCGATCACGGGCAAGGACGAAGAGGCGCCGCCGGCCGAGCTGCCGGCCCAGACTCCGGCGCAAACCGACGAGACCGTCTCGGCCTCGACGAAGAACGACTCGTAAGGCGATGAGGCTCCTTCCGCGGCGCCTGCGCCACGGCGAGGAGGCGACGCTGGTCGAGCACCTCGGCGAGCTGCGCGCGCGGCTCGTCGTCTGCCTGATCGCGCTCGTCGCCGGCTTCGCGGTCGCCTTCGCCTTCCACGTCCGGATCATCCATTGGCTGAACGGGCCGCTCCCGGACCGCTTCAAGCCGGTCACGCTCGGCGTCGCGGAGCCGTTCTTGACCTCGATGGTGATCAGCATCTGGGTCGGGCTCGCGCTCGCGTTCCCGATCATTCTGTGGCAGCTCTGGGCCTTCCTCGCGCCCGCCTTCCAGGAGCACACGCAGCGCGTCCTGGTCGGGTTCGTCGTCTTCGCAACAGTATTGCTCGCCGGGGGGATCGTGTTCGCCTACTTCGTGGCTCTGCCCGCGGCCGTCCACTTCCTCACGAACTACGACAACGAGCTCTACAACACCCAGATCCGGGCGAAGGACTATTACTCCTTCGTCCTGCTCGTGCTCGCGGCGGTCGGCGTCGTCTTCGAGTTGCCGATCTTCGTGCTCGCGCTCGTCCGGATCGGCGTGCTGACGACGGCGAAGCTGCGGCGCAACCGCCGGATCGGCTACGTGATCGTCGCCGCGGTCGCGGTCGCGCTCCCCGGCGTCGACCCGGTGACGACGCTCTTCGAGATGGCGCCGCTGATGGTCCTGTTCGAGCTCTCGATCTGGTTGTCCGTGCTCTTCGAGCGACGGTGGCGTGCGCGGGAGGCTGCCCGGGAGGCCGCATTCCAGGGCGGGGACTTCTAGCCCTGCGGGTTCTGGTCACAGGTGGGTGCGGGTTCATCGGGACGAACCTCGTCCTCGATCGGCTGGCTGAGGGTGACTCCGTCCGCGTGCTCGACAACTGCTCGCGGGCGGGAACCGAGCGGAACCGCGCACACCTCGAGTCCCTCGGCGATGGGGCCCTGGACCTCGTCGACGGCGACGTCCGCGACGCCGAGCTCGTCGTCCGCCTCGCCGCGGAGGCGGACGCGATCTTCCACCTCGCCGCGCAGGTCGCAGTCACCGACTCGGTGCGGGATCCGCGCAACGACTTCGAGGTCAACGCGCTCGGGACGCTGAACGTGCTCGAGGGCGCGCGGCTCTCAGGGCGGCAGCCACTCGTCGTCTACACCTCGACGAACAAGGTCTACGGGGACCTCGACGACCTGGAGATCGTCGGCAACGACCTCCGCTACGAGCTTCCGGCGCTACCCGACGGCGTGCCCGAGACCCGCGCGGTCGACTTCCACTCGCCGTACGGCTGCTCGAAGGGCACCGCCGACCTGTACGCGATCGACTACGCGCGCATCTACGGGATCCCGACGGTCGTCTTCCGGCAGTCGTGCATCTACGGGCCGTGGCAGTACGGCAACGAGGATCAGGGGTGGATGGCGCACTTCCTCATCCGTGCCCTCCACGAGGAGCCGATCACGCTCTACGGCGACGGGCGCCAGGTCAGGGACGTGCTCTTCGTCGAGGACCTGCTCGAGCTCTACAACAGCGCAATCGACAGGCGGGCCGAGATCGGCGGACGCGTCTACAACGTCGGCGGAGGCCCGACCTACACCACGTCCCTGCTCGAGTTCCTCGACCACCTCCGCGAGGCCGAGGGCCTCGAGGTCGAGGTCGGCTTCGGCGACTGGCGTCCAGGGGACCAGCGGGTCTACGTCAGCGACATCGGCCGCGTGCGGCATGAGCTCGGCTGGGCGCCGTCGACGAGCGTCGCCGACGGTGCCCGTCGCCTGCGCGAGTGGCTCGAGACGCGCACCTGATGCGCGTCGTCCTCGCCGACCCCGCCGGCTTCACGCCGGCGTACGACCACGAGCTTGCGGTCGCACTCGCACGAGCGGGCGCCCACGTCGAGCTCGTCACCTCGCCGTTCCGCTTCGGCGTCTCGTCCTATCCGGCAGACGGCTATCGGCGGACCGAGCCGTACTACCCCGTCTCGTCGCGACTCTTCCGCCGGTCGCGGCTGCGGGTACCGGTGAAGGTGCTCGAGCATCCGTTCGGCACCGCACGCCTCGTCACCCGGCCGCGCGACGTGCTGCACGTGCAGTGGTTCGCGGCAGCGCCGCTCGATCGCTGGATCTTTCGCGCCCGCGGCCCGCTCGTCTTTACCGCGCACGACCTCCTGCCGCGCCGGACTGCGCGCCGCGAGCAGCTCTGGCGCGAGCTCTTCGGGCGGTTCGACCGGATCGTCGTGCACAGCACCCGCGGCCTCGAGACCCTGGCCGCGTTCGGGCTCGAGCGCGAGCGGCTGCGGCTGATTCCGATGCCCGTCTTCCTCAGCGACCCGCCGCGGCGCGACGACGGCCGGACGCTCTCCTGCCTCGGACTGATCCGACCCTACAAAGGGCTCGCCGACGCGATCGAAGCGGCGAAGCGGATCGACGGCGCACGCCTGCTCGTCGCCGGCGAGGCGCTCGAGCCGTCCGAGCCCTATCGCGCCGCGGCCGGCTCGCTTCCCGTCGAGTGGCGCCTCACCTACCAGTCCGAGCAGGAGATCACCGGTCTGCTCGGCCGGACGACGGTCACGCTCTTCCCCTACAAGCCGGAGATCGACATGTCCGCTGTGCTGATGCGCTCGCTCGGCGCGGGCGTGCCCGCGATCGTCTACGACATCGGCGGGCTCGCCGAGCCTGTGCGTGCCTTCGGCGCCGGACGGGTCGTCGCCGCCGGCGACGTCGACGGCCTGGCCGCTGCGATCGAAGAGCTGCTCGACGACTCCGCCGCCCTCGAGCGTGCGCGCGCCGGCGCCCGCCGTGCCCGCGAGGCGCTGACCTGGGACGCCTCCGCGGCAGCACATCTCGATCTCTACCGAGAGCTGACGTGACGCCGTACCCGAAAATCGAGCTGCACGTCCCTACGTGGGGGAACCCATGGTTCCCCCACGGGCCCCCTCCTTCGCCAACGCGACTGGCCAACCGACCCTCGCGCTCCGGCGAGAGCGCGGTCTCGCCTCCGCGCGCAGACGTTTGACGACCAAAGAAGTGGAGCCCTACCCGAAAATCGAGCTGCACGTCCATCTGGAGGCGACGATCCAGCCCGAGACGCTGCTCGCGATCGCGAAGCGGAACGGGGAGGTGCTGCCCGCCGACACGGTCGAGGGCCTGCGCGAGCTCTACCGGTTCCGGGACTTCGACCACTTCATCGAGATCTGGATTCTGACCACGAACTGCCTGAGGACCGAGGCTGACTTCCGGCAGGTCGTCGTCGACTACGCCGCCGAAGCGAAGCGGCACGGCGCCGTCTACCTCGAGGCAATTTTCTCGCCGATCGAGCGGACGTGGCGCGGCGTCTCCTGGGACGAGATCTTCACGGGGTACTGCGACGGCGCCCAGGAGGCCGGCGAGCTGCACGGCGTCGAGGTCCGGCTGACGCCCGACATCACCCGCAGCGCGCCGCTCGAGGACGCGCACTCGCTCGTCCGGCATGCAGCCCGCTACCGCGACCGTGGGATCGTCGCCGTCGGGCTCGGCGGTGAAGAGGCGTTGTATCCGAATGCTCCGTTCGAGCACGCATTCCGGGCCGTCCGGGACGCGGGCCTCGGCTCCGTCCCGCACGCCGGCGAGGTGGTCGGACCGGAGTCGGTGTGGAGCGCGCTCGAGCACCTCGCGCCCGATCGGCTCCGCCACGGCATTCGTTCCATCGAAGAGCCGGCCCTTGTCCGCGAGCTCGCCGACCGCGGGATCGTCCTCGACGTCACGCCGGTCTCGAACGTCCGCACGGGCGTCGTGGGGTCGCTGGAGGAGCACCCGCTGCCCGCGCTCGCCGCCGCGGGTGTGCGTTGCTCGGTCTCGACCGACGATCCGGTGATGTTCGACACGGACCTGACCCGCGAGTACGAGGCGGCGGTCTCGCTCGGGCTCGATCCGCGCGCGCTGTACGAGTTCGCGCTCGCCGGCGCGCTCTGTGACGAGGAGACGAGGGCGCGTCTGGCGGCGGTCGGCGCCGCGTGGGAACTGTCTCGGGGACAGGATTGATCCTGTCCCCGAGGCCGCTCGGTCGCGGCTAGGCTACTCCGGCAATGGCACGTGCCGCGGCGAAGCGCCGACAGCCCACGCATCACCACGACGACCGTCGCCGCCACAAGGACAGCGGCGGCCAGCGGTTCGAGGACACCCTCTTCTTCAACCGGCTGCGCAAGCGCGCCAAGTGGGTGTTCATCTTCCTCGCCGTCGTCTTCGCCGGCGGCTTCGTGCTCTTCGGCGTCGGCTCCTCGAACGTGAGCGGCCTGTCGGACATCTTCAACGGGATCGGGGGCGGCGGCTCCGGCCAGCCCTCTATCAGCAAAGCAGAGAAGGCAACTCAGAAGGATCCGAAGGACGCAAAGGCGTGGCACGACCTCGCCACGGCCTACGACACGAAGGGCGACACCGACGCGGCGATCTCGGCGTGGACGACGTACACGACGCTACGGCCAAAGAATGTCAACGCACTCGACGCGCTCGCGGCCGACTACCAGCTGCAGTTCAGTAAGCAGACAGACGCGGCTGTAGCGGCGCAGGCCGAGGCCCAGAACGCTCAGGCGACAAGCTTCGGACCGCCGGCGACCTCCCCGCTCGGCCGCGCCCTCTCCTCGGTGCCAGACCCGATCAGCCAGACGGTGAGCTCGACAGCGAACCAGCGCTTCAACGACGCGATCTCGGCCCGCCAGACCACCGCCCAGAAGCTCGAGGACGTGTACAACCAGATCGCCGTGCTGCACAAGCCGCCGGAGCCCTCCGACCAGTTGCTTCTCGCCCAGGCGGCCCAGAACGCCGGCGACTCGAAGGGCGCGATCGCGGCGTACAAGAAGTTCATCCAGCTCGCGCCGGACGACCCGAACGCGGCCTACGCCAGGCAGCAGATCAAGACGCTCGGCTCACCTTCGCAGGGTTAGACTCTCGCGGCGGGGGAGATACGGCGCTCGTACGCAGCCAAGCTCTGGGGGGACGAGAGTGAATTTCGACATCAAGACCGAGCAACTCGAGGGCGATCGGTACGTGATCTCGCTGGCCGGCGAGGTCGACCTCTACACGGCGCCCGAGTTCAAGGCGCAACTCCTGGACGTGATCGGCAAGGGCGGTAAGCAGGTGATCGTCGACTTCACGGACACGACGTTCATCGACTCGACCACGCTGGGCGT
>JBKPCT010000057.1:0-9437 GCA_046727515.1 Actinomycetota bacterium | reverse complement strand
ATCGGGTGACGCCTCGAGGCGCGCCGCGCCCGAGACCTGACGACCGATCTGCCTGGGCGAGACCTTCGACGCCTCGTGGTACCACTCGGCCGGATCCAACGGGTCGGGCCGTCCACCGTAGACGAGCTCGAGCCAACGGGCGGAGAACTGTGGTGGTCGATCGCCAGCGGCCCCATGCGGCGACTCTGACGCCAGTTAGGCGTTCTGCATCGGCATCCAGGAGCTGTCGTTGAGCCCACGGAGCAGGCCGGCTGGCGACGTTGTGTGCCCCTGTCCTACAAGGCCTCCTCGTCCGTTTCCGAACTCGGCGCTGACTCCATAGTCCAGCGCCAGTGATCTGAGCAGCCGTGCCACGTAGGAGAGCCTCTCCTCGAGCGGCATCTGCTCGATCAGGCTACGCGGGAGAGTGAACTCGTCGCCCTCAGGAGACGAGGGTGTGCGTCGACTGTGTTGGTTGACGTTGGAGGCAGCGGTTTGGAAGCCTTTGCGGGCCGGCCGCCTGCACGTACGGCGTCTTCCGACGGCCGGTAGGGAGGAGTTATGGGATTTCGGTGGTTTCTCTTCGTTGTGCCGGTGGCGGCCGTCCTGTCCTTTAGCGGCGCGGCGTCGGCCGTCGGTGGCAATGTCAGGGTCACGCGTGACGGCACGTCGATGAGCTACCTGCGCTACGACGGATCGAGCGACGCGACGACCACGGCCTGCAGCACGGGACGGCGGTCGCAGAACGAGCCGACGGTGGCGGTGGATCCGCACGACACTCAGGTTGTCGTCGCCGGTTCGAATGACTACTGCGCGGCGATCGTCAACGGCGATGTCTGGGCGGGCTACTACCGCTCGGCAGACGGCGGAGCCTCCTGGCAGGACAGCCTGGTGCCGGGCTATCCGGCCGATTCATCGCCGGCGGGGCTCGCCTCGCCGACGCATGGGAGCTGCGCCGCGGCAGGCGATCCGTCGCAGGCGTTCGACCGGGAGGGGCGCCTGTTCTATGCCTTCATTTGCTTCAACCGCTCGAAGCCGGTGAACGGCAGCGTCTTCGTTTCTCGGTACACGAGCGACGGCAGTGCGTACGACCGGACGGTTCTCGTCAAGCGCGGCACTCCGTCTGGGCTGTTTCTGACGGGACTGTTCCAGGACAAGATCAACCTGACCGTCGACCAGACCGCCGGCGCGTTCTCGGGCAACGTGTACGTCGCATGGTCGCAGTACAACGGCTTCGCGCCGACCAACGCTGTCCTCTTCTCTCGTTCCATGGACCACGGTATTACGTACTCGCGGCCGGTCCGGGTGACGCCGGTATCGCTCGGGACCGCCTCCTTCGCCGACCTTGCCGTCGGGCCCGACGGCGCGGTCTACCTCGCGTTCCTGACCTATCCCTCGTCGTCCAATCCGAACACGGACGTCTGGCTCGTGAAATCGACGGACGGTGGGGCCTCGTTCGGCCCGGCCGCGCACGTAGCGAGCATCGTGGTGTTCGACTCGAGCGAGTTCAGCGGCAATGGTGCGACGGATTGCGGCGACGGCCCCTTCGCCTGCCCGAGCGGACTCACGTTCTCCCGGTTCACGAGCGCGCCCGCGGTCGCGGCCGACGCGAGCGGCGTACACGTTGTCTGGAACGGGGAACTGCCCAACGGCCAGTCGAAGGTGTTCGTGCGAAACTCGCCGAACGGAACCAGCTGGCCCGCTCCTGCCGCGACGCTCGACACCATCGCGGTCGGCCACCAATGGACACCTGACATCGCCGCCGCGAACGGCACGATCAGCGTCGTCTTCTACGACTCGCGCAGCGATCCCGCCTACTCGCCCAGCCTCCCCCCGGGGGACACCGCGGCCGGACAGAACTCGGGCGATGTCGTGAACACCTATCTCGCGAAGTCGACGAACGGCGGAACGAGCTGGAACGAGACCCAGATCTCGACGCACGGCAGCAACTTCAACTGGGAAACCCACGCCTCGCGCCGCGACGGCTTCTGGGGTGACTACATCTACGTCTCGGCGGTCGCCGGAGCAGTGATTGCCGCATGGACCGACTCACGCGACCTCGTGCCCGGCAGCGACCCGCGCGAGACGGGTGCCGATGACGACGACGACGGTTTCGATGTCTACCAGCCCTGCACCTACGTCCCCAACGACATCAATGCCCCGTCCTACACTTCCGCGCTGATCAGTGATCCTTGCCTGTCGCAGGGAGGACTGGATCAAAACATCTACGCGGCGAGCGGCTGAGCCGGCACGGAACGCGAAGGCGGGCGCCCGGACTCCTCCGGGCGCCCGCTCTTTGATCCCTGCGCGACGACCCAGAGCCCGTCCCTCCAAGCCGCTGCGCCCGCAGTTGTCCGCGCCCTGATGTACCGATCCCGATCGATGAGTCCCCGTTGAGGGGTGCTGCGAGGCGGGCTAGTCCGTCAGCGCCGCGAGCCTCTCTGTGACACCTTCGAAGCCGGAGTCTTCAGCCAGGATCCGTTCCAGGTCTTTGCGCGCCATACTCTTCTTGCCCTGCATTTCGTAGTTGGTTGCACGTTCGGCCAGCGCGAGATGACGAATCGTCGCGTCGCGCGAACGCGAGCGCAGGGCCTGCTTGAAGGCTTCGTGCGCGTCGTGGAAGCCTTGCTCCCGGAGAGCGACTCCCCGGAAGACGCACAGCAGCGCAGTCGCCTCGTCGTTGTTCTCGACGCCGTCGGTCAGCTCGACGACATCGGCGAAGCGTTTCGCGGCGACGTACAGCTCCGCGAGAGACACGGCAGCATAGGTGGTTGGTTCGAGTTGCTCGACCACCTCGATTGCTTCCTCGAACCGATCTTCGGTCTGGTATAGCTCCGCGAGTGCCAGGCCAACGGCGTCACGACCAAGGGGCAGGTGTGCGGTGACGCCCTCGGCGATCTGCAGCTCCACCGCTCCCGACAGGTAGTTCCTGAAGTACGGAGTGGCGGCGGGATCCTGGCCGGTTGCGAACGCGCGCTGGAGAAGCGGCAGTGCGCGGTCGCCGTCGACTCCGGCCAGCATCAGCCCGGCGAGGGCAAAGGCCGCAAGGGACGTGTCAGGGAACCGCTCACCTGCCTGCGCGATCGCTCCAGCATCCCGGGCTTGCCAGGCCTTGAAGAGCTGCTTCTCACCCTTCGGCGCGAACAAGCCGGGCTTCTTAGGCCGAGCGACCATCGCTACAGGGGCCGGCTGGGGTGCCTTCGGCCGCCATCCTGGTTCACAGCCGTCCCTTTCGAGTCCGGATCCAGACACCAAGCCAGGCCGCGCCGGCCCGTGCATGCGGAGCGAGTCGAGCCTCTGAGCTGTCGCTGCTAGCGCTGCTCGTGCTGCAGTCCGTATCGCCGTATTGCAGGAGGCCATGCGTCATCCAGGCCGGCTCCGATTACATCCGATGGATCTAGTGGCCCTCTGGGCATGGCTCAACCATGTGCCTTTGCGGACTGCTTGTGCCTAGTTTGTGCCTAGGGCTAAGAGGGTTTGGCCCTTAAGGGCGAGGGCGCGCAGGGAGGGAGAGGCGCTGCCGGCTCCGAGGCTGAGCATCTCCGCAGTCGCGGTATCTCGAGTCGATCCGTTCGCGGCACGCGTGTACTGCAAGTCGCATGCACTGCGAGTGCTGCTTGCTGCGTTGCTGCTTCTCGATGCCTGGATCCGGGCTTGGAAGAAACGGAGGTGTGACGTATTGCTCTCCTCGAGCCCTCGACCTCCTTGCACGATGCACGTTGGGTCGGTTCTTCTTCCGGCTGGATCAGCCTGCAGAAACTCTCTTCGGCAGCCTCACGCTCGCGAGGATGTTGCTGGCGATCGGCGCCAGCGCGTTAAACGCTTTTGGCGACGGCGTGTCGACCGCGACGGTGAAGGTCTGGTGTGAGCCTTTCGGGCCGAGGGTCGCGAAGTAGAGCCTCGTCAGTTCGCCGTGTCCGGTCCCGAACGGGAAGCTGTATCCACGGCCTTTGAAGATGAAGTAGGTGATGCAGGAAATTGGGCAGCCGGGGTCCTCGCGAGGCGCGCTCGCGGCGACGTCGAGGTCGACGCTGACCGCCTTTAGGCTCCCTGCGATTCGTCGCTGCACAGGGTGTGACGCGATGAAGTTGCGGTTGAGTCGCAGCCAGGCGACGAGCGCAGACGGTGTCCGGCCGACGTTCGGGAGCACGACTCCGTGTGGGGCGGTCGGGATCGGGTCCAGCCAGAAGTGGATGTTCGTGCCGGCAAGCGCACCGGGTGGTGAGGCGAGGTTGAACTCGCCGGGTTGGTCTTCGTGGATTGCCCAACCTGCCGGCGTGGTCACTTTCATTCCGCGCATGAAGACGCGTGCTGAGTACGTGACGGGCGCGGGATTGGTTCGGCGTGTTCCTTTGGTGGACGCGCTGCTCGCGCCGATGGCGAGAGCGATCGCTGCGCAGCAGATCATCGCCGCTGCCGTGCGTGTTGCCGGTGATCCTCGCATCGGTGTCCTCCTTTCCGAGCGCTACGGAGTCGCAGATCAGGGCGTAAGGGCCGCGCAGAGGGAGCCGAGGTCGCCCTCGAGCAAGGGGTGCGGGCCCGCGAGGAAGACGATGTTGAACCCGTTGCCGCTTGTCTCGACGGTGCCGCGGCCGACCTCGATGACGACGACACCGCCTTCGGGAAGCGAGAATCGCACGTCGAGCCCGGTTTCGGTTGAGGCGCTGTTGACGAGGTCGTAGAAGGTGTTGTACGAGCCGTAGCCGACGAGGGTGATCCCGTCGGCGCTGAGCGTGCTGCGTGAGCGGTCCTCGACTTGGATGCGGGTCGGGTTGCCTTGGTCGTCGAAGAAGACCTGGTAGTTGCCCTCGTCGGCGTAGGTGAGCGTGATCGTGAACCCGCAGGCTGCGCTCCACTCGTCGGGGACGAACTGGCCCGAGGTCTGGAAGTGGCCGACGGCCGGGGTCGCAGCGACGGCCTGTGTCACTCCTGCGATCGCGAGAGCTGCAGCGATGGCGGCGAGGGGAATGAGTCGCGTCATGTTGCTCCCTTCGGTCGAGCGAGTCCGATCGGCCGAGTGTGCGCCCACCGACGTCGGAGAAGGCTCGTAATCGCGTCGGAGCCGGTTTACGCTCTCGTTTGTGGAGTTCCGAGTGCTGGGCCCGGTCGAGGCGCGGCGCGCCGGGGTGACGATCTCGCTGGGCGGACCGAAGCAGCGCGCGCTGCTTGCGATCTTCCTGCTGCACGCGAACGAGGTGGCCTCGCGTGACCGGTTGATCGACGGGTTGTGGGGGGAGCGGGCGCCGGCGAGCGCGTCGCACACGCTCGACGATTACGTCTCGCGGCTGCGGAAGGCGCTCGGCAAAGAGAGGCTGATGCGGAAGCCGCCGGGCTACGTGCTGCGGGTCGAGCGGGGCGAGTTCGATCTCGACCGGTTCCGCGAGCTTATCGAGGCGGGCGAGCCGGCCCTGGCGAAAGGTCGTATCGACGAGGCGGCGGCCTCGTTTCACAAGGCGCTGAGCCTCTGGCGGGGGCCGCCGCTCGCGAACGTCTCCGGCGAGGGCTTCCTGCTAGCCGAGGCCGACCGTCTCGAGGAGCTGCGTCTTTCGACGCTCGAGCAGCGTGTCGAGAGCGATCTCGCGCTCGGACGGCACGGCCGGCTCGTCGGGGAGCTTGAGTCGCTCGTGCGGGCTCATCCGCTGCGCGAACGCTTCCGCGCACAGCTGATGCTCGCCCTCTACCGGGCCGGCCGGCAAGCCGACGCACTGGCCGCCTACGCGGAAACGCGGGCGCTGCTGGTCGAGCAGCTGGGGCTCGAGCCCGGCGCACAGCTACGCCAACTGCAGCAGCGGATCCTCGCCCAGGACCCGGACCTCCAGTTGCGAGCCGGGGGCGCGCCGATTGTCGGTCCGCCTCCCTCTCGCGCCAAGAGGCGAACGAGCCGGCGCCGCGCAGTGTTGCTTGTTGGGGCCGCGGCGGTCGTCTCGGTCGCCGTTGTCCTCGTCATGGTGCTCGCCGTCGGCGGAGGCTCGCATCGGAGGCTTGCCGCCGCCGGCTCGATCGCCCTTCTCGACACGGGCTCGGGCGCAGTGCGCACAGACCTGTCGGCGGCATCGGGCACCGGCCTGGTGCGCACGGGCGAAGGCTGGATTTGGGACCGGAAGGACTCCGGGATCCTGGCGCAGATCGATCCGCGCACGCTCCGTCTCGGGCACACGTTCTCGCTCGAGAGGACGATTGGCGGGTTTGCCGCCGGCGAGGGCGCGCTCTGGTTCGTCGCCTCGGACTCCCGCACACTGCTTCGCGTCGATCCTCGCTACGGCGTCGTCACCCGCCGCATTCCGCTCTCGCCCGAGACCGATCCGAAGCTGGGCGCAATCGGCGAATCCGCCGACGTCGCTCTGGGAGCCGGCTCGGTCTGGGTCGCGCACGGTCTGGCACAGGTCGACCGCGTCGACCCGGCGAGCGGCCGCCTGCTCCACCGCTTCCCGATCCGCGACGCGAGCCTGGTCGCGTCCGGAGGCGGGACGATCTGGGTGGCGAGCAGCGACCTGGGGACGCTGACGAAGATCGATCCGGCGACCGACACGATCGTCGCCAGCGCTCGCATCCGCCCGTGGATCTGCTGCCTCGCAGTTGGAGGCGATTCGGTCTGGGCTTCGAACAGCGAGCGAATCTGGAAGCTCTCCCCTGACGGCGAGTTGCTCGACACGATCAAGACAGCCTCCGAGACCGGCGACATCTCCTTCGGCGACGAAGCGCTCTGGGTCACCGACGACGTGCTCGGCGCGGTCACCCGCGTCGACGCGCGAACCGACGCCACGCGCGACGTTCACCTCGGTCACCTCGTCACCGGTATCGCCGCCAGCGGCAACCTCGTTGCCGTCGACGTCGCCCCGACCGACCTCGACCTCATCTCCGCGCTCAAAGGCCGTGTGCTCCAGGTCCGCTTCAGCCAGGACTGGATCGATGACCCCGACCCCGCTGTCGGTGGCGAGCCCGGCAGCAACGAATGGCCCTGGCTGCAACAGCTGCTCTACGCCACCACCGCTCGGCTCCTCACCTACCGCGATGCACCCGCACCGGCGGGCTGGCAGCTCGTGCCCGAGATCGCCGCCAGCCTTCCCTCCGTCTCGCCAGACGGGCGGACCTACACGTTCCGGATCCGGCGGGGCTTTCGCTTCTCGCCACCGTCGAACCAGGCCGTGACCGCGCGGACATTCAGGTACTCGATCGAGCGCGCCCTCTCACCCGAACTCGGCCAGAACGCACCAGCGGTCGCGGTCGCTTCCGACATCGCCGGCGTCGCCGCCTATCGGGCCGGGCACGCGGCGCACATCTCGGGCATCCGCGCCCGCGACGATACGCTCACGATCACGCTCCAGCGGCCCGCGCCCGACTTCCCCGAGCGGATGGCGCTCTCCTACTTCGCGCCCGTCCCCCTCGGCACGCCGGCCGTCCTCAATGGCCTCCGCGACCCGATACCGAGCGCCGGCCCCTACTACATCAGCGTGAACGACGGCGGCGTGGTCGCCATCCTCCGCCGCAACCCGAACTACCACGGGTCCCGCCCGCACGGGCTCGACGCCGTCGTCTTCCGCGGTCAGCCCGACGTTTCGCAGGCCGTCACCGCGATCACTGCCGGAAAGGCTGACTACATCGCGGAGCCCGGTGCGCCAATGTCCAGCGGCCAGCTGGCCCGCACCTACGGCGCGCCCACCGGCGGACAGCAGCGGTACTTCCAGTCGCGGCTGCTCGGCGTCGACGAGCTCGCGTTCGACACAACGAATGGCCCGTTCACGGACCCGCGTCTCCGCCGAGCCGTGAACTTCGCGCTCGACCGGCCCGCGATCGCCGCGACACTCGGCGACGAAGTGACCGACCGCTACGTGCCGCTCGGGATTCCCGGCTACCAGCCTCGCCACGTCTACCCGCTGGTCGGGCCCGACCTCGACCGCGCCCGCGCCCTCGCCGGAAGCGTCGCCAGACATGTGACCCTCGACGTGTGTGCCCAGCCAGCCTGCCTCGAAGCCGGTCACATCGTCGCTGCCGATCTCGCGCGTATCGGCATCCGCACCTTCGTCCGGCAGTACAACGGTGACCTCGCGCAGACGCTCGCGCGGCCGGGCGCAGACATCGTGCTAGCACGCGTCTTTGCCCCCTACCCCGATCCCGTCGTCGCACTCCGCATAGCCGTCGGCCGACGCCTCGGATCCCGCCTCGACCGGCTCGCGCAGCTCGACCGGCCGGGACGCCTCGCCGCCGCCGAACGCCTCGAGGTAAACCTCCTCCGGAACGAGGCGCCGGCCGCCGCGATCGGGACGCCTACCATCCCCGAGCTCTTCTCCGCCCGCGTCGGCTGCATGACATTCCAGCCGCTCTTCTTCGGAGTTGACCTCAGCAGCCTCTGCCTGCACGGAGATTGACGTCTCGTCTGCGAAGCCGCGACGTGCCGGAACCGGCCGTTTCGCGAGCGGGATCTGCGCGGGATGACCGAAGAGCGGGAGGTCGTCTGGCGCCTGACCCGGCACTAGAACGCGGCGATTTACAGCCGCTTTACGCAGCCGCGCGCATCTACCGCTCGGGCGTGGGATCAGCGCGGGCTGGCCAGGAAGGCCGGCGGTCGTTTGTGCCCGCCTAGGCAAAGTCCGGACGCATCGGACATCCTTCGCGCGCGCGCGAAGTTGTGAAGCTGCCCGAGCCTTTGCCGACGGTGTCATAGCTTCGCTCTCACCACGGAAATGTCCGTACACCTCCCCGGACCTCTCGGCACCTGCTGCCCCGAATTAGCGGCGGCGCCCGCTGACAGCTCCTGGCTAGTGCCCATTCGGCAAGCGGCCCGGCGGGCAGGAGCGGCTTGTCCGCTCCTGCCCCATCGTCACGCGGTTCAGCAGCCGAGCAAGGTCATGATCTGCTGCGCACTAGCGATGACCGTCGCAGCCTCGCTAGGTAGGAGCTTCTTCCCCGACTGTGCGTTGGCCTCGTTGATGAACGCGGCGAGGATCGAGCACGTGTCGGAGATATCGCCGCTGTTGAGGTAAGCCAGCGCCTGCGCCACCTTGTCCGCGAAGCTCGTCCCTGGTCCGACGCCGGTCACGGCGTCGCCGAGCGCAGCGAGCAGTTGTGCGGGTGTTGCTGCTTGTACTACCTCGAACGTCAACCGCGGCGGTTTCGTCGTCGAACACCTTCGAGTTCAGGCTGATGCCGGCGCGCTGCTCTGGACGATTCGTCACGAGGGCTCCGTCATGACATGGAGAAAACGGGATGCTCAGTAGCAGTCGGCGAGCAGCCCGCCGTCGAGCACGAGGGCCTGGCCACTCATGAAGGAGGAGTCGTCGGAGGCGAGGAAGACGACAGCGCGCGCGATCTCCTCTGGCTGTGCGATCCGGCCGAGCGGATACTCGGCCTCGACCTCGGCGCGCCGAGCGGCGGGGTCGGGAGAGGCGTCGAAGTAGGCCTGCACGATTGGCGTCTCGATGTCGCCGGGGCAGATGGCGTTGCAGCGGATCCCCTCCCGC
>JBKPCT010000056.1:0-9341 GCA_046727515.1 Actinomycetota bacterium | reverse complement strand
ATCCGACCCTTCTCGGACGGCGTCCCGAACGGCGCCTTCTCGCTCGTGCCGAACGCGAACTCGCCGACCACGGTCGCATTCTCGACGCCGTCGATCGCCTCACGCAGGCGCGCCGCCTCGTCGTCCCCCTCGATGCGCACGCACTTCCCGCCCTCGATCGTCCACCTGATGGGCTCCTTCACCTGTCCCTCGAGACCGATACCGAGCATCACGCCGTCGACGACCGCGGTGCCGTGAGTGAAGTCCTCGATCGCCGCATACGCGACCTCCGTCCAGAGCGGGACCGGGCTCATCATCTGGCCGCGCGCCTTGTAGGGCGTCAGGCAGAGCGGCTCGCGGCCCTCGATCGAGACGTAGAAATCGGTGCCGAGCGGCGTGGTCACGTGGCACTGCTTCTTGCCCGCGAGCGCCGCGACCGCGTCTTTCGTCCGCTGCGCGGAGCGTTCCAGGTCCTCGCGGGTCAAGCCCCACTCGCCCATGCCCGGCTCGATCGACGCGATCTTCCCGCTCGCCTCGCACGTCTCACGGACGGCGTTCACGTGCGCGAAACGATTCGCCCACTCGAGGTTGGCGATGATGATCACCTCGTCCGACCCAACCATCGCGCGGTGCAGGTTCGCCGGCGGTGCCATCGGGAAGCGAACATCCGCGCGGCCGCGGCGCACCTGCGTCTCGTTGTTCATGATCACCGGCCAGGCGCCGCGCTCGACACACACCTCCGCGACGGCCCTGGCCTCGTCCTCGCGGTCGTCGTCGCAGATGATCGTGACGACGTCGCCCTCCTCGACGGAGAAGCACTCGTCGACGATCAGCGCGGCGTCTCTGAGCAGATTGTCCGATCCGACAACAGTGGCCATACTCACCTCACCCTCTCTGCGGAGAACAGGGGCAGCACTTCGTTCGCGAACCGCTCGACCTGCGCGAACTGATCGATCGCGCCGAACCGGCAGATGAAGTGGTCGACGCCGGCCGCGGCGAACGTCCGAATCCACTCCGCGATCTGGTCTGTGGTGCCGACCGGCCCCCAGTTCGACAGGTCCAACGCCTGGGACAACTCGGGGTAGTACTTCGAGATGTAGTCGTCGAATGCCCTCCCGGCCTCGTCCTCGGAGTCGCCGATGTTCATCGTCACCTGGTACGAGATCACGAGCCGCGAGAAGTCCTCGCCGTGCTCGTCGGCGTAGCGTTCGATCGCGCCGAGCTGCTCGACGAGCTCGTCCGGGTGCTGCGCCCGGCAGCACGTCAGCCAGCCGTCGCCGTAGCTGACGATCCGGCGGCACGCCGCGTCGAACCGCCGCTCGATCACGTCCGGCGCAGCGTCGCCCTTCAGCCTCGGGTTGGAGACGACCCAGATCGGCGGCGGCTGCTGGATCGGCATCAGCGGCTCCATCTCGGTGCCGGAGTAGAACGAGACGTCGTCGTAGTCGAGGAACCTGCCGTGGAAGTCCGTCTTGCCCTCGGTCCACAGCTGCCTCAGCACCGCGAGGCCCTCCTCGAACAGCGCGCCACGATTCACGTAGTCGAGGCCGAGCGCCTCGAACTCGCGGCGAACGCCCAGCTCGGGGTTCCCCATCCCGGTGCCGAGGATCGTCCGGCCGCCCGAGATCACGTCGAGCGTCGCCCACTCGAGCGCGAGGTACAGCGGGTTACGGGTCGAGGAGACTATGCACGACGTGCCGAGCCGCACCCGAGAGGTCCGCTGGGAGATCGCAGAGAGCAACGAAATCGGCTCGTAGCGGGGCTTCGAGAACAGCGAGTCGCCGACCCAGACCGAGTCGAAACCGCTCTCCTCGACGACCTCGGAGAGGTCGAGCAGCATGGGGACGTCGTAGTCTGGCGCGATTAGCGGCTCCCGGTTGTTCAGGTTGACGCCGAACTCGAGTCGTCTCACAGAACCGTTCCGGTTTTGAGCGGGGTTTTCGTCGCCGCGACCGACATGGCGGGCGCGGCCGGCAACGGGTGCTGAGGTGCGAGCGGTGTTAGGGAAAGGGGCACGCGGGGGAAACCGGCCGTTTCCCCCGCGCAATCGCGGTTGTTCAGGTTGACGCCGAACTGGATCACTCCCGCACGCTCCCGGCAAACTCGTCGTCGCTCAGACCCTTCAGGCTGCGCTGAGGCACGCGGATGTGCTCGGACACCAGGTGTGCGGCGCGGTCGGCGTCGCCGCGCTTCGCCGCGCGTAGGATCGCAGCGTGCTCGGCGACGGAGCGGTCGAGGTTGCCACGTAGCGTCAACGAGCGGAGGCGGTAGCGACCGAGCTGGGCGAGCAGTTGCACGTAGAGCTCGAGGAGCTTCGCGTTCCCCGAGGCCTCGACGAGGCGGACGTGGAACGCCGAGTTCGCCTCGAAGAACTCCGCGACCTCGTCGCGCTCGGCGTGCGCCCCCATGGTCGCGACGAGCTCCTCGAGCGCTGCAACGTCCTGGGCAGCCAGGCGCGGCACGGCGAGCCGCACCGCGAGCATCTCGAGCGCCTCGCGTACCTGGTAGAGCTCGACGAACTCCTCCTTCGACAGCGGGCGGACGACTGCGCCACGGCGCGGCCGCACGGTGACGAGGCCTTCGGAGGCGAGGCGGCCGATCGCCTCGCGCAGCGGCCCGCGGCTGACGCCCAGCTGCTCGGAGAGCGCGACCTCTGCGAGCTCGGCGCCCGGCGCCAGCCGCCCGGAGAGGATCTCGGCGCGCAGGTGGTCGTACACGCGCTGCCAGAGGGTCAGGTTCTCGACGGGCGCCGGGCGGCGGAGCGCGGCCTCAGATGCCATTGCATTCAATCTCTCGACGGGTTAGGGTAGGCGGGCGAGCCTTTGTTAACAGTTTGCAAGGCGACCCTATCACCGGGTTCGGCAGGGAGCAAGCATCGGTCAACGGCGAGGAATCGAAGCGATTCCGGAGGAAGGAGAGTCAGGCGATGCACAAGCGTCTACCTGGAGCGAAGGTCGTAGCGGCAATGGTCGTCGTCGCACTCGTGGGTGCAGGCACCGCGTATGCGACCGGCGCGTTCCGCGCGGGGAAGGTGACGATGGTCGCCTTCGCGTCGCCCGCGAAGCAGAGCGACTACGGTTGGAACCAGCAGGGCTACCTGGCCGCCAGGGCGGCCGCCGCTTCGGCCGGCGCGAAGTTCAAGGCCCTCACGAACATCGGGTACGACAAGACCGACGTCGTCCTGCGGCAGCTCGCCCAGGGCGGAGCGAGCTTCATCGTCGCCCACGCGAGCGGTTACGACACCGTCGCCGCCCGCATCGCCCGACAGTACAAGGTGCCGGTGATGACCTACGACGTACCCACGTACCTGGCCAAGGGGCTCATCTCCCACATCCTCACGTCGAGCCAGGAGGGCGCCTACCTGGCGGGCATCCTCGCCGCCCGGATGACCAAGACCCACAAGGTCGGGATCATCATCTCGGCTTCGGACTCCAACTGGTACAAGATGAGCGGCGGCTTCGCGGCGGGCTTCCGGAGCGTCGACAAGAACTCGAAGATCTTCTTCGCCACCGTCAGCCCGACCGGCTATGACGACGCGGCCGGCGGCAAGCGCGTGGCCAACAGCGTGATCGCGCAGGGCGCGGATGTGATCTTCGCCATGGGCGACAATGCCTCGTTCGGCTACCTGCAGGCGATCGAGACGGCGAAGCCGGGCCACAAGGTCTGGTTCATCGGCGACATCGGCGACATGACCCCGATCGACAAGAAGCACGTCTTCCTGTCCTCGGTGCTCTGGAGCTTCACCGACACCTTCAAGCAGGCGATCAAGGACATCGAGGCCGGCACGTACGGCACACACGGCTACAACCTGGACCTGAAGAACGGCGGCATCTCGCTGCTGAGGACGAAGTACATCCCGGCGAAGGTCTGGGCCGAGATCACGGCCGCACGGGCAAAGATCCTGAGCGGCTCGGTCAAGATCCCGGCGGCGAGCAAGGCCGGACAGGTCAACCAGCTGATCAGGTAGGACCCCGACATCGCGCTGCCCGCGGTGCCGTTCGGCCCCGCGGACGTCGCGCTCGTTGCAGCACACTGAGCCGACAGGTGAGCGAACCCACCGACACGCCGATCGTCGAGCTCGTCGGGATCACGAAGTCGTTCCCGGGCGTGCTCGCGAACGACCGGATCGACCTGACGCTCCGCCGCGGCGAGGTCCACTGCCTGCTCGGAGAGAACGGAGCGGGGAAGTCGACGCTGATCGGGATCCTGTCCGGCCTGTACCGTCCCGACGCGGGCACGATCCGGGTCGAGGGGGCCGAGACCGTGATCTCCTCGCCGCGCACCGCGCTCGAGCTCGGCATCGGCACCGTCCCGCAGCACTCGGCGTTGATCCCCGCGCTCACGGTGCTCGAGAACCTGATGCTGGGCGACACTCGGCGGCTGCGGCTCGACGAGAGCGGCGCGCGCAAGCGACTCGGCGAGCTCGCCCACCTGCTCGGCGTCGAGGTCGACCCGGACACAAAGGCTGCCGACCTATCTCTGGGGCACCAGCAGCAGGTCGAGATCATCAAGGCGCTGTGGCGGGGGTCGCGTGTCCTGATCCTCGACGAGCCGACCTCGATGCTGACCCCGCAGGGCGTCGCCGAGCTCACGAAGGTTCTGGCGCGGCTGAAGGAGCAGGGCCAGGCCGTCATCTTCATCACCCACAAGCTCCACGAGGCGCTCTCGCTCGGCGACTTCATCTCGATCCTCCGGCAGGGGCGGCTCGCCGGGACGATCGACCGGCAAGCGTTGCGCGAAGGCGACCACGAGGAGCTGCGTGCCGAGATCGTCCGGATCATGTTCGGCGAGGAGGCACGAACGGTCGCGGACGTCGCCGAGCTGCAAGAGGAGCTGGTCGAGGTCGAGGCGGACACCGAGGTCGTGGTGGCGGGCGACGTCGTCCTCGAGCTGCGGAATGTGAGCGCAGCGGGCGAAGGCGCGGAGCTGGGTGTCGAGGACATCTCGCTCGAGCTCCGCGAGGGCGAGATCCTCGGGATCGCAGGCGTCGACGGAAACGGCCAGCGACCGCTGGCAGAGGTCATTGCAGGGCAGCGCGCAGCCTCGCACGGCGAGGTCCTCCTCTACGGCGCGCCGGTGACCACGATGCCGGTCTCGGCCCGCCAGAAGCTCGGTCTGCGCTACGTGACCGACGACCGCCTCGGCGAGGGGATCGTCAGCTCGCTGCCGGTCGGCCTCAACCTCTTCCTGAAGCGCATCGGCCAGCGGCCGTTCTGGCGACACGGCCGGATCCAGCGCACAGCGGTCGAGCAGCGCGCCGGCGAGCTCGTGCGGGAGTTCGACGTCCGCACGCCGAGCGTGAGCACGAGGGCAGGCACGCTCTCGGGCGGAAACGTCCAGAAAGTCCTGCTTGCGCGGGAGCTGAGCTTCGACCCGAAGGTGGTCGTCTTCAACAAGCCCACCTACGGTCTCGACGTCAAGACGACCGCGACCGTTCGCGACCTGATTCGACGCCTGGTCGTGGGCGGTGCGGCTGCCCTCGTGATCTCGACCGACCTGGACGAGCTGCTCGACATGGCGGATCAGATCGCGGTGCTCTCGCGGGGGCGGCTCGTCGGCATCGTCCCGAACGGGCCCGGCGTCGCGGAGGAGATCGGACGAATGATGGTCGGGACGGCTGCGGCGGAGGCAGCATGAACACCGAGACGGTCTCCCGGGAAGTCCGGCTGGCCGCACCGGTCCAGCAGCCGCGCACGCGTTCGCGGGTCGCGGGACGCGCGCTGGACGTCGGTGTCCGGTCGCTCTTCCCCGTCGTCCTCGCGCTCGGCGCCGGCGCGGTGCTCCTGCTCGCGCTCGGCCGGAACCCGGTCAGCTTCTACGGCGACATCTGGCAGGGCGGGGTGAGCGGCGGCGGATGGGACGCCTGGCAGGACAGCGCGATCAGGATGGCGCCGCTGCTCCTGATCGCAGCCGGCCTGACCGTGATCTTCCGAGCGAACATCTGGAACCTCGGCTACAACGGCCAGTTCCTGCTCGCCGCGGCTCTCGTCACCGGGTACGGCCCGACGCTGACGAACGACCTGCCGCTCTGGTCGGCAATGCTGCTCCTCTTCCTGATGGCGGGGATCGTCGGCGCGGCCTGGACGATCGTTCCCGCCCTGTTGAAGGCGCGGTACGGCACGAACGAGATCATCACGACGCTGATGATGTCCTTCATCGGCATCGACCTCGCCAACCTGCTGATCAAGGGGCCGTTCCAGGACCCGGCCGTCAACATCCCGCAGACGCGGGTTATCGACATCGACAAGATGCTCCCCGCGATTCCGGGCACGAGGATCCACATCGGATTGCTGGTCGCATTCGGCGCCATCCTCGTCGCCCACTTCGTGCTGACGCGGTCGGCCTGGGGCCTGCGGTTGCGGATCATGGGGGCGAACCCGCGCGCGGCACGGCACTTCGGCGTCAACCTGCCGCGACTGATCGTGGTCGGCTTCGCGATCTCCGGTTTCCTCGTCGGCCTCGCCGCCGCCGCCGACTTTCTCGGGCTCTGGGGCTACATCCGAGGCGGCCAGAATCCGGCGTACGGCGACACGGTGATCCCGTTCATCTTCCTCGCGCGACTGAACGCCCTCGCGGTCGTGCCGTTCATCGCCTTCTTCTCGGTGTTGTCCGTAGGCGGCGATCTGGCCGCGACGAACGCGAACCTTTCCACAGACTTCCTGCTCGTACTCGTCGGCCTGATCCTGCTCTTCATGACCGTCATCGAGTACCTGGGCCGCCGTCGCGAGCTCGGAGCGAGCTACCTCCCGGCCGGGCTGAAGGAGGCGCTGCGGGCACCGCTTCTCCGGAGGCGCCGGACGTGATACTCGCCAGCCAGATCTGGACGGACGTGTTCTGGACGAGCGTGGTCGCCGGCGGCCTGCTCGCCGGAATTCCGCTCATGTTCACCGCGCTCGGCGAGACGATCTCCGAGCAGGCCGGGGTGCTCAACATCGGGCTCGAGGGGATGATGCTGCTCGGCGCGTACGTCGGCTTTCTCGGCGCGTACTACGGTGGATCCTCCTGGATCGGCTTCCTGAGCGGGATCGGCGCCGGGATGCTGGGGGCATCGGTCATGGTCGCCCTGTGCGTCTGGCTCGGTCTCGACCAGATCGTGGTCGGGATCGCGATCACGCTCGCCGGAGAGGGAATGACGAGCGTCCTCCAGCAGGCGGAATTCGGCTCGACGTACCCGCGCCTGGGCGCCGCGTCCACCGTCTCGATCCCGCTCCTGCACAGGATGCCGGTGCTCGGCACCAGTCTCTTCGAGCAGCCGCTGATCGTGTACCTGGGGTTCGGGTTCGTCTGCGCGCTCGGCTGGATGTTCCGCCGGACGAACGTCGGCCTCAACCTGCGCGCCGCGGGCGAGAAACCCGAGGCGCTCGACGCCGCCGGAGTCAGCGTCGTCGCCACCCGCAGCTGGGCCGTGCTGTCGACCGGCGCGCTCGCAGGGCTCGGCGGCGCCTACCTGTCCGTCGTCGTTGCCGGCATCTTCACGCCGTTCATCACCCAGGGGCAGGGGTTCATGGCGATCGTGATCGCGATGCTCGGTCGCGGCCGACCGCTCTGGGTGCTGCTTGGGTCATTCCTGTTCGGCATCGTCCTCTCGCTCTCGGACTCGCTCCAGCTGGCCGGAATCGACATCTCGACGGACGTCGTCCACATTCTCCCCTTCGCGGCGATCATCATCGCGCTGATCGTTTTCGGCCGACGTGCGTACCTCCCGCCCGCCCTTGCGCTGCCGTATGTCCGCGGTGCGCGCTGAAAGGAGACCCAATGCGTGACCCCGACTTCACCCTCTCCGCCGGCCCGGTCGCGGCGACTCCGCGCGTGCTCGCGGCGCTCGGCTCGCCGATCGTCTACCACTACGACCCCGCCTTCATCGAGCGGTTCCGCGCGACCGAGCGCAAGCTGAAGGACGTCTTCCTGACGAAGAACGACGTCCTGCTGATGCAGGGCGAGGCGGTGCTCGGGCTCGAGGCGGCCGCGCGAGGGCTCGTCCAGCCGGGCACGAAGGTGCTGAACCTCGTCCAGGGCGTGTTCGGCAAGGGGATGGGCTACTGGCTCAAGGACTTCGGCGCCGAGCTGCACGAGCTCGAGGTCGCGTACAACGACGCGGTCGATCCAGCAGGCGTCGAGCGCTACCTCGATCAGCACCCAGGAATCGAGCTCGTGACCGTCGTCCACTCCGAGACCCCCTCCGGGACGTTCGCGGACGTCTCCGCGATCGGCCCGATCGCGCACGAGCGTGGCGCGCTGCTGCTCGTCGACTGCGTGTCTTCGGTCGGCGGGATGCCGCTCGAGGCGGACGGGTGGCACCTCGACGTCTGCGTCGGCGGCGCGCAGAAGTGTCTCGGCGGACCTCCCGGGCTGTCTCTGATGACGGTCAGTGACGACGCGTGGGACCGCATCCGCGCGAACCCGACCGCGCCGCGTGCCTCGTACCTCTCGATGCTCGACTGGAAGGAGCAGTGGATCGACGGCGAGAAGTTCCCGTTCACGCCCTCGGTCAGCGACGTGTACGGCGTCGAGGCGGCGGTCGACGAGCTGCTCGAGGAAGGCCTGGAGAGCTCGATCGCGCGGCACGAGCGGGCCGCGGCGGCCTGCCGTGCCGGCGTGCGCGCGATGGGTCTCGAGCTCTGGCCGCGAAGCGACGAGGTGGCGGCGCCGTGCGTGACGGCGATCACCGTGCCGGAGGGCCTCACCGACGTCCAGGTGCGCGCTCACTGCCGCGAGCGCTACGGCGTGATGGTCTCCGGCGGGCAGGGTGCCGGAAACCTCGTCCGCATCGGGCACATGGGCCTGTCGGCGCAGTCCCTGCACCCGGTGGTGGGCCTCGCCGCGCTCGGGCGCACTTTCGCCGACCTGGGCGCTCAGGTCGAGATCGGCGCCGGCGTCGAGGCGGCCCTGGCCGAGCTGGCGCAGCGGGTGCCGGCGATCGCGTGATCTTCGACTCGCACATGCACGTCGGCTCCTTCGAGTCGCTGTTCGGCGTCTCGCTCGACCGCGACGGCATCGAGGAGCTGATGCGTGAGCACGGAGTCACGGGCGGCGTTGTCTTCTACCCGGACCACGAGTACGTGCGCGGCGTCGTCGAGTCGATTCCGGGGCTGTACGCCCTCTACTGGGGGAACCCGCGCATGCCGGGCTACTTCGAGGAGCTCCAGGCGTACCTCGAGCACCCGAAGTTCATCGGGCTGAAGCTCCATCCGCTGATCGACGGCTTCCATCCGAACGACCCATCGGTGCATCCGATGATCGAGGCCGTGCAGGAGCGCGGCTACCCGACGTTGATCCACTGCGGCCACCCGATCTTCACGCTGCCCTGGAGCATCGAGGAGCTTGCCGTCTCGTTCCCGGAGGCGAAGATCGTCATCGGCCAC
>JBKPCT010000055.1:0-7022 GCA_046727515.1 Actinomycetota bacterium | reverse complement strand
ACCGCGACGGAGTCGCTCACGTTGCAGTCCTACTTCCACTGGCGCTCCCTCGACCTGGGCGTCTCGGCGGCCACCGCAAATTCGCTGCTCGTCCTCGTGACCATCATCGCGGTGACCTACGTCACTCTCCTCCGGCGAAAGGTCGCGGAGGAATGAGCAGAGGCGGGGCACGGTGAAGTCACTCGCCCGTCGCTCGGCGACCGACGTCTCGCCGAGGGCGAAGCTCGTCGCCTACCTCATTCTGGGCTTCTGGTCGCTGATCGTGCTCTTCCCCCTCTACTGGCTCGTGATCACCTCGTTCAAGCAGCCGATCCAGGTCTTCGCCGGCCCGAAGTACATCCCGTTCGTCGACTTCCAGCCCACGCTCGATCCCTGGCGATACATCTTTGGTCCGGTGCAGCGGAACGACACGCTCCGTCCCTACACCAACTCGGTCGTCGTGACTGCGCTGAGCTCGATGTTCGCTCTCGTGATCGGATCGTCGGCGGCCTATGCACTCTCCCGTTTCCGGTACCGGCCGAAGCTCGGAACGATCGGCCTCGCCTTCGGCTGTCTCATCCTCGGCGCCGTGGCCGTGCGTCTCGGCGTGCCCCTCCCCGTCGCGATCGCGGTCGGTCTCTCCTGCTTCGCGCTGCTGGGCAAGGTGCTGGTCGGTCGCTTCAAGCGCGCCGCCGGCAACAGCGACATCGCCTTCTGGATCGTCTCGCAGCGGATCCTGCCGCCGGTCGCGGTCGTGATCCCGATCTACGTCCTGTTCCAGAACCTCAACTTGCTCGACACGCGCACCGCACTCGTGATCACGTACACGGCGGTGAACCTTCCGATCGTCGTGTGGCTGATGCGGGACTACTTCAACACGATCCCGCTCGAGCTCGACGAGTCGGCGACGATGGACGGGGCCTCGCACTTCCGGATCTTCCGCTCGATCCTGCTCCCGCTTTCGATCCCGGGCCTCGTCGCGACATTCCTGCTGGTCTTCGTATTCGCGTGGAACGAGTATCTGCTTGCGCTGTTCCTGACGAGCGCCAACGCGCAGACGATGCCTCTGACCGTCGCGGCTCAGAACGCGACGCGTGGACCGCAGTGGTGGTACATGTCCGTGCTGATCATGATCATGATCGCGCCGGTGATCGTGCTGGCCGTGGCGCTGGAACGCCGGATCTCCAAAGGACTGCTGGTCGGAGCAGTCAAGGCGTGACTGAGCAACGAGGAATCCGCTTCGCCGGAGCGGACGGCTATGGACGTTCCCGGGGCGCTCCCAGCCTCACGCCGAGACGAACGTGTGCGCTTGATAGAGCTCCGGCTCTACGGTGATGCCCGCCTCTCGCAGATGTGGAGCAAGCTTCTCGCCGAACTGTCGTGCTGCTTCTTCGGATTCCCACACGTCGACAACGCGAAAGCCGTTGGGGCCTTCTCCTGCCGCGTGCACCAGCAGTCCTTCCACCGGCCAATCTGAAGGCAACTGGGGGCGATCCTTACCCATCATGCTGCGAACGACCTGGCTGTAACTCTCTCGTGTTACGTCTGGCCCCTGATGAACAAGCACGACGGCCATGATTACCTCCTCGGGCTGGGGACGGAGCAACTATATGCCGTGATGCCGTGTTGCGCTCAAACTCGTGCCCCACGAGGACACTTGAAGCCCGTACGTCCGGATCGCGGTCCCGGCCAGGACGTCCTCGTCGTCGCCGACGATCGCGATCGCATCGCCGTACTCGGACGCGAGCAGGCACACCGGCCAGTCCGACCCGAACATGCAGCGATCGGGGCGGAACCACTGCAGTGCGCGCGCGACCGTCCCCTCGGGGTCGGCTTCGGTGAAGAGGCCCGAGAGCTTGCAGGTCACGTTCGGGAGTTCGGCGAGCGCGGAGACGCCCTGCACCCAGGCGTCACGGTTCGAGCGCGGCGCCTTGCCGGCGTGGTCGAGCACGAAGCGGATGTCGGGATGTCGCCTCACGGTCTCCACCGCGGCGGGCAGCTCGCGTGGGCGCACGAGCAGGTCGTAGACGAGCCCTGCTTCCCCGACCGCCGCGAGCCCGCGCTGGACGTCGGCGCGGAGGAGCCACCCCGGATCGGCCTCGTCGTGCACCTGGTGCCTGACGCCGACGAGCACGCCGTCGAGATCGCCCAGCTGCCGTTCGACGTCGCCGGTGAGGTCGACCCAGCCGACGACGCCGAGCACGAACGGCGTTGCCGCGGCGATCGTGAGCAACGTCTGGGTCTCGTCGAGGGAGTGGCGCGCCTGCACGACGATGGTGCCGCTGACGCCGTGCTCGCGAAGTAGCGGCTCGAGATCTTCGGGAGAGAACCGCCGTCGCAGCGGGGCGACCTCGTCTGTCATCCACGGATAGTCGGCGCGTGCCGGGTCCCAGAAATGTTGGTGCGAGTCGATGATCACGCCAGCTCCTGCCACAGTGCGTCCGGCACGTCGAGGTTTGCGAGCCGTACGTCCTCGGCGACCTCCTCCGGCGTGCGGCAGCCGATGAGCACGGTGGCGACGGCTGGATGCCGCAGCGGAAACTGCACCGCCGCCGCCGGCAGCGGCACGCCGTGGCGCGCGCACGTCTCGCGAAGTCGTTCGACGCGCGCGACGACTTCCGTCGGCGCAGTCTCGTAGTCGAAGGTGTCGCCGCCGGCAAGGACGCCGCTGTTGAAGACGCCGCCGATGATCACGGCGATCCCACGCTGTTCGCACAGCGGGAGGAGCTCGTCCGCGGCACTGCGGTCGAGCGCGGTGTATCGGCCGGCAACGATGAAGCAGTCGGGATCTGCCTCGCGCGCGAACCGGCAGAGCACGTCTGTCTGATTCGCGCCCACGCCGATCGCGCGGACAACCCCTTCGTCGCGCAGCCCCTGCAAGGCGCGGAACGAACCCGCCAGCGCTTCGTCGAAATGGTCGTCGGGGTCGTGCACGAATGCGACATCGACGCGGTCGAGCCCGAGTCGTTCGAGGCTTTCCCCGACCGAGCGCAGGGCTGCCTCGTACGAGAAGTCGAAGTAGTCGACGAGTGCAGGCGCGCCGCGCCACGCGGACCGGCCGGGCCGGAGCAGCCGTCCGACCTTCGTCGAGATCGCGAACTCCTGGCGCGGCTTGCCGCGCAGCGCCGCGCCGAGCCGGCGCTCGGCGAGTCCCGCGCCGTAGAGGGGTGCAGTGTCGAAGTACCGCAGGCCGAGCGCCCAGGCGCGCTCGACTACGGCGTACGCGGTCTCGTCCTCGACGGCCTCGTACAGCCCGCCGATCGGGGCGGTGCCGAGCGCGAGCCGGCCGAGCTCGATCATCGACCCCGGACCAGGCGCGTGTGCAGCCCGAGGTGCTCAGTCACCGTCGAGCGGGACGTCGTCGGCCGGATCGAGATGCTCGCGCAGCCAGGTCTCGTTCGTGACGATGTGAAGCAGCGCGGCCGCCCGTGCGATGTCGGCTTCGCCGGCCGCGATCGCCTCGTAGATGCGAGCGTGCTCCTCGCGCGCGAGGTCGAGCGCGCCGCGGTCGGCGATCCCGTGCCACAGTCGGGCGCGGACCGTGCTGGTCGAGAGGCTTCGGAGGAGTGCGCGCAGCACGCTGTTGCCTGGCGCGCGCGCGATCACGTCGTGAAATGCGGCGTCTGCCTCGACTAGGTCGTCGGCGCGCTCGCCGGCGGCAAACATGCGATCGAGCTCCGTCCGCAGCGCGCGGACCAGCTCGGTGTCGGCGCGGAGCGCGGCCATCGCGGCCGTCTCGGGCTCGAGCATGCGCCGCACCTCGAACAGCTCGAGCACTGTCCGGCCGCGAAGGAGATGGGTGGCGGAGAGTGTCGGCTCGAGCAGCTCGTCCGGTTCGAGACTGCTCACGTACGTGCCGTCCCCCTGGCGGACCTCCAGCACGCGGGCGAGCGAGAGCGCCCGAACCGCCTCGCGCAACGAGTTCCGCGAGAGGCCGAGCTGCTTGGCCAGGTCGGCCTCTCGCGGGAGGCGCGTGCCGGGCCCCCATGCCCCCGAGGCGATGCGCTCCCGGATGCGCTCGATCGCTTCGTCGGTGACGCCCCCGCCGCGGCGTCGGCCCGATGTGATCGTCTCCGGATCCATCCTATGTCTCTGTGCAAGAGGTCGGGTAAAAGCTCAGTATATGGAAGGATTGCTGGACGAAGTGATGCGGCGCTGGGCGGGAGACATCCGATCTTTTTTGTCGGTCCCGGAACGCCGGGGTGCGGCAGGATGCCCGTGATGGAGCCCGAGCGTGATTGGAAGGCTCTGTTCGAGCAGACGTACGCGGGTGCTCCGTCTGCCGTGGCCGAACGAGTGTGGCGTCAGGTGTTCGGAGCTGAGTATCCGCGCGGGGTCGATCCCCACAGCTTCATCAGCGCGAGCGAGCTCGAGCGGATGGCAGCAGACGTGCGGGTGGGGGGCGGCGAGGTGCTCGTCGATCTCGGATGCGGCCGTGGCGGCCCAGGCCTCTGGGTGGCTGCGGCGACCGGTGCCAGGCTGATCGGCATCGACATCGCCTCGAATGCGCTCGATGCCGCACGACGACGAGCCGAGGCGATGGGGCTCGATCAGTCGCGCGCGGAGTTCAGGGAAGGCTCGTTCGAACGCACGGGCCTTCCCGCGAGCAGCGTCGATGCCGCGATGAGCGTCGACGCGCTGCTGTTCAGCAGCGACAAGGCAGCTGCGCTGAGGGAGCTCAGACGGGTCATCCGTGATCGTGGCCGCGTCGTGTTCACGTCCTGGGACTATCACCGCCAGCCGGTCGGACGGCCGCCACAAGTGCCCGATCACCGCCCACACCTGGCGGCGGCGGGTTTCGACGTTCTCGCCTACGAGGAAACAGACGACTGGCGGCGGCGGCTCTCCGACACGACGGCGGGGCTGTTGCAGCACGTCGCAGAACTCGCCGCCGAGTCCGGCGAGGACGTCGCGAAGACGAGAGCCGAACTCAAGGAGATGCAGGCGACACACGCCGCGATGAGCAGACGCATCCTCGTCGTTGCACAGGCACGCTGACCCTGGCGGGTGTTCAGATTCGATCGCTCATCTGGGCCGTCTGATGCGACTGCCAAGGTGAGGGCGTGGGAGCGATCAGCGAGGAATCCCGTCGCCTTCGCACCTTCGAGGAGCGCCACCGACGCCTACTCGCTCGCCTCGCGCTAGTGCTGCTCACCACGGCGGTCGTGGACATCTGCGGCGCCGTCGCGATCTACCTGCTCGAGCATCACGCATCGGGTACCGAGTTGCATTCCTTCGGCGACGCACTCTTCTTCTCCACCGTACAGCTGCTCACGGTCTCCTCGCAGCTCAAGAATCCGCTGACGCCGGCGGGCCGGGTCGTGGACGTCGCCCTCGAGCTCTGGGCAGTCGTCGTGGTGGCGGGCTCTGCCGGAGCAATCGCTTCGTTCTTCCAGAGCGGCGATCGCGCCTGAGCGCCCCGAGGGCGTCGACGCACTGACAACACGACCTGCAGCACCTTCCGGATGAGGTCAGGGCGCTCCATGTCGGAGTGCTTGCGCTCGCCGCCAACCCACCCGACTTTCTTGCGGGAGTACGCTGGCCGCGACTCGGCGCCTAATCAGGCGCCAATAGTGCCTTGCGGATGCGCTGGAATCCTGCGGCTCCGAGGGCTTCGGCGTCGACGAGACGGCACATCCAGCCGTAGCCGCTGAGCGGGTCCGACTCCTGGTCGACTCGTCCGAGAGCCGCGAAGATCCGGCCGCCGCGGAAATCCCACTCCTCGATCTGGTCGTGGTCGACCTCGATGTCCGTGCGGAAGCTGCGGAGGTCGCCACGCAGACGGTCCTTGACTGTGTCGAGCCATGTGTCCTGCGGGTCGCGGTCGGGGTCGACGCCGCACATCTCGATCAGGTCGTCTTCCACCTCGTCCAGGATCAGTGCGTCGAGGAAGCGCTCCCCCTCGTCCCAGTCCGGGGCCTGGCCGGCGTCGAGCGCGACGAGCTCGATCGCTACCCCCGCCGTCTTCGCCCCCGTCAGGGTTGCCTCGGCCGCACCGTCCTCGGCGTTCCGCTCGAGCGCGTGCTCGAGCTGGTGGTCGGGAGGTGACTCCGCCTCCGCGTAGTCGCGCTCCGCGATCAGCTCGAGAAACGGCTCGTTCTGCGCGTCCAAGGCGAGTCGCTCGTCGACCACCTGCCAACTCGTCAGCGCGTCGTCCTCGACGGTTGTGAGCTGATGACCAATCCTCGGTGCGGCCGGACCGAGTCGGCGGAACGACCCGGCTTCTTCGTGTCCGCCGGGATGGCGCAGAGTCAGGCGATAACGGCCTGGCCGAGCGAAGACGCGCGACTCCTCGACCTGCTCGACGAGCCAGTAGCGGCCGCCGATGAGGACGACCGATCCCCGCGTGAGCTCGTCTTCACTCGCGTAGCGGCGCGTGCGCTCGCGACCGCTGCGGTCACGCGTGACGACGTCGTAGGAGGCGGCCATGCAGTGGAGAGCGCTACAGGCGGAAGGTCGCCGGCTCGAGTCCTGCTAGCTCCATCGCGCCGTCAGACGGCGGTGCCGGCGGTGATGTACTCGGTCAGGTACTTGATCTCGAAGCTCTGCAGCTTGGACGTGAACTTGACCAGGTCGCCGATCGAGACCATGGCGACGACCTCGTCTCCGTCGACGATCGGAAGATGACGGACCCGGCGGTCGGTCATGATCGCCATGCACTCGTCGACCGGCGTCGCGGGCGTGGCGACGACGAGCGGGGCGGACATCAACTCGCGCACCGGCGTCTTCGCGTCTGTCGCGGCCGCCTCGCCCGCCGCGCGGCGCAGGTAGTCGCGCTCGGTGACGATGCCGACGACCTTGCCGCCGTCCATGACGAGCAGCGAGCCGACGTTGTGCTCAACCATCCGCTGCACCGCCTCGAGCACGGAAGCGTCCGCGTCGATCCGGAAGAGGTCGCGACCCTTTTCGTCGAGGATCTCGCTTACCCGGTGCACGGCGAGAGCATTCCCCATCGGGGCGCATTTCAGTCCAGGCCTCTCTCGGCTCGGGTCGACATGCTTGACGGCGTCCGCCCGATGGGTTCACCATCGAGCGACGAACGT
>JBKPCT010000054.1:0-4831 GCA_046727515.1 Actinomycetota bacterium | reverse complement strand
CGGCAACGCCTATGCGCCGTTCTACCGTGTCAACTCGGTCTTCTACGACCCGTCGGTGTACGGCCGGTTCCTCGTCGTCGCGATCCTGGCCGCGCTCGTGATGGCGCTCTACGACCGGGACCGGCGCGAGGCTTTCGCCGCTGCGGCCTCGATCTGCGCGATCTGGGTCGGCCTGCTGTTCTCGTTCTCGCAGTCGAGCTTCGCCGCGCTGATCCTCGGCACCGCGGTCGTCGCGGCGTTCCGCTGGCGGTGGCGCGCGGCAGTCGCGCTCGGCATCGTGTCGGCCGTGATCGCGGCCGTTGCGCTCGGCACGCCGCACATCCGGCACTCGCTGCTGCGTGAGTCGGGCTCGGGCTTGAACAAGGCCTCGAGCGGCCGCGCCAAGCTCGTCACGCAAGGGATCAAGATCGGTCTCCATCACCCGGTCCAGGGGGTGGGCATCGGCGGGTTCAAGCGCGCGTACGCGAACCGGGTCCACCTGCGCGGCAAGGAGCCGAAGAAGGCCGCCTCGCACAACACGGCCGTGACCGTCTTCGCTGAGACGGGCCTGCCCGGGCTGGTTCTGCTGGTCTGGCTCTTCGCGGCGGCCCTCTTCCTCACGCTGCGCCGTGCGACCGGGTCCTTCCGAGGACGGGCCTGTCTCGTGTTCGCCGCTGGGCTCTCGGCAATCGGACTGCACGCGCTGTTCTACAACGCGCTGTTCGAGGATCCGATGTTCTGGGGCCTGCTCGGGCTGGCCGCTCTCTGCACCGGACTGCCCGTGCGCCGGTGGAAGCCGGCCGCGGAGGCGGCAGCCACGTCCGAGCCGTCCGAACCCGTCGAGAAGGTGACGGCGTGATCGAGGCCTGGCGGCGCGTGCTCGTCCTTGCCCCGCACACCGACGACGGCGAGTTCGGCTGCGGGGGCACGATGGCGCGGCTCGTCGAAAGCGGCGCCGACGTGCGCTACGTCGCCTTCTCGATCGCGACGAAGTCGCTCCCGGACGGCTTCGAGCCGAACACCCTCGCGCGCGAGGTCCGGGAGGCGACCGCCGAGCTCGGGATTCCGGAGTCGCGGCTGACCGTGCACGACTTCGAGGTGCGTACCTTCCCGGAGCGCCGCCAGGACATCCTCGAGCTGCTGATCGCCCTGTGGTACGAGTGGCAGCCTGACGCGGTCTTCCAGCCCAGCCTGCACGACGTCCACCAGGACCACCAGGTGATCGCCGCGGAAGGCCTGCGTGCGTTCAAGCGGACGACCGTCCTCGGCTACGAGATTCCCTGGAACAACTTCGACTTCGCCTACCAGTGGTACTCCGCGCTCGAGGAACGTCACGTCGAGAAGAAGATCGCCGCGCTCGCGAAGTACGCCTCACAGCAGCACCGGCGCTACGCCGACCCCGGGTACATCCGGAACCTCGCGCGGATGCACGGCACGAACGTCAACCGCGCCTACGCCGAGGTGTTCCAGGCGTACCGCGTGGTCGATTAGGCGGGCTTAGCGACGAGTTTTATCGACATTTCCGGGGCTCGAAATCCCCGCAAACAAGCCTGTTCCAGTGGGGTTGACCATCAAGTGCTGGCGGCCTCGGCGAGCGCGGCGAGCAGCGCGGAGGTGGCGGGCGGGTCGGGCGGCTCGCCGTAGGTCGCGGCGTAGACGTGCCGTGGTGACCCTGGGAGCCTCGTCGCGACGATGCCCTCGATGCGGTGTGTGCGCAGGGCCAGCTCTGGAATTGTCGTCACGCCCAGTCCGGCAGCGACGAGCGTCTGCATGACGACCATGTCGTCGGAGGTGTAGCGGATTCGTGGTTGGAAGCCCTCGTCGGCGCACAGCGACAGTAGGTGGCTGCGGCATCGTTCGCAGCCTGCGATCCAGGTCGCGTCGCGCAACGCTGCGAGCTTGCGCATGCGGCGGGTCGAGAGCAGGTAGACGGGATCGTCGAGCAGGTGACGCAGGCGGACGTTGTCGGGCTCGGGCTCGGTCTCGTCGTAGCGGAAGATGACCGCGACGTCGACCTTGCCGGCGCGCAGCAGCTCGAGCGCCTCGGGCGGGTGCGTGTCGGTCAGGCTGACCTGGAGGTCCGGGTGCTGGCCGGCGAGCGCCGCGACGGCTCGCGGCACGAGTGAGCCGATCGCGGATGAGAAGCCGGCGAGGCGGACGCGGCCGGCGGTCAGCCCGACATGGGCCGACAGTTCGGCGTCGGCGGCATCGATCCGCCCGATGATCTCGGCGGCGCGATCGGCCAGCAGCTGCCCGGTCTGGGTGAGCCGGATGCCGCGCCCGACCCGTTGCAGCAGCTGCGCGCCGGTCTCGGCCTCGAGCCGCGCGAGGTGGTGGCTGACCGACGGCTGCGAGTAGTGCAACTCTCTGGCGGCTGCGGTGACCGATCCGTTTCGGGCGACGGCGTCGATGATGCGCAGCCGGGTGACGTCCAGCATGGATCAACCTTACCTATGAATTGCGACGAGTATTGGCATTAGACCTATGAGTCGACTAGGTACACACTGCCGCCATGGCGACGACACAGACCCGTCCCGCCACCGAACTGAGCCAGCTCGTCGCAGGCATCCGGGCGGCGGTCGCCGCACAGGCGAGCTGGTCGGACGCTGCGCAACTGGTCGCCGAGGAGCTCCGTCGGCATCTGCCGAGCCCCGACGTCTTGACTGCCGAACAGCGTCTCGGTTCGCCGGACGGCTACCGCAGCCACACGTTGCACGTCGAGCCCGATGGTTCGTTTTCGATCATCGCTGTGGTCTGGCGGCCGGGGCAGGTGACGCGCATCCACGACCATCTGACCTGGTGTGTGTTCGGCGTCGTCCAGGGCACCGAGCACGAGGAGCTGTTCGACGCCGACCTCAACCTCATCGGCTGCAGCAACAACCACGTCGGCGACGTGAGCGGATTCGCACCGCCCGGCGATATCCATCGAGTCCACAACACGGCGGGCACCACGGCGATCTCGATCCACGTCTACGGCACGGACGTCACGCTCACGGGCTCGAGCGTCCGGCGCTACTACGACTGACCGCCCACGAGCTGTCGCTCGCGGCCAGCCAGCCAGCCGGATTAGGCGGCGACCGGCGCCCGCTCCCGCGCGGCGGTGCCGATCAGCCGCTCGAGGAGCTCTCGGTCACCCTGCACCCTCACACCCTCGAAGCGGTCCTCGATCAGCAGGTGGTAGAGGCCGTCGCGATCGGTCTCCACGACGACGTCCGGATGTTCGGCCGCCCCCGGGCGCCCCTGGCCGTCGGCCAGTGTCGCGACCTCGTCGCCGACCCGGAACTCGAACACGCCTTCGTGCGCGAAGGGGCCGAGCATGGTGTCGACCGCGTTCGCGAGCCAGCCCTCGAAGAGCTCCTCGTCCGCCGTCGGCGGCCCGAGCGAGCGGGCACCCCAGAGCGCGAGCTCCCGCATCACCGGCCGGAGCTGCCGGCCGTAGTCGGTGAGCTCGTAGACCCGGGAGGCCGCAGGCGGGGGCAGCTTCCGCTTCGCGATGATCCCGGACTGCTCGAGGTCACGCAGCCGCGAGGCAAGGATGTTCGTGCCGATCCCGGGCAGATGTTCGGCCAGGTCGGTGTAGCGCTGCGGCCCGTGCAGCAACTCCCGAACGATCAGCAGCGCCCAGCGCTCGCCGACGATGTCGAGGGCGTGGGCGACGGGGCAGTACTGCTCGTAGTGCTTGCTCATGCCCTCATCGTAGCGCATCCGCTTGCTGTTGTGAAGGATAAACTTGCAAAACGCAAGTAGAAGCTGCTATAGTGCAAGCGTGATCTACGAAGCGGAAAGAAAGGGGCATGAGATGGTGACCACGGAACGGCGCAAATGGCTGGCGCTGGGCCTGCTGGCGGTCGTCCAGTTCATGGTCGTCCTCGACATCGCGATCGTGAACGTGGCACTGCCTTCGATCAAGGTCGATCTCGGGTTCTCGCAGGAGGACCTGCAGTGGGTGATCAGCGCGTACGCACTCTTCTTCGGCGGCTTCCTGCTCCTCGGCGGGCGGGCGGCCGACCTGCTCGGGCGACGCCGGCTGTTTCTCGTTGGCCTCGTCGTCTTCACGCTGGCCTCGCTCTTCGCGGGCCTTGCGTGGTCGGAGGCCTCGCTGATCGTGGCGCGATCGGTACAAGGGCTCGGAGCGGCGATCGTCACGCCGGCCGCCCTCTCGATCCTGACGACGACCTTCACCGAAGGGAGTGAGCGGAACATTGCCCTCGGCGTCTGGGGCGCTGTCGGCGGCTTTGGCGCCGCGGCGGGCGTCCTCCTCGGGGGCATCCTCACCGAAACACTCAGCTGGGAGTGGATCTTCTTCCTGAACGTGCCGGTCGGGACGGCTGCATTCTTCCTCGCCCCATTGCTCCTGAATGAGAGTCGCGATGCAAGCGCCCGCTCGTTCGACGCGCTCGGCGCGGTGCTCGTCACGAGCGGGCTGTCGGCGCTCGTCTACTCGATCACGCAGGCGGGCTCGAACGGCTGGAGCTCGGCGAAGACGATCGGCTTCTTTGCCGGATCGGCCATTCTCCTCGCCGCGTTCGTCGGCTGGGAGCAGCGGCACCGCGAGCCGCTGATGCGGTTCGGCCTGCTCCGGACGAAGACGGTCGCAGGCGCGAACGTGGCCGGCTTCATCATGGGCACGGCGCTGTTCTCGATGTTCCTGATGCTGACGCTGTACATGCAGCAGGTGCTCGTGTACTCGGCGATGCAGACCGGCATCGGTTACCTCGCGGTTGCCGGCGGCGCGATCGTGACCTCGACGGTGGCGGCGCAGCTCGTCACCCGGATCGGGGTCAAGCCGGTGATGGTCACCGGTATGGCATTCCTCACCGCCGGGCTCGTGTTCTTCACGCAGGTCTCGGTC
>JBKPCT010000053.1:0-15596 GCA_046727515.1 Actinomycetota bacterium | reverse complement strand
CCGAAGAGCGGACACGGGTCCGAGTTGTTACCGACGCCCTTACCGACGAGCCTGCTCTTGCCGAGGCTGCCCGCGATCCTGCTCTTGCCGAGGATCCGTGCCGGGCCGGTGGCGGCCGCGGTGATGTCGGCCCTCTGTCCGGTCACGCGGACGACGGCCTTGCCCGAGAAGCTCGCCCGAAACGGCGCCAGCGCCTGGGCGGACCCGCTGCTGCCGAGAGCGGAGCCACTCGCAAGCGCCGCTGCCGCCACGAAAGCCACGGCGAGCGCTCCCGAGATCCAGAACCTGTTCACATCGACTCCTTTCACGTCGGCCCGAGCACGAGCCCAGCCCGGGGAATCCTTCGCCTCTGTCGAACCCCGCAACGATGGCAGGCGGCCCCGCGCCGCCCATCCGCGCGTCTTCTGAAGCCGCACTGCGGGTTCTCCGCAAGCCGCTGACGCCTTCGCGCAATCGCCTGCGTGCCTCACGTGCGGCGAGTTCCGCGTCGATCCCGATGCCCGTTCTGCCCCTGCAGACGACCCTCTTGCGCATTACACCGCAGCCCGGTCCTCGTGGCCCGGTTCCCGAAAGGAGCAGGAATGAAGAGAGTCCTGACGGCAGCGGCTGTGTCGCTCGGGACCGCAGGGATTCTGTTTGCAGCGTCCGCCAGCGGGCAGGCGAATCCACCGGCGTGGCCGCCGGGCGGCCCGGCCCAGGTGTTTATCTGGGCCGACACCGTCACTGCCGATACCGGCAAGCAGGAGAATTTCTTCTCCCAGGGCAGCAAGATCGTATTTCGGGCCTATGCCGTCGACCTGAAGACGAAGAAGGTGATCACACCGACCCAGGCGCGGTTCTTCTACGTGAAGATCCCGAGCCAGCCGAACCTGCGCATGACGTACGGCCCCGTAGGCATCGGCGCGGCGAAGAAGTCGCTCTGGACGAGCACCTGGGCGGTCCCGAACAACTACCAGCTCGGGGTCGTCGACTTCCGCGTCCTCGTGAACACCAAGGAGCGCCGCCACGGCGTCTTCCAGCAAGCCCCCGTCGACGCGGCCCAGCTGACGATCGTCGCCGGGCGCCCGTAGGAGGATCGAGATGAAACCACTCAAGGTCGCAATCGCCGTCTCGATCGTCGCCGGCGCCTTCGCGCCGGCCGTCGGGGCGCAGCAGCCGTACCCCGGCAACCAGGTCGAGGTCGGGGTCTACGCGGACACGGTCTCTTCCTCGAGAGGGGACGTGAAGCTCGCTCGGGTCTGCACGCAGGCGAACAACTTCCCGCGCAAGTCGCGGGTCGTCTTCCGGACGTGGGCGGTCGACACGAAGACCGGCAAGCCGCTGACTGCGGCTGACGTCCAGTACGCCTACGTGAAGATCGCCGGCCAGCCGAACCTGAAGCTGAACTATGGCCCGCACGGCGCGGTCGGCAACAAGGTGAATTTCTGGAGCGCCGCCTGGGCGGTGCCGACCGACTACCCGCTGGGCGTCGTCCCGTTCCGGATCGTGTTCAAGACCGTGGACGGCCGCTTCGGGACGTTCACGCAGCCGCCGCTCGCCAGCGCCCGGCTGACCGTCATCCCCTGAACGAAGGCTCAAGGAGGCACTCGACATGACCGCGCAGACGAAGAAACGGGGCTCGCTCGTCGCCCTGCTGGCCGCAGCGGGAACAGCCTTCGTGCTGTTCCCGTCGGCAGCCGTGGCGGCCCCGGCGCCCGTGCCGGCGCCGTCGATTCCGGGAGCACCGGGGCTTCCGGGGCCCGCGGCCGCGCCGGCAGAGCCGGCGGAGGACATGGGCATCCTGAAGGCAAAGCCAGACACGGGCGCCGGCGGATCGGCCTTCGTCCTCTCAGGCACCGGGCTTCCCGCCGGCAAGGACGTTTCGATCGTCTGGACGACCTCGAACGTGAGCTGGATCCTCGACGCACGGCCCGACAGCGTCGACTACATCGGTCAGCGTGAAGACAAGGGCATCGGCGTCGTGGTCGGGACCGCCAGGACCGGCGCGACGGGGGCGTTCAGCCTCAAATTGAAGGCGCCGCGCGACTTCGGCGGCATCCACGACATCTACGCCGTCGTCGACGGCATCCAGCAGGCAAAGGGCGGCTTCTTGATCGAGCGCACGCTGCACGTCACGCCGCTGCGCGGCCCCGTCGGCACACCGATCACGATCAAGATCGGCGGCCTCGGGTCGAGCCTCTATGGAGGCGCCGCGAGCATCTGGTACGACGGCCGCTACTCGGGCATCGTCACCGGCAAGTGGACGAGGGGCGAGGCGACGGTGCAGATCCGCGCCGCCGGCCCGGTCGGGAAGCACGTCGTGCTCGTCGGGACGGGCATGCAGTTCAACTACCTCAACATCCAGCAGTCTCCGATCCCGTGGGCGCTCGGAGCGATGAAAACGTTCGTCGTCACGCGAGACGCGGGCCCGCCGAAGGCTCGAGTCGACTGGCCGGTCAAGGTGAAGCCGACGGTCGACACCCGCACGACGGTATCCGCGCTCAGTACCGCACCGAGCTCGCGGGCGGCCGTCAGCCTCGACACGACGAGGGGCCCGGTCAGCTCGAAGGTGAAGGTCACGGCGACAGGGCTCAACGCCGGGCAGCCGGTCACGCTGGATTGGGCGACCGTCGTGGGGAACCGCGTCAACTGTACCGGCACCTGCTGGTCCTTGGTCACAGTGCCCCTTGGAGTCGGAGTAGCGGCAGCCGACGGCTCGCTGAGGACGGCGTTCTCGGTGCCGGACGGCCTCGGGGGGTGGCATGTCATCCGTGTCCTGCAAGGGGCCGATGTCAAGACGCAGGTCCCGTACTACGTCGAACGGAGCGTGGTCGACGTGCCGCGAGTCGTGAAGGAAGGCCGGCCCTTCCAGGTCCACCTGAAGGGCGTCGGCTGGACCCAGCTCGACAACACCGTTGCTGTCACCTACGACAACGGATATGTCGGCTACGGCTGCGGCTTCAACTCGAACGGCGACGTCGTCCTCAACCTCGTTGCCACGGGCGGCCCCGGCACGCACCTGATCGACATCTACCCGTTGCTCTACCCCTATCAGCCGGCCTATGCGTATCCGCCGCACGCGGCGATCCCGTTCCTGTCGTTCGCACGGGATTACCCCGGGCTCGCACTCGGGTATCAGCTGCCTGCGTTCAGGCTCGCGATCAAGGTCGTCTCCTAGGAGACTCGCGCAGAGGGGAAGGGGCTCGAGTCCCTTCCCCTCGGCTATCCGCGCGAGGCGGAGAGGAAGGCGCCGAGCCTGTCCAGAACGTGGGCGCCGAGGTCGCCGTACGCCGGCATCAGGACGTTGCCGCTTCGGTAGGGCGCGGTGAGATAGGCGGCGAAGGCGTGTGCCGACCTACCGCTGCGGCCGATACTCGTCAGGTCGCGCGCGCCACGTCGGCGGACGCCGCTACCGCGATACGTGTGGCAGCTGAGGCAGCCGACCTTCGCGAACACCGCAGCGCCCCGGGTCGCAGATGTCGATAGACGGGCGTCCCTCGCCCAGCGGGCGACTAGGCCCGTCGAGGCGGTGACCAACGGCGGCGGTGCCGGCAACGGCGCGAGCGGGCGTGCGCCCCCCGACGGGACCGAGGACGGCTTCCCGACGACGAACGAGACCAGGTCGTCGAGCTGCTGCTCGGTCAGCGACGCGCCGTAGGCAGGCATCCCGCGGCCGCCCCAGTACACGCGCCGGAAGACGAACTGATCGACCGGTAGCCGGACGCGTCGCGCGTCGGGCACAAGCCAGCGGTCGAGGTTCGGCGCCGAGCCGCCGCGGACGCCGCTGGAGCCGGCGCGCGCAAAGGCGTGACAGCCCCCGCAGCTGCTCGAGAGCCAGACGAGCACGCCGCGGTCGGGGTCACCGACACCGGTTGCTTCGACGGAGCCGACGATGGTCGCCGCGCCGGCCGCGAGGCCGGCGACTAGCCAGGCCTTCAACCCGAGACGCTCGGTTCGTCCGCCGGTTCGCGATTGGCCGAGGTGTCGAGCAGCCCCTCGGCTAGCGCGTAGCGAACGAGATCGGAACGCGTTTCGAGCCCGAGCTTCTCCATGATGCGGGCACGGTACGCCTCGATCGTTCGAGGCGAGCGGCCAACCTGCGCTGCAACCTCGACGCAGGTGTAACCGAGCGAGAGGAGGCGCACGACCTCGCGCTCGCGATCGGCGAGAGCCCCTCCGTCCGTTCCAGCCTCGCACTCTTGGAGCGCAAGGCGGGCACCGATAGCGGGGTCGAGGTAGCGCCTGCCGGCCGCGGCTTCGCGGACGGCTTCGAAGAGCTTCTCCGGCGCGCCCTCCTTCAGCACGTACGCGCTGGCCCCAGCGTTGAAGGCCTCGCGGGCGTAGTGGACGTCGTCGAGCGTTGAGAGCACGACAACCGATGTCTCCGACGAGACTCGGCGCAGGGCCGGGATCGCCTCGAGGCTGATGTGACCGTGCATGACGAGATCGAGCAGGACGACATCCGGCTTGAGCTCCTGCACTCGAGCGAGACCATCTTCGGTCCCCTCGCCCTCACCGACGGTCTCGATGCCGACCTGGGAGTCCAGCAGGAGCTTCACCCCGCCACGAACGACACCGAAGTCGTCGATCACCACTGCTCGGATGCCGGCCACGCCCTGGATTGTCGCCGCAAGCCCGCAGGCGGCATCAGGGTCGTCCCCGATCGCTCGTCAGGGGTTACGGCCGCAGCCCGCGCACGGCCAGGCCGCCCAGCCACAGCGCGATCGCGGCCGACGCGCCGACGATGATCCACTCCTTCGCCGTGCCCGCTGCCAACGCGACCCCGGCGAACGCGAGCGCGAGCACCAGGAAGAGAGCGCCGAGCGCGCGGCGCTGAGCTGGAGCTGCCACAGCACCGGGATGCTAGACCCGGCTAGGAGTCGGGTGGCGAGTCCGGCTCCTCCTCGTCCGAGCGACCTTGCTCGGAGTCGTAGGGCTTGCCTTCCTCATTACGCTCGGTCGGGCCACGGGCGGCATTCTGCGCCTCGCGCTCGTCGTCGCGCTCGTCATAGGTCTGATCGGTCATCGGCGCTCTGCTACCCCGCGAGCAGCGCCGATACACTGGATCCTCGAGCCGAGGGGCGTAGCTCAGTTGGTAGAGCGGCGGTCTCCAAAACCGTAGGTCGGGGGTTCGAGTCCCTCCGCCCCTGCTGTCGTCTGTGTCCGCAAGGACGGTGTCCTGGTCTGGGCCGCGGGAGAGCTGGTCGCGTCCCGGCAGGCCGATCAACTCGTTCGTTGCACGTGTGGTGCACCGGTCTGGCGCGCAGACCGACGCCCAATCAGGCGCTGTGTGCCAAGTGGACCGCGCTGGCCAGCTCCGGATTGGAGGCTCCAACCTCCGGCCTTCTCGACATCGCCGAGGATGGTCGCGGAGCTCGGGCACGAGAGCGCTAGGTCTCGAGTTCGCGCTCGGCGAGCTTCGTGCCCTCGACGCGCGCGGCGATCTTCGCGAAGGCAGTGTCGCGGGCGGTCGAGACGTCGTCGCCGAACGGCGAGAAGCCGCAATCGTCGGTCGTCCCGAGCTGCTCGACAGGGATCAGCTCGGCCGCCGCGAGCACGCGATCGCGCACCTCCTCGGCCGACTCGACGCGCGGGTCGATCGGGTCGATCACGCCGACGAACACGCGCCGGCCTGGCCGCAGCTGCTCGCGAATGATGCCGAGGACGCGCTCCTGCTCGGCCTCGCTCGCGAGTGCGACGTAGAAGTTCGGCACGTCGAGCTCGAAGACCTCGGGGAGGAGGTCGGCGTAGTCGATGTCTGCGCTGTGGGTCGAGTCCTGGTCGCCGCCGGGGCACGTGTGCACGCCGATGTTCTGGCGCTCCTCATCGGTGAGGCGTGCGAGCACGCGGTTGTTCAGCGCGACGAAGCTATCGAGCAGCCCGCCCGACGGGTCCAGCTTGAGCGAGAGGCGCGCCTCGGTGAAGTCGATCTGCACGTTGTACGCGCCGGCCTCGAGCGCACTGCGGATGTCGGCCACCGCCTCGTCGACGAGGTCGTCGAGGAACGCCTCGCGCGGGTAGCCCTGGATCCCGTCGGCCGGGTAGAGGAGGCTGAGCGCCGACGCCGAGATGACGGCCTGCTTGACGGGCCTGCTCGCGTGGGCCTTCGCACCCGCCAGGTACGTGCCCGCGTAGGTCTGGTAGCGGAAGGGTCCCGCCGTGAGCCTCGGCAGCTGCCGCGTGTGCCCGTCGGCGAACGGGATCGTGACGCCGTCGGGCGCGAAGTTCGGCGCGCCCGCGATCGGATAAGTGACGAAGCTCGGCTTCCGCTGCTCGCCGTCGGTGATCACGGGCGAGCCTGTCGCTTCGAAGCGCCGGATCGTGTCGGCGACGGCGGCGTCGAAGAGGTCTTCCGAGGCGTCCCCGCCGATCAACTCCGGCGGCCGCGGAATGCTCCCAATCGGCTCGGTCGGGATGGCCACGCTCCGGAAGGCTAGACGGAAGCGCGGGCGCGGCGCGGCTTCACGCGTTCGCGATTAGCACGCGTCAGAGGTTCTGTCTCGTCAGCTCGTGGAGGGTCCCCCGTTCACTTCGAACTCGCAGCAACTGGCTGCGTCAACCGTCGCCGGGAGGCCCGGCCACGGCACCGCCTCTCGGGCGCATCTCTCGCCGTCGCCAGGACTCCGACCGGCTCGTCGCGAAGGCGCCGCAGCGCGATCTGGAGCACCGCGGCCAAGGAGGGATCGACCCACGGGAGGTCGTCGGGCGCCACCAGACGCGACACGCCGGCGCTCCGCAGAGGGATTAGACGCGCCGGGCGGGGCTTTGGACCCGCCCGACGCGCGTCGTCGGTTTAGCCGAACTGGAAGTCGTAGACGTGGTAGTCGCCTTCCACGTCCGCGATGATGAACGGGATGTCCTGCTTCGCGACGCGGTATGACGGGTTAGCGGCCGCGAACGCCGCCCAGTTGGCCCACACGCCTGCACCGAAGTACACCTTGCAGTCCGGGCTCTTCGTCGAGACCGTCGTGACGTGGCCGCTCGTGCCGACCGTAGCACCACAGCCCGCCGCGTCGATGAACGCGTAGCCGTCCTGGCTTTGGTCGCCGTTGACGTCGATCGGGATGCTCCACCTCGGAGCGCCGCCCTGCACGTCACCATCGGTCCTGAACTTGAACTTGACCTGGTCCAGCCCGTGCTTCTTCGGGCCGTGTGACCTGTATACCCCCCCGTACTCGCCGGGGCCGTTCTTGATCGTTGCGCTCCAGCCCCTGATCTTGACGTGCCCGGTGCCGAACGCTCTCAGCGCGCCGCCGGTCGGGTCTGCGCCGGCGAAGGCGACCACCGGGAGGGCAAGGGCAGACACAGCAAGCGCTGTGAAAAACCACTTCTTCATAACTTTCCTTTCGTCTAGGCGACGCGTCATTGCGATCGCTCCGACGGCGCGCCGCGAAGCGCGCCCTCCAGGCCAAACGGTGGCAGCCTCCCTAGCGGCCGAACATCCGGAACATCACGGATCTCTTGTGCGGAAAGTCCCTTACCCTACCGGTGTGCAGGTGCACTGGGTTCAAGAGGCGATCCGCGGAAACTGCTCCACGGACTTTTTCCGGTGGTAGAGCTTCTCCGGACCTTGGGCCAATCGCCCACCCCCCTTCCCAGTCGCGCGTGCTCTCGAAAGTATTACCACCGGACCGCCCGCTTTCCTAGCTCGATCACGGCTCGAGGGATGGCCCGACAAATGCTTGGGGGACCCGCCCATGCGGGTCCCCCAACTGGAAGGGCTCAGCCGACCGTCGTCGTGAAGACGTCGGTGCGGTTCGCCGGGTTGCCGTTGTTCACGGCTACGAAGAGGGGCACGAAGAGGTTGCCGATATTCGTCAAGCCTTCGTACTCGCCGAGGAAGTAGCCGAAGGGCCCGCGCGCCGCCGGTGCCTGCTCGATGTCGAACGACGAAGCCGTGAGCCGGTTCTCGTTGCCTGTCCAACTCTTCGGGCTGGTGCAGTCCGAGTGGCAGTGGACGATCCAGTAGTCGGTCGGTACGCCCGGGCTCGCGTCGTTGTTCCGGAAGTCGTAGTACGTGACCGCCACCGTTCCGTCCGGCGTGACGTGAACGCCGTCCACGAACGCCTGCTGGTTCGCGGCTGTGGCGCTGCGGGGCGTCTGGTTGACCTTGATCGGCATCGACCAGGTCTGACCGTTGTCGGTGGACATCGAGAACGCGATCTCGTCGACACCGCTGAAGCTCGCGTCCTGCCAAACGATGTAGAGCGCCCCGCTCGCCTGGTCGACCGCTACCTCCGGGAGCCCGCCCTCAGCTCGAATGTTCCGCCCCGTGTCCGGGTCGAAGGCGATGCGCTCGCGGCTCGGCGCGATCTTGGTCGAATACCTCGACCACGTCACGCCCTTGTCCGTGGAGCGGATGACCGACATCCACTCACCGCGCGTCTTGCCCGCGTTCTGGTGGATCAAGAACTCGTCGAAGAAATCCAGCAGGTCGCCGTTCTGCGCGACGAGGATCTGACTGCCGATCGTCCCGTTGAACTCGCCGCGGTCGTAGATGTTCCGCGCCGGCTCCCACGTCACCCCGCCGTCAGTCGTGCGCGAGAACCAGATCGGCTCGCGGAACGCGCGGGATTTGATCATGCCCTCGATGCTTTCCCGCGAGGTACCGGTCGGCGTCACGAACCGGTCCCAGGCGGCGTACGCGTAGCCGGCCGTGAGCCTGTCGGCCGTGACCGACTCCTTGTCGTTGAACGCGTAGGCGACGTCACGGTCGCCGGAGTCGCGGATGATCGTCCACGGTTCGCTCCAGGTGACGCCGCCGTCGGTGGAATGGCTGGCCAGGAGCGCGTTCGCATTGTTCGTCGCGTTGAACGAGAGGGCGACTTGATATGCGTTGCCGTCGGGCCCGAACGACACCCAGGGATCGGAGGCCCGCTCGTAGGCGCCCCCGTTCTGGACCGTGCCTCCCGCGCAGATGCTGAAGTGCGCAAATGTACGGGTCCAGGTCGCTCCGCCGTTTTTCGTGACGGCGGTCACCAGGCCGTGTGCGCCGCCGTCAGACCAGCGGTCCTGCTGCCAGACGGCGACCAGGTTTTGCGGATCCGTCGGGTTGACATCGACCCAAGGCTCCTCCTCCGCCCCGGGATAGAGCACGCTCCCGGGTGCCACTCCGGCCGTGCAACCGGCGAACGGGCTCGGGCCCGAGGCCGTCACGAGCGGCGCCACTGTGAAGGGTCCCGCACTCGCACCAGCCGCCACGGCGCCGACCGCGACGATTGCCAGCGCAACTAGGACGTTCCTTGCCACGCTCATCACACCCCCCTTGTCTGCACAGGCACCGGTCGAGCGCCTATGGCTAGATGCTCGGAGCCTTTCCAGCCACCGTGCTTGGACGTCAAGACCAGGGCGCCGCTCAGCCCGAGCACTCTCGTCCGCGGGTCAGTCGAGCTCGGCGAGCGCCCGCGCGGCCTCGTCGGCTGCCTCGCGCGCGCGTTCGGCCGCCTCACGGGCCTGTTCGGCCTCGCGCTCTGCGGCAGCGGCGCGACGCTCCAGCGTGCGCAGCTCGTCCTTCAGCCGCCGGCGCTCGCGCTCCTGCTCCTGCTTGAGGCGCCGCGCCTCGGCGAGCTCGTCGCGGGCGGGGGACTTCCTCGGCGCAGGCGTGATCCCGACCAGGGCTTCGAACCCGGCCGGCTCCAGCTCGGCGCTCAGGCGGCCCGAGCGGAGCGCTGCGCGCCCCGCCGGGCTCTTCGAGCCGGCGGAGAGCGTCTCGGAGATCCGCTCGAGCGTCTGGGCCGTCGCGCTGCGTCCGGTTTCCCGCAGCAGCGCCTCGGCCGCGCGGACGAGCTCGCGCACTGCCTGCCGTTCCAGTTGCTGGGCCGCCCGGAGCGAATCCGCTCCGCCCCGTCCCTTGACGAGCTCCTCCTGTAGCGCCTCCCCGCTCTCGATCAGCCGCTCGACGAGCTCGGGCTCGCGCCGGACGAGCTGGTTCACCGCCCACGCCGGTACGCTCGGCTTCGCGAGCTTCCGCACCTCCTCCGCCGCCTCGCCGTCCCCGTCCCCCGCGAGTCGCTTCGCGAGGGCGTTCCGGGCGGCGGTGAACTCGTCCAGCGGAAGCGCAAAGAGCTCGTCCAGGTCGGCGTCGGACTGGAAGCCCTCGTAGCGGCCCACCACCCGATCCTAGTTACCATGGCGCCGTGCTCATCTATCTGATCCCGGTTTTCATCCTCGGCTTCCTGCTGTTCGTGATGGGGACGATGGCCGCCCTCAGCCGGTTCCGGGGCGGGAAGTACCTCCGCCCGGTCTTCGGCTTCCTGATGAAGGTGCCGGTGCTGAAGGGTCTGATCCAGAGGGCGTCCGAGAAGGCGGTCGAGCGCTACAACCCGGAGCTCGCGGGCGCGATGAAGAAGCTCCAGCGCGCCGGGGCCGACAAGGACCCGATGCGGGCGCAGCAGGCGCTCAGCACGCTCAGCGCCGACGAGCGGAAGGCGTGGATGGAGGCGGCCGGCCAGCAAGGCGCGGCCGAGCAGCAGCCGGTCAACCGGGCCCAGCGACGCGCGCTCGAGCGCATGCAGAAGGGCCGAATGCCGAGCCCTCAGCAGAAGCGCCGCGCGAAGTAGCGCCGGGCTCTAGACGACCGGCGGCACGAGCTCGAACTGCACCCCGTCGACGAGGCCCCGGTTGGTCAGCCGCAGCGACGGGATCACGCCGAGCGAAAGGAACGAGAAGATCATCTCGGGGCTCTCGATGGGCGAGCCGAGCTGCCGATAGGCCTCCGAGAGCGCACGCGCCTGCTCGGCCAGCTCGGCGACCGGACGATCGGAGATCAGCCCGGCGATCGGGAGCTCGACGAGCGCCTCCACCTCGCCGTCTGCGACCGCGATCATGCCGCCGCCGACCTCCGCCAGCCGTTCGACCGCAAAGACCATGTCCGCATCGTTCGTCCCGGCGACGAGCACGTTGTGGTTGTCGTGCGCGACGGTGCTCCCGACCGCGCCGCGCGTCAGTCCGAGCCCCGTGACGAAGCCGAGCCCGATCGTGCCGGGCCCGCCGTGGCGCTCGATGCTCGCCGCCTTGACCACGTCGAGCTCAGGCGAGGCGCGCACCTCGCCGTCGACGACCGGCATCTCGAGCAGGACGTGCTCCGTGGTCACGGTCCCCGAGGCGACCCCGATCGCCCGCACCCGCACACGCGCCCCGTCGGCCTCGATCCGCAGATCGGACGGGCTCAGCGGCCGCGCGAGCCGGATCGACCCGTACGCCTCGGCTGGATAGTGGTACCCGGACAGCTCGCCGACCTCGCGTCCCTCGACGAGCACGCGATGTGGGCGGAAGTCGCCGAGGTCCTCGACGAAGAGCACGTCGGCGAAGCGCCCCGGCGCGATCGAGCCGAGGTCGTGCCGCATGCCGAAGTACTCCGCGCCGTTCACCGTCGCCATCTGGATCGCGACGAGTGGGTCGATCCCCGCCTCGACGGCGCGGCGGACGACACGATCCATGTGTCCGTCGGCCGCGACCGTGTCGGGAAGCACGTCGTCGGTGACGAGCAGACAGTGGCGCGGATCGACGCCGTCCTCGGTCAGGACCGGTGCGAGCGCGGCGACGTCGCGGAAGGTCGAGCCCTCGCGGAACTGCACCCACATGCCGGCCCGCAGCTTGGCCAGCGCATCCTCGCGTGTGGTCGTCTCGTGGCACGAGTCCACGCCCGCGGCGATGTACGCCTGGAGTCGGTGGTCGTTCCAGCCCGCGAGGCTCCAGTGGCCGGTGACGGGCTTGCCGAGCGCGAGCGTCGCAGCGATCTCGGCATGCACGTCCTCGTCGCCTGCGAGCACACCCGGCATGTTCATCATCTCCCCGAGCCCCGCCGCCCCCTCCCAGCCGAGCGCCTCCCGGATCTCGTCCGGGCCGAGCGCAGCGCCGGCGTCCTCGAAGCCGGGCAGCGCCGGGACACAGGAGGGGACGGCGAGAAAGACCTTGAGCGGGAGACGGCGACCCTCGTCGAGCATCCAACGCATCCCCTCGAGCCCGAAGACGTTCGCCATCTCGTGGTTGTCGATGAAGACGGTCGTGGTGCCCCGGGGAATGACGGCCTCGGCAAACCGCGTCACCGTCACCATCACCGACTCGACGTGCAGGTGGGTATCGACGAGGCCCGGGACGAGGTACGCGCCCTCCGCGTCGATCGTCTCGGTCTCGGGCCCGACCGTGTGGCCGCAGTCTCCGAACATCGCCACTCGACCCTGGACGACGGCGACGTCGGTGCCGTCGAGGACCTCACGGGTGTGGACGTTGACGAGGCGTCCGTTCCGGATCACGAGCTCTGCCGGCGCGCGGCCGAGGCAGACCGCGGTCAGCTCGCGCGTGACCTCGGAGAGCGGGCGGCGTGCTGTCATAGGCAGGAGATGCTATTCGGCGAGACACCTCACACAACACAGCCGCCGAACGTTAGGCTTGTCTCGGCTACGGCCGCGAGGACGCATCGGCGTACCGATGCGCGGACGTAGTAGCCGGTGCGGCACTGCTTTCTGCCTCTCCCAGCAGGCCGCACCGGCGCTTTTCTATCGGCAGAATGCTCGGCGGGGCTGAGCTCTCCCTCGCCGGTAGGCTCCGGACGATGCTCCTGACCTCCCAGGTCGAGCGGGACACCGGCCTCTTCGCTCGCCGGACGGAGCGGATGAGCGGACTCGTCGAGAAGCTCCGCGAGCGCACTGCACAGGTGGCGCGCGGCGGCGGCGAGGCCTCGGTCGAGCGCCACCGATCACGGGGGAAGCTGCCCGCGCGCGAGCGGATCGACCGGCTGGTCGACCCCGACACGGCCTTTCTCGAGCTCTCCCCGCTGGCCGCCTGGGACCTGTACGACGGTCAGGCGCCGGCTGCCGGCATCGTCACTGGGATCGGCGTCGTCGAAGGGCGGGAGTGCGTCGTGGTCGCGAACGACGCGACCGTGAAAGGCGGCACGTACTTCCCGCTGACCGTGAAGAAGCACCTGCGCGCGCAGGAGATCGCCGAGCAGAACCGCCTGCCCTGCATCTACCTGGTCGACTCGGGCGGCGCATTCCTCCCTCTCCAGGCCGAGGTCTTCCCCGACCGTGACCACTTCGGCCGGATCTTCTTCAACCAGGCGCGGCTGTCCGCAGCCGGCATCGCCCAGATCGCCGTCGTAATGGGCTCGTGCACGGCAGGCGGCGCCTACGTGCCCGCGATGAGCGACGAGACCGTCATCGTCCGCGGCACGGGCACGATCTTCATCGGCGGGCCGCCGCTCGTGAAGGCCGCGACGGGCCAGCAGGTGACGCCCGAGGAGCTCGGCGGGGCCGACGTGCACACGCGCCGGTCGGGCGTCGCCGACCACTACGCGACGAGCGACGAGCACGCACTCGCGATCGCGCGGTCGATCGTTCGGAACCTGAACACACGTCCCCCGGAGCCGCCCTGGGAGGTTGCCGCGCCCGAGCCGCCCGCGGTCGATCCGTCCGACCTCTATGGACTGATCCCCGAGAGCTTCCGCGAGCAGGTCGACGTCCACGAGGTGATCGCGCGGCTCCTCGACGGCAGCCGCTTCCACGAGTTCAAAGCGCTCTACGGCGAGACCCTCGTGTGCGGGTTCGGGCGGATCGAGGGCTACCCGGTCGGGATCCTCGCCAACAACGGCGTCCTGTTCGCGGAGTCCTCGCAGAAGGGCGCGCACTTCATCGAGCTCGCCTGCAAGCGCCGGATCCCCCTCGTCTTCCTCCAGAACATCACCGGCTTCATGGTCGGCAAGGAGTACGAGGCCGGTGGAATCGCACGCGACGGCGCGAAGCTCGTCACGGCCGTCGCCTGCGCCGAGGTGCCGAAGTTCACCGTAGTGATCGGGGGCTCGTTCGGGGCGGGCAACTACGGCATGTGCGGGCGGGCGTACTCGCCGCGCCAGCTTTGGATGTGGCCGAACGCACGCATCTCCGTGATGGGCGGCGAGCAGGCGGCGACGGTGCTGACGATGGTCGGCGACGCCGACCCGGAAGAGATCACGGCGAAGTACGAGCAGGAAGGGAACCCCTACTACTCCACGGCCCGTCTCTGGGACGACGGCATCATCGACCCGCTCGACACCCGGCGGGTCCTCGCGCTCGGCATCTCGGCCGCGCTGAACGCCCCGATCCCGGAGACGACGTTCGGCGTCTTCCGAATGTAAACATCCCGGACGGCGGCAGGCAGTCGCACGCGCGGCGCGAATACATCCGGGTCACCCAGTGAAGGAGGTACAGATGCTCCGTAGAATCAGACGGCCCTCACCGGCAATGGTTGTCGCGTGCGTCGCGCTTGCCCTGGCGCTCGGCGGCGTCGGCTACGCCGCCGTTCGCCTGCCCGCAAACAGCGTCGGCACGCTCCAGCTGAGGGCAAACGCGGTCAACTCGTCCAAGGTGGCCAACGGCTCGCTGCTTCGGGCCGACTTCAAGTCCGGCCAGATTCCCGCCGGCCCCAGGGGCCCCGCGGGTCCCGCCGGCCCGGCCGGCGCCGCCGGCCCTGCGGGCCCGGCCGGCCCCAAGGGCGACAAGGGCGACTCGGGAACCGGCCTCTGGGCGGTTGTTGACTCCGCTGGAGCTCTCTCCCGTAGTAAGGGGGTCGCATCCGCCCAGAAGCTCGGGACCGGCGATTACCTGGTCACGTTCAACCAGGACGTCACCGCCTGTAGCTACCAGGCTTCGATCGGCGGACCGACCACCGTCAATACGCCGGGCGAGATCTCGCCGGCGCAGCGGACGGGGGTCGCCGCCGCAGTCGAGGTCGAGACCTACACCAGTGCTGGAGCGAATGCGGACTTACCGTTCTACCTCGCCGTCTTCTGCTGATCCATGCCTTGGGGGCTCGCCGGCGAGCGTCGGCGAGCCCCTGCGGATCCGAAACGTAGAGTTCTCGCCATGCACACGATCGAACTGAACGACGACGAGCTCCGCCTGCTCCAGAACGCGCTGCACGCCTACCTCGACGACTTCGGACACGAAGAGGCGGACGTGCTCCGCCTCGTCAAGGCTCTGATCGCAAAGCTCCAGTCCTCGCAGTGAGCGCGTTGCGGAGCGAGCGAGACGGGGAGGTCCTCCGCGTCACGCTCAGCCGCCCAGAGCGCCGCAATGCATTTGACGCCACCCTGATCGCCGACCTGGCAGAGGCCTTCGCCGACGTCGGCGACGCCCGCGCCGTCGTTCTCGCCGGTGAGGGAGAGAGCTTCTGCGCCGGCGCCGACGTCGAGTGGCACCGCTCCTCGATCGAGCTGTCCTACGAAGAGAATATCGAGGACTACCGGCGCCTGTACCGGATGCTGCAGGCGATCTACCGCTGCCCGGTGCCGGTCGTCGGGCGGATCCAGGGATACGCACTGGGCGGCGGCTCGGGCATCGTGTGCTGCACCGACGTGGCGATCGCCGCGCCGGATGCGGTGTTCGGGTTCCCGGAGGTGCGCCTGGGGATCCCCCCCGCGGTGATCTCCCCGATGGTGCTCGCGCGCATCGGGCCGGCGGCTGCGCGGCGGTACGTTCTCACCGGCGAGCGAATCGACGCGGAGACGGCGCTCCGGATCGGCCTCGTCCACGAGCTCGCCGACGAACTCGACCCCGCCGTCGAGAGCGTCGTCGCAGACATCCTCGCCGGGGGGCCGATCGCCGTCCGGGAGGCGAAGTGCCTGGTCACCGACCCGGGCG
>JBKPCT010000052.1:0-7779 GCA_046727515.1 Actinomycetota bacterium | reverse complement strand
CGCCTCCTCCTCCACCGCGCCGAGTAGCTGGAGCACCGATTGCACCGTGATCTTCCCCTCGGTCGCCGCGGCGAGCTGGTCGAGAGTGGAGACCGCATCCCTGAAGCTGCCGCGCGCCGAGCGCGCGATCAGCGAGAGCGCGGCGTCCGGCGCCTCGAACCCCTCGCCGTCGGCGACGGTGCGTAGGAGCCGCACGAGGTCGGGCAGGCGCGGGCGCGAGAAGACGAACGTCTGGCAGCGCGAGCGGACGGTCGCAAGCATCTTGCCGAGGTCGGTCGTGCAGAAGACGAAGACGAGGTGGGGCGGGGGCTCCTCGATCAGCTTCAGTAGCGCGTTGAAGGCGGCATCCGTGAGCTGGTGCGCCTCGTCGAGGATGTAGACCTTGTAGCGCCCCTCGACCGGCTGGAGCACGACGCGCTCGCGGATCTCGCGGATATCGTCGATCCCGCGTTGGGAGGCCGCATCCATCTCGACGACATCGAGGGAAGTGCCCGCGGCGATCGTCATGCAGGCGTTGCAGGTGTTGTCAGGTATCGGAGTCGGGCCCTGGGCACAGTTCAGCGCCTTCGCGAGGATCCGCGCCATCGAAGTCTTCCCGGTTCCGCGCGGCCCGGCGAACAGATACGCCTGCCGCACCTGCCCGGAGGCGATCGCGTTCTTCAGTGTGCGGACGACCGGGTCCTGCCCGACCACCTCGTCGAAGTCCTGGGGCCGGTACTTCCGGTACAGCGCGGTCACTGCCTCGATTCAAGCAGAATCGTCCCGCCGTGCCTGCGTGGATTTGCGAGACGTGTGGGGCTCAGCACCCCGATACGGACGAGCCCCCGGCCGGCTGTGCGATCTGCCTCGACGCGCGCCAGTACGTTGGGCGACGCGGACAGCGGTGGACGACGCTGGAGAAGCTTCGGGCCGGGCGCCGCGCCGAGATCCGCGACGAGGAAGGACTGATCGGGATCGGGTGCGAGCCGGAGTTTGCGATCGGCCAGCGTGCCCTCCTGGTCGACAGTGTCCTCTGGGACTGCACCCCGCTGTTGGACGGGACGGCCGAGGTGGTGGCGCAGCGCAGTGGCCTGAGAGCCATCGCGATCAGCCATCCACACTTCCAGTCGACGGCGGTCGAGTGGAGCCGCGCCTTCGCCGGCGTCCCCGTGTACGTCCACACGGACGACCGCGAGTGGATCATGCGGCCGGACCCGTGCTTCGAGTTCTGGCAGGGGGAGGAGCTCGACCTCGGCGGAGGTCTGACCCTGCTTCGGCTGGGCGGCCACTTCGCCGGAGCTCAGGTCTTGCACTGGGCGGGCGGCAAGGCTCTGCTCTCGGCCGATGTCGTCACTGTCGTCGCCGACAGCCGCTTCGTCAGCTTCATGTACAGCTATCCGAACCTGATCCCGCTGCCCGCCTCGACGATCCGCCGGATCGCGCAGAAGCTCGAGCCGTGGGAGTTCGACCGGATCTACGGCGGGTGGTGGGGCCGGATCGTCGAGAGGGACGCGAAGGAGGCCGTTCGCCGCTCCGCCGAGCGCTACGTCGCGGCCCTCGAGAGGTAGCGCCCGGCCACGCAACCTTCTTCGAGACGGCCTCCCCGGGAGGAACCCGAGCCGCTTGCTCGGGCCAGGCCTGACCGCGGCACCTGGGAGAGACTCCTTAGCGCTGCTTCCTTCCGGACCTGACGCGGTTCGAAGGCTCCCAGTGCGCGGAACCTGGCCGTCAACGCTGCGCGCTGGGGCCCAGGCCCCGGAAAACCCGCCCCTCGGGCGGTATTCGGCCCCGCTGCAGCGGATTGCGGGTTCAGGGAACCGCTAGCTCCCCGCCTAGCGCGACCGGGCGAGACAAGTGTACTCTCGGGCCGTGCGCCTCGCGGCTCTCGCCGACCTCGAAGGCGGCCTCGACCGCGCGTCCGCCGTGGCCCGCAAAGGGCGACCGCGTTCGAGCTCCTGGCCGTCGAGGGGCAGCTCCCGAGATCGGCGATTCTGTGGGCGCGCTCGGCATCAGGTGCGAGTAGCTAACCTGTCTTCCCCTCGGGGCGCGTAGCTCAGCGGGAGAGCGCCCGCTTCACACGCGGGAGGTCGCTGGTTCGATCCCAGCCGCGCCCACTCCCCAGACACCGCATGGGCACTGGGTTTGCGCATCGCAGCGTTGTCCGATATGGCGGCGGGAAACGTCCAGGTCAGGTCCCAGGTCAGGTCCGGCGCCGCGGCGGCCGCCCGATCGGCTCCGGCTCACGACCCGAACCCTCGCTCCGCGGCCCTGGCGAGCACGGCGGCGTTCCGCTCAGACGCCTGGCGAAAGTCGTCGGCGTAGACGCGCATCGTCACGCCGGGGTCCGCGTGGCCCGCCAGCTTCGAGGTGGTCGCTGCGTCGAGCTCGAGGCCGACGATCAGGTGCGACGTGTAGGTGTGGCGCAGCGAGTGCGCCGACAGCCGCTCGCCCGGGACCACCGTGATCCCGGCCTCTTCGACGGCGAGTCGAAGCGCGCGGCGGACGTTGTCGTAGCGTTTCGGCTTCCGCCGCCCGGCGGCAAAGACGGGGTCGTCGTCGGCGGTCCAGACCGACGCCAACCTGTGCTCGACGAGGGCGCGGCGCAGGCGCGGGTAGAGGGGCAGCTCCCGCTCCGCGTTCGCGGTCTTCACCTCGATGTAGGTGCGGTCGTCGTCGGCGAGCTGCCGCTCGACGCGGAGCAGGCCACGCTCGAGGTCGACGTCGGCCCAGGTGAGGCCGAGCGCCTCCCGGATCCGCAGCCCGGTAAAGGCGAGCAGGACGAACAGCCCGTGGTATCCGGGTGTCCTCCGCTTCGCGGCCGCAAACAGCGCCTCGAGCTCGGCGTCGTCGAGACGGCGCGGCTTCTTCTGCGCCCGCTGCTTCGGCAGCTCGCGGCGGTCGAGCTTGTCGAGCGGCGAGCGCACGAGCGCGTCCTCGCGGATCGCGACCGCGAACCCCTCGCGCATGACGCGGTAGACCTTCGTCCGGGTCGATCCCGACAGGTGGGCGACCGCGCGGAGGACGGCGCGGACGTCGACGGTGCTGATCTTCTGCACCTCCTTCGCGCCAAGCATCGGCCGGATGTGGCGGTCGGCGATCTCGCCCATCGTCCGGATCGTCTTCGCGCGGGCGCCGGAGCCCGCGAGCGCGGCGAGGTAGTGGTCGAGACAGGTGTCGAACGTGAGCTCCGACCTGGACACGGCACGGCCCTCGCGGAGCGCGGCCAGCAGCGAGGCGCGCTCCTTCTTCGCGGCCGTGAGCGTCTTCGCCCTCAACGTGGGCATCGTCCAGCGGCCGGTGTTCGGGTCGTTGAACCCGGCGACGTAGACGCCGTCCTTGATGTAGATGCCGGACGCGACGCGCCGCCGGCCTTTGCCCCTGCCGTAGATCTCAGCCATTTCGTCCTCTCGGTCTGGCCGCAGACGCAGCCATATGGGTTCGTGACAGTCCGAAGCGTAGCCGAGCTACCGTCCCCTCGACGGGCATGGTCTTCTGGGTTCGTGACAGTTCTCGGTCGGCCGTGTCCGTCATCTCATCTCAGCCGGTCACGGCCTTCAAGTTTTCGCTCCTGGCCGCAACGAGTGCAGATCATGGCGAGCCTCCTTTCCGCGAGTCCTCGTCGACGGGGATCAGCCATTCACGCGACCCCGGCGGGCGGATCGCGTGCAGGGTGCGTCGGTGGATGCGGGCGAGGACGGCACCCGGCGTCGTCTTGAACCGGTCGGCGTACTCGCTCGTCGTCAGGTACTCGATGTGATCTCGGTCGTGGTCGAACTCGGCGAGCCGGTTGTCGAGCTCTTCGTCGACGAGCTCGCGCACCAGCGGCCGAAGCGCCTCGCCGAGCGCCTCGCCGACGACGAACTCGAGCCGGCCGGTCACGGACGGTCGGTCAGGGTCGCTCGGCCCTTCGCGGCCACATCCTCGACGCGCGGCGCGACGTAGTCGGGGGCGACGACCGTAACCCTCACGAGGCTTCGTCCTCGCGGCCGCTCACGGCTTCACCGGTTGAGCGCGCGCGACGCGCGCGTCGGCGGTCGTCGTCTCAGTCATGTTGCGCTCCCCTCGCATGCACCGGCATCCACGCGATGTCGTTGAGGCTGCGGAGCAGGGCGGCCGGCGACGCTTCGCACTCCTCACCGACGAGGCCACCTCGTCCACCTCCGAACTCGGCGCTGACTCCGTAGTGGAGGGCGAGCGATCTGAGCAGCCGGGCTACGTACGAGAGCCGCACGTCGAGCGGCATCTCCTCGATCGAGCTGTCGGGGAGAGTGAACTCGTCAAAACCTGCCTCTCCAAACCGCAGGCCGAGATCGTTCTCCCATCTGACGAAGTCTTCGGCCGTCGCCTCCAGGGCTCGCCGGAGGCAGAGCTCGAGATCGCAGATCGCGGTGTCCATGTCGCCCCACACCATGCGCTCGATGACGACCAGCGCCGCTTGCTGTTGGGATGGGTCGAATTGCGCCTCCTCGTGTATGACGACGAGGCCCGCCTCGAGCACCTGCCGCATCACGTGCTGCGCGAGCCCCTCGAGCGGCAGGTAGTCCTCGCGCCGGTCGAAGCGCTGCGCGAACTCGAGTATCGCTTTCTGCGCTGCTACCGCGGCCGCCTTGAGTGCGCGGGCTGTGACGTCGTCGCTGCTCATGCGCTTCTCCGCTCTGCCGCCTCGCCGGGGGCGGCCTCCACGTCGACGGACGGCGGGCCGTACCTCGTGTCGACGACTCGCCGGGCACCGGCGGGTCGCTCTCGAACGAGCGCCAGACGCCGTCGCGCGCGAGCCACTCCCCATCGCGAGAAGGCTCCGCGATCCGCCCGCGCCAGCGCTCGCTCTCGACGTCGGCGTCTTGCGGGTCGCCGGTCGTGTCCTGCTCCTGCGCCTGGACGGAGAGCTGGGCGAGCCGCTCGAGCTCGTCCTCGTCGAGCCCGAGCTCGCCCTCGTCGAGGAGGAAGCGCTCGTTGCCGACGTCGGCTACATCCGGGGCCTGCTCATCGGCCCGTTTGTGGCCCTCCTCGCTCTCCCCGGGGCCTGGATCCGTTACATCCGTCACACCCGTGTATCCATGCGGGTTTGCGGCCTCTTCGAATCCGTTACATGGGGGTCGGTGTAACGGATGGAGTCGGCCGGTTTTTTGCTTGGTTGAGCCGTTGTAACCGATGTAACGCTTAGAGGTGCCAGGTAGGGCGCCAGGTAGCGTGCGAACGCGTCGTCGAAGTCCTCGCGCTTGTACCCCTTCGCGACCTTGTCGTCGTCGAGCCGAACCGTCGTCGAGTGCACTTCGAAGGGCCGGAGCAGCCCGGCGAGGTTGCGCGGCCGCAGCCCGGCGCCGTCGTTCCAGCCTCCCCACGGCCGCTCCTCGAGCCCGTTCAGCTTGGCGAGCAGGTCGGCGGTCGAGACGCGCTCGCCGAACCCCTCGAGGACGTCACGGACGTCGGCGAGGAGCCGCACGCCCTGCGACTCGGTCGCGGCCGCCTCGCGCGCGCCAGCGAAGAGGTGCACGAACGCCGCCCGGGCCCGCCGCGGCCAGTCGCCGCCGGCCAGGTCGGCGATCGCGACGAGCGGCTCGCACACGTCCTGCTCACGGTCTCCGAGCTCGTCCGGCAGCTCGGGGTCGGCGGCCTCGAGCGCCTCAAGCACGCCCGGTGACGCCGCCCAGGCGGCGACACCGTCGGTGAGCGGACGCGCCTCGCGGGCGGCGCGCTTGCGACGGAACCGCTCGATCGGCTCGTCGCGGCGGCGGCGGCGCATCCTGATCCGCAGCGATCGGCTCGCGAGGGCGCGCGGCAGCTCGCCGTTTCCGCAGAGCATCTTCGGGCCGAAGGGGCTGAACCACTCGAGCGTCCGTCCGTCGGTGACGCGAGGCACACGCATTCCACGTCGGTAGCCGCTGTTGAGAATCGCGAGGGTGGACTTCTTCGCGTCCGAATCGGCCTTGCCGCCGGGCAGGAAGTTGTCGACCTCGTCAATCAGGAGGGTGACGATCTCTCCCGATTCGAGACCTCGGTACAGGGACGCGGCCGTAGGGTCGAGCAGCGGCGCCGACCTGCAAGTGAGGAGGTCGGCGACCTCGAGTAGCCGAGTCTTGCCGCTCTCGATCTCGGCCGAGGTGACGTGCGGGTACGGCGTCGAGTCGGCCGCGGCGACCACGAACGTGTGCGCGTCCCAGAGCGCGAGTATGTCGAAGTGCGCGTCGGTGAGGGCGGCGAGGAAGCGACGGTAGAAGCGGGCATGCTCGTCGAGCAGGTCGGCGAGCGGAACGGCAGGGAGGTCGCCCGCGCCGGGTGGCGCGCCCTCGGCCGGCAGCCTGTACGGCTCGGCCTGCTCGAGCAGCGCGCGCAGTGCTTCGGCGCCGTGCTCAAGCAGAAAGTCCGTCACGTCGTGGTCGTCGTCCCTCGAGGGGTCGAGCTCGACGACGCGGGCGTCGACGCCGGCGGCGGCGAGATCGTGCGCGGCGGTCGCGGCGCTCCGCCGGCTGACGTCGGCACAGTCGAAGGTCACGTAGACGGTCCAGCGGCGGCCGGAGAAGCGGCCGGCGTACTCGCGTTTCCAGCCTCCGGTGCCAGGCACGCCGACCGCGGTGAAGCCGGCCGAGAGGAGGGCGAGCACGTCGGGCTCGCCCTCGCCGAGCACGAGCTCGTTGACGTCATTCGGGAGCGTCTCCGGAGGCGGGAACAGATCGCGGGTGGAGCCGGTCTCGGCGAGCATCTTCGGCTCCGTCTCGCCGGTCGGGTCGTAGCGGAGCACGCCGACCCTGTCGCCCGTCGCGTCGACGACGGGGATGCCGACGGGGCGGCCGTTGAGGTCATCCCAGGTGAGGCCGAGCTGTTGGATCGCCTCCGGCGTCCACCCTCGCAGCCGGAGGACGAGCGCGAGCGCGTCGTCGGTCCAGCCGTTCACGCGGCCTCCTCGAGCAGCGTTGCGACGTCCGGCTCGAGATCGGCGAGGATCTGCGCCGCCTGGTCGAGCGCGCCGGCCTCGAGCTCCTCCCTGGCGGCGACGACCCGGGCGAGCAACTCGGCCAGGACTTCGGGGCTGGCGGTCATGCCACCTTCCCCTCCCACCACAAGTCTGGCCAGACGACCGCGAAGAGCAGTTCGGACCGCCAGCGGGGGTCGTTGATGTCCCAGACGTGGCCCATGGCCCGCTCATGCCGGACCAAGAGGGCAGCGCCGGTATCAGCCTTCCGTCTCCGACGGTACGCCTTCTGGCGGCAAGGCTTGTCCGGACAGTACTTCGCGTCGGCGGCGCGGCCGGCCATCGCCTCGCCACACCCCGCGCACGTGGGCACCCACGCCTCGCCGCTCACAGCGCCACCCCGCGAACCGCAGGGGCGAGCGGCCGATCACGCGGCGGTTCTGGGTCGTCCGATCGGCTGGGGCTACCCCTCCTGCGAGCCGTCGAACGCCCGCGGATCCGCCGGGCAGATCTCAGTGGACGGCTGATCGTCCGTACGCGAACGAGGCCCGTCGGCGGAGGCGCCTGCCGAAGCCGGGGCCCGCGCCGCTGCTGGAACCGGCCGACCTGGCCCCTCCACGAGAGCCACGCCCTGACCGATGTGACGAGGGCCTCCGCGTTCGCCTCGGAGCGGTGCTCGAGGTAAGCGGCGATCCGGCGGTGGACGAAGCGGGGCAGCCCGGGGAACCGCTCCTCGATCTCCTTCACTCGGTCGCTGATAGCTCTACCCTCCCCTCTGCTGATGGGGTGAGCGGGTGTTGATCTTGGTCTTGTTCTTCTTCTTAATCGGGTCGGCGCCGTCTGGAGCGGTCCGTACGGTCGGGCGCCGTGGTCGCTTCCCGGGAAGGGCT
>JBKPCT010000051.1:0-19399 GCA_046727515.1 Actinomycetota bacterium | reverse complement strand
GCTTCTCGTAGTGGAGGTTGAAGAAGTCGGGGCGGTTCCCACGCGCGATCTCGAGCGAGTCGCGGAAGCCGTCTGTCGTGACGAGGCCCGTCTTTACACCCTTGCGCTCGGCGAGTGCGTTGACGACGAGGGTCGTGCCGTGCGCGAGGAACGCAATCTCGTCGAGCGCGACACCGCTCTTGCGGAGGACGTTGACGACGCCCTGCTCGAAGTCCGGCGGCGTCGTGTCCGACTTCGCGGTGACGACCTCCTGGGCTCCGGTCTCGGGGTCGGTCGAGAAGTAGACGAGGTCGGTGAACGTCCCGCCGACGTCGGTCGCCGCGCGAATCTCCGCGCTCACATCCCCGCTCCCAGGTTCCGCCTCTTCGCCTCGGTCGCGAAGCGGGCGGCCAGGTCGTCGAGCCAGGCCACGAAGGCGTCCCTGTCGCCCATGACCTTCTGCTTCTCCCGCTCGAGTTCCGGCTGGACGGCGCTGAGGAAGTCGTCGTCGAACGACCGCGCGATCAGGCGGTCGACGGCGTCGATCATCCGGAACGGCGCGTAGATCGCCGGCTCGTCGATCGCGTCGCGCGCGGCGGTGACGAGGAACGTCGCGAGGCGGAACGCCTCGGGGTGGGTTGCCTCGCTCACGGCCTCCGCACCTCCCATTCCTCGCCGCCCCACCTGTCGACGTACACGACCTGAGGCGGCGCCTTGGGCACGAACGACGCCTTCTCGGCCGGATGGCCCACAGCCGCGAGCCATTCCACGCGCACGCGCTCGGGGAGGTCGAGCACCGCGCGCAGCGCCGCCTCGTTCGAGCAGCGGAACAGGTAGGCGCCGATGCCCAGCTCGATTGCAGCGAGCGCGATGTGCTCGGCGGCCGCGCCCGCGTCGATGCGCGACAGCTGCTCGCGACCCTGCGTCCCCATCTCCTTCAGCGCGCGCTCGGTGTCCGTGAGCACGGCGATGATCGCGGCCGGCATCGTCCCGATGTAGCTCGGCGACACCTCGACCAGGGTCTTCACGAGGCGCGGATCCTTGACGACGATCAGGAACCGCGACGGCTCGTTGCCTCCGACCGGCGCGCGGGTCGCGGCCCACGCGAGCGTACGCAGCGTCTCGTCGTCGAGCGGGGCCGTGTCGAAGTACCGGTGCATCCGCCGCCGGCGCATGGCCTCCAGGACGCCGGTCATACGGCTCTCTCCGGTCATGTCTCATCCTCCCATACCTCGGGCGAGTCCCAGTCGGCGGTGACAAGGGCCTGTGCCCCAGGTTCTGAAAAGGCGATGCCGGCGGTGTACACTCGCGCCTTGAACGGTTCGCGCCGAATGCCACATACAGCATCGGAGGGGGTGATGGCAGAGAGCTGATGAATGCCTTCGCCGTGCGCTGCGGCACGGCCGCAGCGGATGGGGTCAATCACACACACCCTCGAGCGCAGGAGGAATCGCATGGAAGACAGGGACCCGGCGTCGGTCGATCCGGCGGCCCCGCCGCCGTCTGACCACCAGCTCACGCGCGAGGATCTGCTCAAGAAAGGCGGCGCCGCGGCGGCCGCGGTCGCGATCGGCGGCTCGCTCACGGGAGCGGCCAGGGCGGGCACGCGCCGACGCCGCCGGACAATTGCCACGCCGAAGGACACATTGATCGTTGCGGTCGAGGGCGACGTCGACACGTTCGATCCCGCGTTCACCGTCGGCAGCAAGCCGTCGCAGACGACGATCCAGAACACCTTCGACCAGCTCACGCAGTACAAGCAGGTCACGAAGCACCTGAACGGCCGGGCGTACAACACGGTCGACACCGAGAAGATCCTCGGAATGCTGGCGCAGAGCTACGTCCGCAAGGGGAACGACTTCGTCTTCACGCTGCGCAAGGGCCTTCGCTACCACGACGGAACCCCGCTCACCGCGAAGTCGATCGAGCAGGGCTATCGCCGCGTCTTCGAGGCCAAGGGGATCTCGTACTTCCTGCTCACGATGGCGGCGGTGACCGACCCGAGCCACATCAAGGCGCTCGACGAACGCCGGGTGCGGATCCGCATGAACCAGCCCAACCTGCTGCTCATGAAGAACAACACCATGCACAACACGAGCGCGGTCGAGTACCAGGAGGCACTGAAGCACGCAGCCCACGGCGACAAGTGGGCGACCCAGTACTTCAAGAAGCACCTGGCAACCGGCAACGGGCCGTTCATGCTCGAGAAGTACACGCCGGGCGACCAGATCACGCTCAAACGGTGGGACAGCTACTACGGGGGCAAGCCGCGCCTGGCGCGGATCATCCAGAAGATCGTCCCCGAGGCCACGCAGCGCGAGCTGCTGCTGAAGCGCGGCGAGGTCGACATGATCATGGTCCCGCCGGTCAAGGACCTCGACTCTCTGAAGCAGGACCCGAATCTGAAGGTCCTCTCGTTCCCGAACCCTCGCAACGTCATGCTGGAGATGAACACGACGAAGCCGCCGTTCGACAAGAAGGCCGTGCGGCAGGCGATCAGCTACGCGGTTCCGTACAACGCGATCCTCGAAAACGTGATGCACGGCTACGCGCAGTTGAACCGGAGCATCGTCGGCGCGGGAATGCCGAGCAGCGACTTCAGCTACTGGCACTACCAGACCGACCTGAACAAGGCGAAACAGAAGCTCCAGGAGGCCGGCCATCCGAACGGCCAGGGAGCGGCGGCGATCACGATCACGGTCCGTGCCGACTGGGAGGAGGCGGAGCGCGCTGCGATCCTCATCCAGGCGAACCTTCAGCAGATCGGGCTGAAGGTCAGTGTGCAGAAGCTCGCCTTTGCGCCGTTCAACGAGCAAGAGCAGGGCCGCAAGCTCCAATGCTGGATCGACGAGTGGCTGTCGTGGGTCAACGACCCCTGGTACCACATGAGCTGGAATGTCGCGTCCAACAGCCCGACGGACTACACGAGCTACAAGAACGCGGCAGTCGACAGCCTCGTGAAGAAGTGGACGCTGTCCCTCAACCAGAAGGGTCGTCTCCAGGGCTCGCGGCAGGCGCAGAAGCTCGTCGTCGATGATGCCCCGCACGCATACCTGTACGGCGCGAACTGGAACGTCGTCGTGCGCAAGAACGTGATGGGCTACCGCTACTACAACGACGAGCTGAACCGCTACGCCTACATGTGGAAGGCGTGACGCCGAGAGGATGACGGCGCGGCGAACGGCAACCGGGAGATGAGCCGGCTCCGCTGATGCGGCTGCTCCGGTACGGCCTCCGCAGGTTGCTGTTCGTCGTGCCGGTCCTCGCGGCGGCGCTCTTCCTCACGTTCGCCCTGACGCGGATCGTGCCGGGCAACCCGATCGACCGCGTGGCCGGGCCGTACATCTCGGACGAGCGGCGCGCCGAGATGAAGCACGAGGCCTACCTCGACCGGCCGTTCTACACCCAGTTCGCGCTCTACGTCCGGGACCTCGCCCACGGAGACATGGGCGTCTCGTACTCGACGGCGCAGGAGGTGTCGAAGGATCTCCGCCAGCGCTTCCCGGCCAGCTTCGAGCTCGTCACCTACGCGATGCTGCTCGCGGTCATCCTCGCGGTGCCGCTCGGGATCGCGGCGGCCGTGAAGAAAGACTCCTGGATCGACCACACCGCGCGGGTGGTCTCGGTCTCGGGCGTCTCGATGCCGATCTTCTGGCTGGGGCTCATCCTCCTCTACGTCTTCTTCTACAAGTACGGGTGGCTGCCCGGGCCGGTCGGCCGAACCGGGTCGGCGAGCACCGACTTCGACGAGATCACGGGGATCCTCACGATCGACACGTTGATCCAGGGCGACCTCGGCGCGTTCTGGGAGGTCGTCAAGGCGCTCGTGCTCCCATGCGTCACGCTTGCGTTCGTGGCGATGGCTCCGATCGCGCGCTTCACGCGCGCGTCGATGGTCGAGGTGCTCGAGTCGGACTACGTCCGCACGGCGCGATCGCTCGGCCTGCCCTTCGGCGTCGTGGTCAGGCGGAACGCGCTGAAGAACGCGTCGATCGGGATCCTGACGATCATCGCCGCGGTCTACGGGTACGCGCTCGGCGGCGAGGTCCTCGTCGAGATCATCTTCAACTGGCCCGGTATCGGCCTGTACTCCTACAACGCGATCCTGGCGAGCGATTTCCCCGCGATCCAGGGCTTCGTGCTGCTCGTGACCTTCCTCTACATGATGATCTACCTGGCGCTCGACCTCGCGACTGCGGCCCTCGACCCGCGCATCCAGTACTGATGACTCAGCCCTGGATCGAGGAGAGCCGTTTCGGCACCGAGGCGGAAGCGCCTGCGGCCCCGGGCAGGCTCTCCGACCTGCTCTACCAGTTCCGCGGCAACCCGGCGACGATCGCCGGCGCGGTCATAGTCGGCATCGTCGTGCTCGCCGCGATCGTTGCGCCCGAGATCACGCCGTATCCCCCGTACAAGATCGATCTCAACGCGATCGCGCAGCCGCCGAGCTGGGCGCACCCGTTCGGCACCGACCAGTACGGCCTCGACGTGTTCTCACGCGTGCTCGTCGCGGCCCGGCTCGACCTCGAGATCGCCCTGTCGGCCGTCGCGGTCTCGATGTGCATCGGCGTCCTGCTCGGCGCGATCGCCGGCTTCCTCGGCCGCTGGACGGATGAGGTGATCATGCGCAGCCAGGACGTGCTGCAGGCTTTTCCGCGCTTCGTGTTCGCCATGGCGATCGCGTTCGCGATGGGTCCGGGCGTCTCCACGGTGATCGTCGCGACGGCGGCGATCAACGTGCCCGGCTACGCCCGCCTGATGCGGAACCTGATGCTCAGCGCAAAGGAGAGCGAGTACGCACTCGCCGCGGTCGGCGTCGGCAACACGCGCTACCGCCTGCTCTGGCGGCATCTGCTCCCGAACACGCTCGTGCCGATCATCGTCGTCTCGACCCTTCAGTGCGGCTGGGCGATCCTCGAGGCGGCCGGCCTCTCGTTCATCGGGCTCGGCGTGCGCGTGCCGCGGGCGGAGTGGGGCGTGATGGTCAGCATGGGGCTCCAGGACTTCCTCAACGGGCACTGGTGGATCTACACGTTCCCGGGCCTCGCGATCGCAGTGACGGTGCTCGGCTTCAACCTTCTCGGCGACGGCCTCCAGGACATCCTCGACCCCCGGCGGAGGCGGGCCTAGATGGCGCTGCTGGAGGTTTGCGGCCTGCGAACGTCGTTCTTCATCCGTGCGGGCGAGCTCAACGTGATCGATGGGCTCGACCTCGACGTGGACGCGGGCGAGGTCGTCGGCATTGCGGGCGAGACCGGCGCGGGCAAGTCCGTGACCGCGTACTCGATCATCGGCCTGCTGAAGCGTCCCGGCAAGATCGTCGCCGGCGAGGTCTTCTGGGACGGACGCGACCTGCGGAAGTTGCCCGAGAAGACGCTCGAAGCCGAGGTGCGCGGAGCCGAGATCTCGATGATCTTCCAGAGCCCGCGCAGCGCGCTGAACCCCGTCATCCGCGTCGGCAACCAGATGACGCAGGTCCTGCGGATCAGGCGAGGCATGAGCAAGCCAGAGGCGCACGCCGAGGCGGTGCGCCTGTTGCGCAGCGTCCACATCGCCGAGCCCGAGCGCCGCCTGCGGGCGTACCCGCACGAGCTCTCCGGCGGGATGGCGCAGCGGATCATGATCGCGCTCGCCCTCTCCGCGCAACCCCGCCTGCTGATCGCCGACGAGCCGACGACCGGGCTCGACGTCACGACCCAGTACCAGATGGTTGAGCTGCTGCGCGAGGTCCGTGAGCGGACGGGGATGGCGATCCTGCTGATCACACACGACCTTGCCCTCGCTGCGGAGATCTGCGACCGCGTCGTCGTCATGTACGCGGGGCGGCTGGCCGAGGTCGGCCCTGTCGAGCACGTCTTCAGCTCGCCGCGTCATCCGTACACGAACGCGCTGCTCCAGTCGCGGCCGCACGTCGGAATGACGGGCGACATTCCCGCGATCCCCGGGACGGTCGCCGACTTGATGCGGCCGCCGAGCGGCTGTCGATTCCATCCCCGGTGCCCGAACGCGAAGGAGATCTGCGCGCAGCGCCAGCCCGATCTCACGAACATGGTCCCGGGCCAGCGGGCGGCCTGCCACAACCCGGTCCCGGTGCGCGAGAAGATGGCCGCGAGTGGTAGCTGACGCCGTCCCGCAGAACGACGTGATGTTCGCGGTCGAGAACCTCGCGAAGCATTACTCGATCAAGACCGCCGCTTTCAAGTCGGAGACGCTGCGCGCGGTCGACGGCGTCTCGCTCGACGTCAGGCGCGGCACGACCCTCGGGCTCGTCGGCGAGTCGGGATCTGGAAAGTCCACGCTCGGCCGGGTCGCGCTGCGGCTCGAGGAGCCGACCGCGGGCGTGGTCCGCTTCGGGGAGACCGTGCTCACCGAGCTCAGCCGCTCCGCGTTGCGCGAGCTACGGCCGAAGCTCCAGATGGTCTTCCAGGATCCACTCGGATCGCTCAACCCGCGCATGGCCGTCGGCCAGGCCGTCGCCGAGCCGCTGCGTCTGCACGACATCGCCCGCGGCAAGGAGGTTCGCACTCGCACCATCGAGCTCTTCGAGCGCGTCGGTCTCTCGCGCGACCACTTGAGCCGCTATCCACACCAGCTCTCGGGCGGACAGCAGCAGCGCGTCGGAATTGCGCGCGCGCTCGCCGCCAACCCGGAGGTGCTCGTCCTCGACGAGCCGACGTCGGCGCTCGACGTCTCGGTGCAGGCGACGCTGATCAACCTCCTCCGCAACCTCCAGTCGGACCTGCACCTGACCCAGATCTTCATCTCGCACGACCTCTCCGTGATCGGGTATCTCTCGTCGCGCGTTGCCGTGATGTACGTCGGCGAGATCGTCGAGATCGGGCCGACCGCCGAGATCTTTGCACGGCCGCGTCACCCGTATACCGGTGCGCTGCTCTCCGCGCTGCCGCCGGACGAACTGCTCGACCGGCGCCTGCGCATGATGCTCCCGGGCGAGGTTCCGTCCCCGATCAACCCTCCGCCCGCGTGTCGCCTCGCGCCGCGCTGCCCGTTCGCGAAGGACCGCTGCCGCGAGGAGAAGCAGACGCTGCAGCCGCTCGGGGAAGGCCACCTCGTCGCCTGCTGGCGCGCCGTGGCGGGCGAGATCACGCCGGAGGACTTCCAGCACCGCGCAGGCCTGACCCTCGAAGCCTAAAAGGAGAGCGAGATGCGGATCGGCATCGACGTGGGAGGAACGAATACTGACGCGGTGCTCATGGACGAACGCCGCGTCCTCGCCGAGGTGAAGACGCCGACGACGGCCGACGTCACGACCGGCATCGTCGCCGCGCTGCGCACGCTTATCGCCGACCGGGGCGTGGATGCGTCGCACGTGCAGGGAGTGATGATCGGGACGACGCACTTCACGAACGCCGTTGTCGAGGCGAAGCGCCTCATGCCCACCGCCTGCATCCGCCTCGGTCTGCCCGCGACCCAGGCGCTGCCGCCGATGGTCGACTGGCCCGATCGACTTCGCGCCGCACTCGGCGACCACTCGTTCCTCGTCCACGGCGGGCACGAGTTCGACGGGCGCGAGATCTCCCGGCTCGATCCCGACGAGATTCGCAACGCGGCGCAGGAGATCGGACGGCGGGAGATCCGATCCGTTGCGATCTCGTCCGTCTTCTCGCCCGTGAACGCCGAGTTCGAGCAGCGAACGGCGGAGCTCGTCGCCGAGGAGCTGCCCGACGCGGCGATCAGCCTCTCGCACGAGATCGGCCGCATCGGTCTGCTCGAGCGGGAGAACGCGACGATCGTGAACGCGTGCCTGCGCGATCTGGCGGTGCATATCGTCGAGGCTTTCCACACGGCCCTTGCGGAGTTCGGGATCGACGCGCCGGTCTACCTCTCGCAGAACGACGGGACGCTGATGAGCGTCGACTTTGCCGAGCGCTACCCGGTTGCGACGTTCGCGTCCGGCCCGACGAACTCGATGCGCGGCGCCGCCTTCTTGTCGGGAATTCTCGACTGCGCAGTCGTCGACATCGGCGGCACGACCTCCGACGTCGGGGCGCTGCACCACGGCTTTCCGCGCGAGGCGTCGATCGCGGTCGAGATCGGGGGCGTGCGCACGAACTTCCGCATGCCCGACGTCTTCTCGTTCGGGCTCGGCGGCGGCAGCCTCGTGCGCGGCGATTTGCCGGCGGTCGGCCCGGACTCCGTCGGGTACGAGCTGACCGAGCGCGCGCTCGTCTTCGGGGGCGGCGAGCTGACGGCAACCGACATCGCAGTCGCGGCCGGGCTCGCGGAGATCGGCGACTCGGACCGTGTCGCCTCGCTCGACCGCGGTCTCGTCGAGCGCGCGGTCCACCTGATCGAGACGACGATCGCGGAGTCGGTCGACCGCATGAAGACGAGCGCAGGCGACATCCCCGTGGTCGTCGTCGGCGGCGGCTCGATCCTGCTCGCCGACTCCCTGCCCGGTGCGAGCGAGGTGGTGAAGCCGGAGCACTTCGCAGTGGCGAACGCGATCGGAGCCGCGATCGCGCAGATCGGCGGGGAGGTCGACCGCGTCTTCTCGCTGGAGAGCGTGCCGAGGGACGAGGCGCTGCAGCACGCGAAGGACGAGGCGACGGAGAAAGCGATCGCCGCCGGTGCGAGCGCGGGCACCGTCCACATCGTCGACGTGGAGGAGGTGCCGCTGGCATACCTGCCGTCGAACGCGACGCGCATCCACGTGAAGGCGGTCGGAGAGCTCGAGCTGAGGAGGGCCGACGTTGCGCCTGGTCGGTGAGGAGAACCTGGACGATCTCGCCGTCGGCGCCGCCATCCTGGGTACCGGCGGCGGCGGCAACCCATACATCGGGACGCTGCTCGCGAAGCAGGCGATCCGCGAGCAGGGGCCGGTCGCGCTTGTCTCACCCGACGAGGTTCCGGACGACGCGGTCGTCGTCCCCTCGGCGATGATGGGCGCGCCGACGGTGATGGTGGAGAAGCTGCCGCGGGGCGACGAGATCATCCGCGCGTTCAAGGCGCTGCAGGAGTTCCTCGGCAAGGCGATCACGCACACGGTCTCGATCGAGGCGGGCGGGCTCAATTCGACGACGCCGTTCGGCGTCGCCGCTGCCATGGGCATCCCGCTCGTCGACGCCGACGGGATGGGACGCGCGTTCCCGGAGATCCAGATGGTGACGCCGACGATGTACGGGGTGTCGGCGACGCCGATGGCGCTCGCGGACGAGAAGGGCAACGCAGCGATCATCGAGACGATCGACAACCGCTGGACCGAGCGGCTTGCGCGCTCGCTCACGATCGATATGGGCTGCTCCGCGATGATCGCGCTTTACGCCATGGACGGGCGAATGCTGAAGGAGGCGATGGTGCCGGGCACGATCGGCCTCGCAGAGGAGCTCGGACGGCTCATTCGCGAGAGGCGTGCAGCACATGAGGACGCGATCCAGGCCGTGCTCGAGCGTCTGAACGGCTTCCGCGTCTTCACCGGGAAGATCTCCGACGTCGCGCGCAGAACGCAGACAGGCTTCGCGCGCGGCGACGCGCGGATCGAGGGCACCGGCGACGACGAGGGCTCGACGCTGGAGATCCGCTTCCAGAACGAGCATCTCGTCGCGTTGCGCAACGGAGAGATCGTCGTCACCGTGCCCGATCTCATCATCGTGCTCGACACCGAGACCGGCGAGCCGATCACCACCGAGGAGCTGCGCTACGGCTTCCGCGTCACCGTCGTCGCGACGCCCTGCGATCCCCGCTGGCGCACCGACGCAGGCCTCGAGCTCGCAGGCCCGCGCTACTTCGGCTACGACATCGATTACCTTCCGGTCGAGGAGCGGTTCGGCGCGTGGCAAGGGAGTTGACGCGGCAAGATCTGCTCGACCTGGCGCGCGGCGCCGCGTTTCTCGGCACCGGCGGCGGCGGCGATCCGTACATCGGCCGGCTGATGGTTGAGCGCGCCATGGACGAGGGCGGGCGCGTCCTCCTCGTCCCGCTCGACGACGTGCCCGACGACTGGTTCGTGATCCCGACGGCGATGATGGGTGCGCCGACGGTGATGATCGAGAAGATCCCAAGCGGTGACGAGGCCGTCGCGTCGCTGCGTGCTCTCGAGCGACATCTCGGCCGCCGCGCAGACGCGACGATGCCGATCGAGTGCGGCGGCATCAATTCGACGATGCCGCTCGTCGTCGCTGCGCGCACCGGCCTGCCCGTGATCGACGCAGACGGGATGGGGCGTGCGTTTCCCGAGTTGCAGATGGAGACCTTCCACGTCTACGGCGTCCCGGGGACGCCGATGGCGATCACGAACGAGCACGGCGACACGGCACTCGTCACCTCGCACGACAACGAGACGATGGAGTGGCTCGCGCGCGGGATCACGATTCGCATGGGCGGGGCGTCGCTCATCGCCGAGTACGCGATGGACGGGGCCGACGCGAAGCACACGTCCGTGCCGGGGACGATCAGCCTCGGGATCGCGGTCGGCCGCTGCCTGCGCGAGGCGCGCGAACGCCACGACGATCCGTTCGAGGCGCTGATCGAGTTGCTGAGCGGGACCCTCTACGGGTTTGCGCGCGTGGTCTTCGAAGGGAAGGTCGTCGACGTCTTCCGGCGCACGACCGAGGGCTTCGCCAAGGGAAACGCGCGCATCGAGTCGACAAATGGGAACGGCACGCTCGAGCTCACCTTCCAGAACGAGCACCTGATCGCGCTGCACGACGGGGAGGTCTGCGGCATCGTCCCGGACCTCATCTGCGTGCTGGAGGCCGACACGGCCGAGCCGATCACGACCGAGGGCATTCGCTACGGCCAGCGCGTGAAGATCATGGTCGTCTCGACGCCGGAGATCATGCGCACGCCCGAAGCGCTCGAGGTCTTCGGGCCGCGCGCATTCGGCCTCGACTACGACTTCATGCCGATCGAGGACCTGGCGGGCTAGGTTCAGCCTGCGGCGGGGAAGCCGTCGAAGCCCTCTTCACGTGTCAGCTGCACCTGGTGCTTGCCGTCCGCGTCCATCGTCCACACCGACGTGTGCCGCGCCCGGCTCGACATGAAGACGATCCGGCGTCCGTCCGAGGACCAGGTGGGCCGGCTGCTCGCGCCCACCGTCGGATCGGTCAGCTGGCGGCGCCCCGAGCCGTCGGCACGCATCGCAAAGATCTGGCCCGGCAGCATGAACAGGTCGCTCTCGTACACGATCTCGTCCCCGTTCGGCGACCACGAGGGCTGCGTGTCGAGCGCGTTCGGCTCGCGGGTGAGCCGTCGCAGCCCGCTGCCGTCGAGGTTCACGACGTAGATCCCGCTCCCGCTCGGCGTCTCGCGCGCGAAGACCAACCGCCGGCCGTCCGGCGACCACGACGGCCACGCGTCGTCCGCCTGTGGAAGGTTCCGCGTGACGGCGTGCTGGTCGGTTCCGTCGGCGTTCATGACGAAGATCTCGTCCCCTTCGTCGGGTCCGTTCCGGTCGCTGGCAAACGCGATCTGTCGCCCGTCCGGCGACCACGCCGGCAAGCCGCTGTTGGCGTGTCCCCGGGTCAGCCTGTGCAGATGTCGGCCGCGACCGTCGATCACGCACACCTGCGCGAAACCGTCGACGTCGCGCGTCAGGGCGATGAGCTTGCCGTCGCGCGAGACGGCGGGAAAGACGTCGGTGAGGAAGTTGCTCGTGAGGCGCCGGACGTGCTGGCCGTCGGCGTCCATCACGTACAGGTCGAGCCGGCGCGTGTCGTACGAATCCTCCTCGGCCTGAGGCGTCAGCGCGCGATCGCTGGCGAACACGACCTTGTCGCCGAGTGAGTCCACACGTCGCTGCTCGTCTGCGCACGCCGAGGCGACCACGAGGACGCCGACGCCGGCAACGACCTGCCACGCGCGTTGTCTCACCTACCGGGCCCGGCCCTCCGCCTCGCTCGTTCGGGCAGTGCGGCCGGGCAAGGGCCGCCCGTCCGCGAGCCCGCCCGCCCACTCGTACGTCCTCAGGTACCCCTCGTCGTACGCCGTCCACAAGGCGACGCTCACCGGGGGACAGTAGCAGCGCTTTCCAGGAGCGCCCCCGTCTTCGGGGCAAGTGCAAGGATTTGACCTCCGTCTGAAGATGTGGCTCCCGGCGCTACCAGGTCGGCTAGAGGAGAGGAGGTGGAAGAGATGAAGCGGTTCAGGGTTTTCGTCATGTCCGCTGTCCTTGCGGGCGTGGGCGTGATGGCGGTTTTCGCGTCTGTTGCCGCAGCCGCCCCGCCTCTCAGGTCTGAGACGTCATTTACGGATTCGGGTGTCCTCGAAGCTGTCTGCGCTTTCCCGATCACGGTCGATGCAACCGTGAGCGCCAGAGAGATCGAGTTTTTCGACAACAGCGGCGCACGCACGCGAGTTCAAGTGCACGTCAACGAGCAGACCAGGTTCAGCGCGAACGGGGCATCGCTGACGACCGTCCCGTTCATGTACGACATCAGTGTCCGCTTCGACAGCAGCGGCAACATCAGCGAGGTGTTCACGAGCGGGATCATCGCGAGGCTGCCGCTTCCCGACGGCGGTCTGTTCATCAGCGCCGGTCGGGTGGATATCGCCGCGCGCCGGTTCCCGCAGTTCGTTCTCACCCCCGAGGCGGGCGCCACAGTCAATTTGGACAGGTTCTGCGCCGCGCTCGCGGGGTGAGTTGAGACGCGAAGGGGGCGGCGGCCGACCGTAGCCCCCTCTGCCTCTGACGCCCGCCGAGTGAGAGTCGGCTCGAATTGATCTGTTTGCACTATGCCTGTCGGTTGTGACGCGGCTAGAACGCGGATTCGGCAATCACCCCGAGGCGAGGAGATCGTAATTCTCGAGCGGGATCTGCTGCACGCCATGAGCGAGGAGACCGGATGCGAGCACCCGCTTGTTTGCGCCGAATGCGGAGCGGCAAGCGGACCTGACGCCAAGGGATGGCGAGGCTATCTCACGGACTATGGCGAAGCGGTGATGTTCTGCCCGGTCTGCGTCGAGCGGGAGTTTCGGGACCGCGGCCCAGGCGAGGACAGTCGCGACCAAAGCGACGATTAGCTCGGAATCGGCCGCCTTGTATCGTGGTACGGGCGACGCTCAGGTGGATACACCGCGGCAGAAGCATCTTGTCTTGATCCTCGCGCGCGAGTTCGCCTCGAACTTGTCGACGCCGACGTTGATCGCTGACGCGCGCGGGTACTTGGTCTTCTACAACGAGGCAGCGGAGGCGGTCCTCGGCAGACCCTTTGCGGAGGTGGGCGAGACGCCGCTCGACGACTGGGTCGCCCCCTTCGAGCCGAGGACACTCGCTGCGGAACCGCTTCCGCCTGAGCGCCGGCCGCCCCGGATCGCCCTCGCCGAGCACCGCGCATCGCACCTCCGGTATCTCGCCACGAGCGTGGACGGCGTCGAGCGCCAGATCGAAGTGACCGCGTTTCCCCTGTTCGCGCAGACCGATGAGTTCGTCGGCATCGTCGTGCTCTTCTGGCGTGGCTAGGCGCAAGTGTCGGTGCAGCTGAGGATCTGGGGGTGTCGCGGCTCGGTTCCGACGCCCGGGCCGAGCACGGTCGAGTACGGTGGCAATACCTCCTGCGTGGAGGTGGTGCTGGGCAACGAAGGGGCACTCGTCCTCGACGCCGGCACTGGCATCCGTTCGCTCGGTCTCGATCTCGTCCGGCGGGGCACGCGCCAGATCAACCTCTTCCTGACCCACCTGCATCTCGACCATCTCGAGGGGCTGCGCTTCTTTGCGCCGCTCTGGGACGAGAAGGTGGCGCTGGATATCTGGGGCCCTCGATCACCGGTGCTGGGCCTGCGCGAGCGCATCTTGCGCGCCTTCTCGCCCCCGCTGTTCCCGCTCGACCTCCGCGATGTGCCTGCTCGGGTCACCTTTCACGACCTGCCGGGCGAACCATGGCAGGCCGACGGGGTTTTGCTCTTCGCCGACCTCGTGCTCCATCCCGGGCCGACACTCGGCTTCCGGCTCGAGACCGCGAGATCGAGCCTCGCCTATCTGCCGGATCACGAGCCTGCGCTGGCCCGCATCGAAGGGAGGTCGCCCGACTGGCTCTCGGGCGGTGGGCTCGCCGGCGGCGCCGAGCTTCTCCTGCACGACGCGCAGTACCTCGACGAGGAGTACCACGCGCGGATCGGCTGGGGACACTCCAGCGTTGACGACGCCGTCGCCTTCTGCCGCGCGGTCGACGCGCGTCGCCTGGTGCTGTTCCACCACGAACCCGAACGTTCCGACCGCTCACTCGAGCTGCTGCTGGCCCGCGCCCGTGAGCTCAGCGGACGCAGGCAGCCTCCACCCGTGCTGGCTCGCGAGGGCCTGGTCATCGAGTTGAGCTAACCCGCGCCTTACAGAAGGCACGAAGCTCGTCACGCCCTTACAACAAGCACACAAATCGCATACACAAGCCAAAAATCTCCACCAACGCATCCGTCACACAGCCATTACACAACCGTCATAGCGTCAATCGCTGCGCTGGACGGGCGCCCAGGGAACTGCCGCAAGTCACCTCACGCGCGAACTGTGGGGGCGAGGGCCGCCCCCGGGCGCGAGCAGCGCGCGGACTTTCCAGCCGACGCGCCGGCCCACTCTCTGGCGTCTACGCGAGAAGCTGGATCGTGTCCGAGGACGCATCGGACTCCGGTCCGCCGATCTCGCGGGACGTGAACGTCTCGCGTGCACCGGCGTAGACTCCGTTCAGGCGGCGGCCAGGAGAAGCTGTCCAGCTCTCATAATGTGGGGGAATCCTTTCTTTCCGTGGAGACGCTCCGAACCTGCGGGCGCGCGGCTGGACAGGATTACCGACACGGAGTGGCTCGCGCGGTGCGTTCGCCTCATTTCCAAGCCGTTACGTTGAGCCTGCCGCGGTCGAGCAGCCGGTCCTGCTCGCGCGCCGGCAGGAGCGAGAACTGAGCGGCCGGGGAGCCGCTCTTCCACATCGGATGCGAGCTGCCGCTCTGGACGTATGCGGCGAACGAGCGCAGTATGCGGACGAGCCGTGCGGCGGCCCAGAGTCGGCGGCGCCGGCTGAGCGAGATGGTGGTGGGCGTGATCGCTGCGTCCACGGTTCCTCCGATCGTGTTGGTGTTGCCGGTCACGCTGGGAGGATGGGGAAATGACGGCCCGCCGACATCGGCAGGACTGCCGATTCGCCCTACCGATCTTGCACGAGGCCCTGCTCCACGGCATACCGAGTGGCTGCGCTTCGCGTTCGCACGTCGAGCTTGCGATAGATCGAGCGCAGATGTGCATGGACGGTGCGAGGGCTCACGAAGAGCCGTTGTGCGATCGCGGCGTCCGTCAAGCCTGTAGCCACGAGGCTGAGTACCTCGACCTCGCGGCCGGTCAGACCCTCTTTCCCCGACTCGGCGAGTGACGCGCGTACCGCGTGCGCCGACTCGCTCGCTCGCTCGAGCGTCAGTGTCGATCCGCGGGCCCACGCCGATTCGAGTGCCGACGCCGGAAGTCCTGCACGGAGAGCCGCGAGGTCGACATCGTAGAGCGCCTGAAAGTACGGGGGCATCGGCGCACCGATGTCCTGGCGGACCGTCTCGGCGGCGCCAAAGAGCTCTGCGGCTTGCTCGAGCCCGCCGCCGTGCATGCAGAGCCCGGCCAGCCGCTCGAGGAACAGCGCCGTGAACCACGGGAAGCCGTACTCGACGGTGAGTGTCAGGCCGTCGTCGTAGCGCGAGGCGGCGAGCCTGAGGTCAGAGGCAAGCCGCGCCGCGTCGCCCAATCCGTACAGTGCCTTCGCGACGTTCCAGCGGTCGGCGACCTCCTGAGAGAGCGCGAGGCCTTCGAGGAGGAGCGGCTCGGCGGCGCCCGGGTCAGCGCGACTGAGCGCCAACAGGCCCAGGTCCGTCGATACGAGGCCCATCCCGGCGCGGTCCCCGAGTCGCCGGAAGGCGGCATGACCCTCGTTAACCAGCGCTTCGGCCCGATCGTCGTTTCCGGCGAACCACGCGGCGATGCCCAAGCGGTCGAACGTCCTCGCCACGCCCGTCTCGTCGCCGATCGCCCGGAAGAGCTCGAGCGCCTGCTCGAAGAGGCGCTCCGCGCCCGCGAAGTCTCCGCGCGTCCGAACGGCCAGGGCGAGCGCCTCGAGTGCAGCTGCGCGTCCGGCCTCGTCGCCACGCGCCTGGCTCAGCTCAATGCTGTCGCGGCAGAGTGCTTCCGCCGCTCCGTAGTCCCCGGCGTAGTGGGCGAGCAGACTGGCACCCGTCAACGCGCGCGATCGCAACTCGGGCTCCCCGCCGCGGAGGAGCGCCTGCCGGAGCCACTCGCGACCCTCGCCGAAGTAGCCGCGTTCGAGCCAGAACCGCCAGAGAGCGGCTCCGAAGCGAAGGGCGCCCCCGACGTCGCCGCTGCGCAGGGTGAAGTCGAGCGCTGCGCGCAGGTTCGCGTGCTCGGACTCGAGCAGCTCGAGCCACGCCGCGTGCTCTTCGCCGGCAAGCCGTGGCGCCGCGTCCTCCGCCAGGGCGAGGAAGTACGCGGCATGGCGCTGCCGCATCTCCTCCTCCTCGCTTCCGCTCGCAAGACGCTCCTGCGCGTACGACCGCACCGTCTCGAGCATCGAGAACCGGTCTCCGCTCGCCTGAACCAGACTGTTGTCGACGAGAGCCTCGAGCGCATCGATGGTGGCTCCGCATACGGTCTCGACTGCGTCCAGGGTGAATCCCCCGGCGAAGGCTGCGAGCCGGGGGAAGAGGTACCGCTCCTCGGCTCTGAGCAGATCGAAGCTCCAGTCGAGGGTTCCGCGAAGCGTCTGGTGTCGAGCGGGCAGGTCGCTCGCCCCGCCGCCCAGTAATGCGAGACGATCGCCGAGGCGGGTTCGGAGTGCCTGCGGCGAGAGCAGCTTTGCGCGAGCCGCGGCGAGCTCGATGGCGAGTGGAAGACCGTCAAGGCTTCTGCAGAGAAGCTCGATCTCGCGCAGTCCTGTCTCGCTGACGTCGAGATCCGAGCGCACGTTCCGGGCCCGCTGGACGAACAGCGTGATGCAATCGGGCAGATCGAGCGGCGCGAGCGGGAACTCGCGCTCCGCCGAGAGGCGCAGTCGCGTCCTGCTGGTCGAGACGATCTTCAGACGCGGGCACGCAGCCAAGAGCTCGACGAGCTGCACCGCGGCGAGAGCCAGGTGTTCGAGGTTGTCGAGAACCAGCAGCAGCTCGGTGTCGCTCAGCTGGCTCTGAAGGCTGGCGAGCGCGTCACCCTTGGGAGTGCGAACTCCGACCGTGTTGGCGATCGTCGGGAAAAGGAGGTCTGATCGTACGACTGCAGCGAGCGGCACGGTGACGACACCGCCGTCGAACTCGGGCTCGACCGCCTCCGACATCGCGAGCGCGACGCGAGTTTTCCCCACGCCGCCGGCCCCGGTGACCGTGATCAGGCGAGCATCCGTGCGGACGAGCTCCGCGAGCTCCGATACCTCCCGCTCTCGCCCGATCAGCCCTGCCACAGTCCGAGCCGCCGGCGTACGGCCGTATACCGCCCGGGGCGACCGACGAGGACGACGACGGGGCGTGATCTCGACTGCCACGGGAGCCAGCTTCCCCGCACGATTTGCCGAATGTACTCCTCCTCGTCCAGACAGGCAACGCCACTGCGGACGTCGCCCGCCGCAGGGCGCGCGTACCCGTCGGCTCAGTTCGGCCGTTGAGGTCCTACGCAATCGGTGCGACGCCGTTGCGTATGGACACAAATCAAGGAGGTGTACTCGATGCCCGGATGGGTTTGGGTGGTAATCGCCGTTGCGGTCGTCGCCGTGATCGCCGTAGTGGTCTGGCAGGCCGTGGCTCGGAGGCGGACCGGCAGGCTGCGAGGTCGGTTCGGCCCCGAATACGACCGCACGGTCGGGACGACGGACTCCCGGCGAGAGGCCGAGGCCGAGCTGCAGGCGCGCGAGGAGCGCCGTGAACAGCTGCAGATCAGACCACTCTCACAGGCGGCCCGTAGCCGCTACTTGGAAAGTTGGCGGGTCGTGCAGGCGGAGTTCGTCGACGACCCCCGTACCGCGGTCGCGAGCGCGGACAGCCTGATCCAGTCGGTGATGGCCGAGCGCGGCTACCCGGTCGAGGATTTCGAGCAACGGGCCGCCGACGTCTCGGTCGACCACCCCCAGGTGGTCGAGAACTACCGCCAGGGACACCGGCTTGCGCAGGCGAGCGCGAACGGCGACGACTCGACAGAGGCCCTCCGTCAGGCGATGCGCCATTACCGGGCGCTCTTCGACGACCTCGTCGAACCCGAAGTCGATCAAAAGGCCGTGCGCGAGCAGCGCAGGAACGGAAACGCAGCGGCTCGCGTCCAAAACCGAACCGAAGAAAGGAAGGCGCGCTAAATGGCAGATCGGCAACTACGCACCCGTGACCTCGCCGGAATGTCCGCTGCCGAGGACAACGCCGAGCCGGCTCCTGAACGAGAGGAGCTCGGCGCTCCAGCCGCCGACGGAGAGGGGCGCCACGCGACAACGTCGGCAAGCGAAGTCGAAGTCTCTGACGAGGAGCTCGCGCCGAGCTCCATCCCGGACACCGACCCCGGGCCGACCGCGAACGATGTGAGGGACGACGAGCAGGAGCCGCTTCTCCCCGGCGACCAGAGCGATCGCTTCACCGCCCAATGGCAGGAGATCCAGGCGAGCTTCGTCGATCGGCCTCGCGAATCGGTCGAGCAGGCCGACGCACTCGTCGCCGACCTGATGCAGCGGCTCGCCGCCGGCTTCTCGGACGAACGAGAGCACCTCGAAGCACGGTGGGATCGCGGCGACGACGTCTCGACCGAAGACCTCCGCGTCGCACTGACCCGCTATCGCTCCTTCTTCGACCGGCTCCTCTCGGCCTGACCGCACGGAGGATCACGGACGCGCATCTCTATCGGAGGGGCCTGCAACCGCGGGCCTCTCCGCCGGCTTGCCGGCGTGCGGTGTTCTGGCGGGGGCCCTCGACCTGTCGGTCACAGTGAACGTAGCGTCGTCGCAGATCGCCGCTGCGGCGGCGTCGTCGGCCGGGGGTCGTGTGTGAACAGCCGGCCGTACCCACCGACCAGGCGATCGCGTCAAGGGACCTTCGCCCGAGCAGCTCGGCGGCCTGATCGAGCAACGGTGACCTGCTCGGGGCGCGGAGGCCCGGGGTCGTCGAACTCGCGCCGGCGCCCGCGCCCGCCTCGTCTAGGGACAGGAGCGCGATACAGGTGACGACCCGCCCCGGCGCCATCGCGGGAAACTCTGCCTCCGGCCCGACCGCGGCGTGCGGCGTCAACACGCCGACTCGGAGCACGTCGTGTCCGGATTCGTGGAACTGAGGTCTGGCGGCGTTCATCTAGTCCGAGACGCAGATGGACCTCAGTCGGCGGCTGGGGCGGGGGCGGGTTCGAGTTGTTCCTGGGTGGCGGTTCGTGGCCGGCCGAGGAGGAGGAGGGCGAGGAGGGTGCCGATGGCGGCGAGGATGGCGACGGCCCAGAAGGCGGACTGGAAGCCTTCGGTGAGGGCGA
>JBKPCT010000050.1:0-5428 GCA_046727515.1 Actinomycetota bacterium | reverse complement strand
GACGTCGTCGCCCTCGACGACCCCGACGCCGTGATGCATCTCGAGACGGTGCTCCACACGGGCGTCTATCGCGCGCGGCCGGACGTGGGCGCCGTCGTGCACGGACACCCGCCGTACGCAACCGCGCTCGGTGCGACCGGGGCGGACCTCCTGGCCCTCAGCCACGACGGAATCCTCTTCGCGGACGGCGTGTCGCGGTTCGGTGATCCCGACCTGATCGTGGACGACGACCAGGGCGCGCGCGTCGCGGCTGCGCTGGGGTCGCGCCGCGCGGTGCTGATGGAGAACCACGGCGTGCTCGTCGTCGGGGCGGACGTGAAGTGGGCGGTGCTGGCGGCGGTGACGCTCGAGCGCGCGGCGCGGCTCCAGTCGATCGCGTCGACCCTGGGAGAGTTGCGTCCGATCCCTACGAAGGACGCGATGCGCCTCCAGCCGGTGAAGTACCGGGACGAGTTCGTCGAGGAGTACTGGGCAGCCTGGCAGCGCCGCGTCACACGTGAGGGAGGGGGCCTCGGTGGAGCTCGTCTGTAGCGTCAACAGCCGGCCCGTCGTCAGCGAGCTCGAGCCGCAGGAGCTCCTGCTCGACTTCCTCCGGGACTCGCTCGGGCTCACGGGCGCGAAGCGCTCCTGCGACGTCCAGGTGTGCGGCGCCTGCACGGTCCTGGTCGACGGCCTGCCGGTCAGCTCGTGCTGCTACCTCGCAGTCGACGTCGGCGGCCGCGAGGTGACGACGGTCGAGGGGCTTGCCGAGCGGCCGGAGTTCGGCCGGCTCGAGGAAGCGTTCACGCGCCATGCCGCGCTCCAGTGCGGCTTCTGCACGCCCGGGATGCTTCTCACCGTCAGCTCACTGCTCGAGCACGAGGAGCTGAGCACGGACGAGGGGGAGATCAAGCAACGGCTCGCCGGCAACCTCTGCCGCTGCACGGGCTACCGCGGGATCCTCGAAGCCGTCGCCGACCTCGCGGCTCGATGACGGCGACGATCCCCGCGACCCGGACGCAGGTCGGGCGCTCGTACCCGCGCCGCGACGCCCACGAGAAGCTAAGCGGCCGGGCCCAGTTCGTCGGCGACATGATCGTGCCCCGGATGCTGCACGGGGAGGTGCTGCGCAGCCCCGTGGCACACGCGCGCATCGTCTCGATCGACACCTCCACCGCGGAGAAGACTCCCGGCGTCGTCTGCGTCCTGACCGGCGCCGACCTCGCCGACATCGATCCGTACTACGGGCACGCGATCAAGGACCGTCCGATCGTTGCAATCGACAAGGTGCGCTTCCACGGCGAGCAGGTCGCCGCCGTCGCGGCCGAGACACCGGCCGCCGCGGCCGCCGCCGTCGAGGCGATCGAGGTCGAGTACGAAGAGCTGCCGGTGGTCGCGAGTGTCCGCGACGCGGTCTCGCCGGGCGCGCCGCTGGTCACCGACCGCGAGGCGAAGCCGGGACTCTTCCACGGCCTAGGAGAGCTTCCGCCGCGCGACGGCAACGTCTGCTACCGCTACCGGATCGACCGCGGCGAGTTGGAGGCCGTCTTCGCCCGCGCCGACATCGTCGTCGAGCACGAGTACGCGTTCCCGGCCGTCTACCAGTACGCGATGGAGACGCACACGGTGATCGCCCAGTACGAGGGCGACGAGATCACGCTGTGGGCGACGTGCCAGCACCCGTTTCTCGTCCGCGCCGAGATCGCCGACCTCTTCCGGGTTCCGGTCGCCAACGTGCGCATCCAGGTGCCGTACCTCGGCGGCGGCTTCGGCTCGAAGTCGTACACGAAGATGGAGCCGCTGACGGTCGCGCTCGCGCGCAAGGCTGGACGGCCGGTACGGGTCCAGAACCGGGTGTCCGAATCGATGGTGACGACGCGCCGGCACAACATGTCGTGCCGGATGCGCACCGCAGCGACCTCGGACGGCCGGCTGCTCGCACGCGACGTCGAGTGCCTGTTCGACACCGGCGCCTACGCCGACAACGGCCCACGCGTCGTCGCCACCGGGGGGGACGCCGCTCCCGGGCCCTACCGCTGGGTGGCCTATCGCGTCGACGCGTCGTGCGTCTACACCAACCTTGCGCCTGCCGGCTCGTACCGCGCCTTCGGAGCAGCGCACCTCCAGTGGATCGGCGAGTCGCAGGTCGACGAGGTCGCCCGCCTCGCCGGGCTCGACCCACTCGACGTGCGCCGGCAGAACCTCTGCACCCCGGGCGAGGAGGTGCGGGCGGGGGGAAGGCCGCTCGACGCGGACCTGATCGGCGACGTCGAGAAGGTCGCAGCCGCGGTCGGGTGGGACGACGTGAAGCCGCCGCTCGTCGGCCGCGGTGTCTCCGTGGGCTTGCTCGCCGCGGGTGCCCACCCGGTATCGGGCGCCGTGTGCCGCCTCGAGGCGGACGGTCGTGTCGTCGTCCTGGTCGGGACGACCGAGATGGGTCAGGGCCCGCGAACGGCATTTGCCCAGATCGCCGCTGAAGAGATCGGCGTCGAGCCCGACCAGGTGACGGTGCGCGGCGCGGACACGCGCTTCTCGCCGTACGACCGGTCGACGGGCGCGAGTCGCTCGACGACGATCGCCGGGCTCGCGGTGCAGCGTGCAGCGGCGGACATCCGGCGGCAGCTCGACGAGATCGCGGCGAGCTCGGACCTCGACGCGACCGACCACCTCGCGCTGCTGCGAAGGCATTTCGGGTTCGCCGGCGGCGAGCTGATCGGCCGCGGCGAGGTTGCCCCTGCCGGCACCGGCTCGTACGCGGAGGGCCCGGTCTTCTGGGAGGTTTGCGCCGGCGCGGCCGAGGTCGAGGTCGACCCGGAGACGGGCGTCGTCAAAGTGCGCCGCACCGCGACCGCCGCCGATGTCGGCCGCGCGATCAACCCGCAGCTCGTCGAGCGGCAGGACGAGGGCGCAACGCTCCAGGGCATCGGCAACGCGCTCTTCGAGGAGATGGTCTACGAGGACGGCGTGCTGCTGAACGACTCGCTGCTCGACTACCGCGTGCCGAGCTTCGAGGATCTTCCCGGCGAGATGACCTGCGTGATCGTCGAGAACGGCGACGGCCCCGGACCATACGGCGCGAAGGGCTGTGGCGAAGGTGCGCTTGCGGCCGTTCCGGCGGCAATCGTCAACGCGCTCGCCGACGCGGGCGTACCCATGAACGAGTTGCCCCTGACGCCGGAGCGCGTCTGGCGGCGCATCCAGGAGCTGAAGAAGGAGGGCAAGTGGCAAGAGCAGTGAAGCGTGCAGCGGTGATCGGCACCGGGACGATGGGCCCGGGGATGGGCGCGGTCCTCGCCCGGGCCGGAATCGAGACTGCGCTCTACGACGTGAGCGCCGAGGCGCTCGAGCGGGCGAAGGGGGGCGCAGTGCTCGCCGACACCGTGCTCGAGCGGCTGGAGGCGGCCCAGGAGGACGGCGGCTCGATCCGGTTCGAGACCGGCCTCGCGCCGGCGCTCGAAGGAGCCGACCTCGTGCTCGAGGCCGTGCCGGAGAAGCTCGAGCTGAAGCAGGAGGTCTTCCCGCAGTTCGAGGAGCACGTCGCGCCCGACGCGATCCTCGCCTCGAACACCTCCGGCATTCCGATCACGAAGATCGCCGCCGTCACGAAGCACCCCGAACGCGTGGTCGGGATGCACTGGTCGAATCCGCCGCACCTGATCCCGATGATCGAGGTGATCCCGGGCGAGCAGACCTCGCAGCAGACGGTCGACGCGACCTCCGAGCTGGTACGGCGGATCGGCTACCACCCGGTCGTCGAGCGCGAGGTCCCCGGTTTCGTCGAGAATCGGATCCTCTACGCGATCCTCCGCGAGTGCCTCGACCTCGTCGACCGCGGGATCATCGACCCGGAGGGCCTCGACCTCAACGTGCGCTGGGGGATCGGCTACAAGCTCGCGGTGATCGGCCCGATGGAGCTGCTCGACATGGCCGGGCTCGACATCTACAACGCCGTGGGCTCCTATCTGAACCAGGATCTCTCGACCTCGGGCGACGTTTCCTCCACGATCCGCGAACTGATCGACAAGGGCCGTCTCGGGATGAAGACCGGCGGCGGGATCTACGACTACACGCCCGAGCAGATCGAGGAGCTGCGCGCGAAACGGGCAGGCAAGCTGGTCGCCGTCCGGAGGGCGCTCGAGAGCTGAGATGAAGGTCTGGTTCCTCGACAGCGGCTCGATCGTGATCGAGCACACGCAGCTGATGTGGAACGTGCCCGGCCCGCAGTGCCGGATCCCGGTCTACAGCGTCCTGGTCGAGCACGACGACGGGCTGTTCCTGATCGACACCGGCATCGACCTCGACCACATGAACCGCGTGCTGCCGTTCGAGCTGCCGGAGCAGAGCGAGGAGCAGACGATCCCCGCGCAGCTCGAGGCGTGCGGCTTCGCGCTCGGCGACGTGACGGTACTCGTCAACTCGCACCTGCACATCGATCACGTCGGCGGAAACCAGGTCTTCGAGGGCACGAACGTCCGGAACCTGATCCACGAGCAGGAGCTCGCTCAGGCGCGGAACCACGAGCCGTTCGAGTTCTTCGGCTACTCCGACCGCTCGTGGGACTACGAGGGCGCGAACATCGAGACGTTCTCGGGCCCCTACCAGCTGGCGAAGGGTCTGACTGCGTTCGAGACGCCCGGTCACACGGTCGGCCACTGCTCGTTCCTGCTGGAGGGTGCCGAGCGGTCGATGCTGCTCGCGATCGATGTCGTCTACACGTCTGCGGCGTTCGAGAAGGGCATCCAGCCCGGGTTCCACCATACGCCTGTCGACGGAGTTCGCTCGATCGCGCGCGTCAAGCAGGTTGCCGAGGAGAAGGGCGCCGAGATCTTCTTCTCGCACGACGCAGAGGCATGGCAGGGCTACAGGCACGCGCCCGACTTCTACGAGCTCTAGGAGGAACCGATGGGGAAGCTGGACAACCGGGTCGCGATCGTCACCGGCGCCGCGCAGGGAATCGGCAAGGCGGTCGCCGACAAGCTCGCGGACGAGGGCGCGACCGTCGTCGGCGCGGACATCCAGGCCGGCACGACGAAACAGGCCGACGTCTCGAACGAGGAGGACGTCGAGCGGCTCGTCGACGAGACTGTCTCCGAACACGGAAAGCTCGACGTGCTTGCCAACGTCGCGGCGATCGTCCCCTTCACGCCCTGGGACGAGATCGACTTCGCCGAGTGGCGACGGATCATGGCCGTCAACCTCGACGGCACCTTTCTGACGAACCACTATGCGTCGAAGGCGATGCGGGAGGCGGGCTACGGCAGGATCGTCAACATTGCCTCGAACGTGATCCTGGCCGGGACGCCCAACCTTGCGCACTACGCCGCCTCGAAGGGTGGGGTCTTCGCGTTCACGCGTGCGCTCGCGCGAGAGCTCGGGCCGCACGGGATCACGGTCAACTCGGTTGCGCCCGGTCTCACCGTCACCGAGGGCGTGATGGCGAGCAAGCACG
>JBKPCT010000049.1:0-11029 GCA_046727515.1 Actinomycetota bacterium | reverse complement strand
GTTCGGACCAAAAGTTCGCCGAACCGGTGGCGCTTTCGTCCATCGAATCGACCGACCTTCCGCTTGCGCGTACCGCCACCCGACTCGACTTCGACCTACTCGCGCTCCGTGCTCGGCGCAAGCGGCAACGTAGCCGGTCTTCCGTGGTTCGACAAGAGGGGGCGAAACGAAAAGGGCGCAATTTGCGAACTGACCGTTCAGACGTGTCCTCACTTGACATAACGTCGCTTCTCGTGCACGGGGGCGAGACTCGACTTTCCTGCGCGAACGTGTTTCAATCGCTCGCGGGGGTGGGTACATCCACGTACCCGCGATGATGGAAGCACCAATCGCCGCGATCGACAGCGTCGTCCAAACGGAGGAGCTGCAGCAGCTCTTCGAGGCCGCGGAGCTGGCCGGCTCCGTGCGCACGTCGGAGCTCTCCGAGGCGCTCGAGCCGCACGCGCTCGAGCCGCTCGAGGTGGACGCGATCTACCGGATGCTCGAGGAGCGGGGGATCGAGCTCGTCTACGACGCCGAGCGCGAGGAGGCCCAGGCTCCTCCCCCGCCTCCGGTCCCGGCGCCGCTCGAGTCGACGACCGACGCGCTCCAGCTCTTCCTCCGCGAGACCGGCCGGCATCCACTGTTGACGGCCGCCCAGGAGGTCGAGCTCGCGAAGAAGATCGAGCGCGGCGACATGAGCGCGAAGACGCAGATGATCCAGTCGAACCTGCGGCTCGTGGTCTCGATCGCGAAGAACTACCGCAACCAGGGCCTGCCCTTCCTCGACCTGATCCAGGAGGGCACCCTGGGGCTGATCCGCGCGGTCGAGAAGTTCGACTGGCGTCGCGGCTACAAGTTCTCGACCTACGCGACCTGGTGGATCCGCCAGGCGGTCGCCCGGGCGCTGGCAGACAAGGCCCGAACGATTCGCATGCCCGTCCATATCGTCGAGCGGCTCCAGAAGATGAACCGCGCCGAGCGGCACCTCTGGACGCAGCTCGGACGCGAGCCTTCCCTCGAGGAGATCGCCGAAGAGGCTTCGCTGCCGCTGCACCAGGCCCGCGAGGTGCGTGCCGCGGCCCGCGCGGCCACGAGCCTCGACCAGCCGGTCGGCGACCAGGACGACGCCGTGCTCGGCGACTTCGTCGCCGGCGAGGGGCTCCTTCCCGAGGAGCAGGTGGAGCTGTCACTCCGCAGCCAGGCGCTCGCCGCGGCGCTGCAGGCGCTCGGCGACCGCGAACGCCAGGTGCTCGTCCTCCGCTACGGCCTCGCCGACTTCGAGCCGAAGACGCTCGAGGAGATCGGACGCCGGCTCGGCCTGACGCGCGAGCGCGTCAGGCAGATCGAGGTCGAGGCCCTACGCCGCCTCGCGACGCTGCGCGAGATCGAGGCCGTCGCGCACTGACAGAGATCCTAGGCCGTCTGCAGATACAGGAAGAGCTCGGGCGCCTGGGAGCGTAGCTCTCGCAGCGCCTTCGACTCGAGCTGGCGGACGCGCTCGCGGGTGACGCCGAGCTCGGAGCCGACCTGCTCCAGAGTCTGCGGCGTCTGGCCGTCGAGACCAAACCGGCGGGCGAGCACGAGCCGCATGCGCGGGTTCAGGCGGTCGAGTGCGTTGGCGAGCTCCCTGGAGCGCATCGACTCGGCCGTTGTCTCCTCGGGCAGGTCCGCATTGTCGTCCTCGACCAGATCGCCGTACACGCTCTCGCCGTCGCCGACCGGTGTCTCCAGGCTCAGCGGATCCTCGATCAGCTCGAGCAGATCGCGAACCTTCGCCTCGGTGAAGCCGCTCTCCTTCGCGAGCTCGGCGAGCACCGGCTCGCGGTTCAGTTTCTGCGAGAGGAGCCGCCGCGCGCGCATCACCTTGCGCACCTGGTCGGCGACGTGAACCGGCAGCCGAATCGTGCGTCCCTGGTCGGCGAGCGCCCTGGTCACCGCCTGGCGGATCCACCAGGTGGCGTAGGTCGAGAGCTTGTAGCCCATTCGCCAGTCGAACTTCTCGACCGCGCGGATCAGTCCCAGGTTCCCCTCCTGGATCAGGTCGAGGAGCGGGACACCGGCCCTCGTGTAGTTGCGCGTGATCGACATGACGAGGCGCAGGTTCCCTTCGACCAGCTTTCGCTTCGCCTCCTCGTCTCCTTCGTCCTTGCGCTGCGCAAGCTCGCGCTCCTCCGCCGCCGTCAGCAGGCGGCCGTCGCCGATCTGGCGGATGTAGAGCTTGAGCGGATCCTGAACCGCCGCCGGCTGGTCGAGCGCGTCGAGCTGCTCCTTGGCCTCGCCGACTGGATCGTCGAGAGCCGGCACGAGCTCGAGTCTCGGGTGCTCGGCTTCGAAAGCAGGGTCGCTCGCGGGAGTCTGCTTCATCACTCATTGAAGGTATCGTCATCTGCGCCTCCCGCCTGTCCCCCATTGGAGTGAGCTTGTTCGAGTGACGCAGTGGGCTACCCCGGACCCCTGAAAACCGTCTACGATGGGTAGTAGCGTCGGTGCCTGACCTCAGACGGGCCCCGGCTCGAATTCGTATGTGCGGCATCGCCGGATACAGCCTCGGCAGGACGAGCACCGTCAACCGGACGCGCGCGGCCCAGGCGCTGCTCGCGGCGATCGCCGAGCGCGGAGCCGATGCCGTCGGGTACGCGCACCGCTCCCCGGGAGCGCCGATCGTCCTCCACAAGCAGCGCAGCGGCGCGAGCGCCGTCCTCGGGGACATCCAGATCCCCGCCGACGCCCACCAGGTGCTCCTGCACGTGCGCGACTACACGAAGGGGCACCCCGACATCGAGGCCAACAACCACCCAGTGCGCCACGGCGCCGTCGTCGGCATCCACAACGGGACGGTCTCGAACGACGACGAGTTGATGGCGCGCCGCGGCTTCGAGCGCGCTGAGCCGGAGATGAGCGTCGATTCCGAGGTGATCTTCGCCGTTGCCGAGGCGAACGGCGGCACGGCCGACGGGTTCGAGGAGTTCCGCGGCTCGATGGCCGCGGCCTGGCTCGACGAGCGCCACCCCGACCTGCTCTATCTCGCCCGGGGCGTCGGCAGGCCCCTGTGGGTCGGCACCACCCGCAGAGAGCTCTTCTTCGCCTCCACACGGGAGGCGCTCGAGATCGCCGAGCGGTACACCGGTCTGCGCCTGCGCAAGCGCGACGTGCACGAGGGCAAGCTGGCCGCGATCAAGGCAGCCCGTGCGGTTCGGGTCGAGAACTTCGTGCCCGACCCGACCTACCAGCCGGACCCGCTGCCGCCCGTCCGCGCCCCGCACGAGGGCGCGTCATGCCTCGCGCAGCTCGCAGCGCTCGCCGGCGCCTAAGCTTCCAGCCTGCCGTCCCGGCCGACCTCCACCCCCTCCTCGCGCAGGCGTTGCCGGACGAGGAACTGGAACGTCGACCACGCGCCGCGCCGGGCGTCGAACATGCGATAGACCTGCCATTCGGTCAGGAGTGCCGGGTCGCTCCGCCGCGCGTCCGCCCAGTCATTGAACTTCGGCAGCCGCCCGAGCCGCCGCCCGAGCGCCGCACCCTGGTCGATCGCGCGTCCCAACCGCTCCTCCCCCACCGGCACGTCGAAGCCCGCTTCGCGGAGCGCGTTCGTCAACGAGCCGAACGTGTGCCAGTACAGCGACTTCGACGGCATCCAGCCCCGATTCGCGTCGACGTCCTTGGCCGTCGGAACACGGCCGAGCCGGCGGCCGAGCTCCTCGAGCTGGCCGATCAGCTCGCCGCGCGTCGCGTTGCGGCGCGGCACGAGGCCCGCGTGTCGCTTGGCCCGGTTCCAGCTGCCGAAGTGCTCGATCACCGTCTGCGGATGCACCCGCGTCTCGGGGTCCTCGGCAAACTCCCTCATCGTCGGCGACCGGCCGAGCCGGGCCGAGCACGCTCGTAGCTCCGCGAGGATCTCTTCGTCCGAGTATCGCCGGCGCAGGCCCGACTGGAACTCGGCGAGCTGGGCCGGGTCGATACTCGTGATCGCCCGGAATTGCCGCTTCCGTGGCATGGGCAAACAGAATAGAGCGTCTTGATGTCTTTGCAAAGACCTGCGTAAAGTGGATCAGAGCGAGCTGAATCGGCTGCAAACCGGGACTAGCCGAGAGATCGACAGGCAGGCTCTAGACTGGCCGCATGCGGCTCGCCGCCGAAGTGGCTCTCGCCCGACTGGCCGGGCGTTTATCGCGCGTTGCAGGGCGAGGAGGCGGCACGACGATTCCCGGCAAGGTGCTCGCCACGATCGACCCGGGCGCGGTGTCCACGCTCGCGGCGCGGTTACCGCTCGGATCGGCCGTCGTCTCGGCCACCAACGGGAAGACGACGACCGCGTCGCTCGTCGCCGGCATCCTCTCCGCGCGCGTGCGACTGGCGCACAACAGCTCCGGCGCGAACCTCGTCTCCGGCGTCGCCTCGACCCTGCTCGCCGCCGACGGTGCGGAGCTCGGCCTGTTCGAAGTCGACGAGGGCGCGTTCCCGGACGTCGCCCGCCGGATTCGGCCGCGGGCCGTCTGCCTGGGCAACCTCTTCCGGGATCAGCTCGACCGCTACGGCGAGCTCGAGCGGATCGCCGAGCGCTGGCGCGAGGCCGTACGGGAGCTTCCGCGGAGCTCCACCCTGGTCGTGAATGCGGACGACCCGCAGGTCGGCGACCTCGCCTGGGAGCGCCCCGGCGCGATCACGTTCGGGCTCGACGACCCGGCTCAGGCGCGCCCTTCCCTCCAGCACGCGGCCGACTCGAAGTACTGCCTCCGGTGCGGGACGCCGTACTCCTACGCAGCGGCCTACGTCGGCCACCTGGGGGACTACCGCTGCCCCGCCTGCGGTCACGGCCGCCCCGCCCTGGCTCTCGCCGCGCGGAGGGTTCGGCTGGAGGGGCTCGAAGCCGCGTCCTTCGACCTCGTCGCGCCGGAGGGGACTCGGCGCGTTCGGATCGCGCTGCCGGGGCTCTACAACGTCTACAACGCGCTCGCAGCGGCCGCGCTCGCCCGCGAGCTCGGGGCGGGCCCGGACGAGATCGAGGCGGGCCTGGCCGCGGCGCGCCCGGCCTTCGGACGCTTCGAGCGGATCCCCGTCGGCGACCGGACGGTGTTGCTCCTCCTGATCAAGAACCCCGCGGGCGCAAACGAGGTCGTTCGCACCCTCGTCGGTGGGGCGTCGCCGAGCATGGCCGTGTTCGCGCTGAACGACGCGATCGCCGACGGCCGCGACGTCTCCTGGATCTGGGACGTCGACCTCGAGCCGCTGCTCGAGCGGCTCGAGCGGCTCGTCGTCACCGGCGAGCGGGCCGCAGAGCTCGCAGTGCGCTGCACGTACGGCGGCATGCCCGCGAGTGCGATCGAGGTCGTCCCCGAGCTGGAGCGCGCCCTCGACCGCGGGCTCGAGCTCACGCCCGCCGGCGCCGAGCTGACCGTGCTGCCGACCTACACCGCGATGCTCGCCCTTCGCCGTGTGCTGGCCCGCCGCGGCAGCGTGCCGCAGTACTGGGAGCGCGCGGCGTGAAGCTCGTCGCCTCACAGAGACGGTCTGTGCCGTGAGGATTCGCGTCGGCCACCTCTATCCGGATTACCTGAACATCTACGCCGACCGCGGAAACATGGCGGTGTTCGCGCGGAGGGCTGCGGCCCGCGGCCTCCAGCTCGAGGTGTCGGCGATCGGTCTCGGCGAGCCGGTTCGGCCGGGCGAGCACGACCTGCTCTACGTCGGCGGTGGGCAGGATCGCGAGCAAGCGCTGGTCGCAACGGACATCGCGGCGAAGGGCGGGGCGCTGCGCGACGCAGTCGCCGGTGGAGCCGCCGCGCTCGCCGTGTGCGGCGGCTACCAGCTTTTCGGCCGCTCTTACCGCGACCGCTACGGCGGCGAGCTGCCCGGCGCGGAGGTACTCCCGCTGGAAACCTTCGCAGGCGAGCGGCGGATGATCGGCGACGTCCTGCTCGAGTGCGAGCTCGAGCCGGGTGCCCGCCACACGCTCGCGGGCTTCGAGAACCACGCCGGCCGGACGATCCTGGACGAGGGAGCAGAGCCGCTCGGCCGCGTCGTCGCCGGCTTCGGCAACGACGGGCACAGCGGCTACGAGGGCTGCCGGGTCGGCCGCGCGATCGGCACCTACCTCCACGGGCCGCTGCTCCCGCGGAACCCCTGGCTCGCCGATTGGCTCCTCGCGCACGCGGCGGCGCACCGCACAGGCGGCGAGCCCCCAGTCTTCCAGCCGCTCGACGACTCGCTGGAGGCGCAGGCCCACGCGGTCTCCGCCGCACGCGCCAAGGCTCGCGGCGGTCGCTACTGAGGCGTCTCGACCGGTGCCAGGCACTGTTAAGGAGCCGAGAGCGGCCTGAGCTACACGATCGTCTCAACCGGTGCCAGGCACCGTTAAGGAGCCCAGAGCGGCCCGAGATACACGATCGGATCGCCCGGCCGCCAGCGCGCGAGGAAGCGCTGGATCGGGGGATGCAGGACGATCTCTTCGAGCTCGTTGAGCCCGAAGAGCCTGTGGCCGCGGACCGCCGCGTCGGCCGACGTGACGGTCTCGAGCGACCGACCGCCGAGGTCGCCCGAGAAGATGATGTGGACGACGTGCTTGGTCGCGAAGCTCCGGGCAGGCCCGATCGAGTCGACGATCGCGATCGGGCCCTCGAACGGCACGCCGTGGATGCCGACCTCCTCTGCGAGCTCGCGGCGCAGCGCATCGACGAGCGACTCGCCCGAGTTGACCCCACCGCCGGGCAGGAGCCAGTACTCCTTGCCCGGCTTCTCGTGCCGGCAGAGAAGAATGCGGTCGCGCCACTCCAGGAGCGCAGAGACGCGGATGCGAGGCTCGACGCTCACCGCGTCCCCGACGAGCCGAAGCCGTCGGTGCCGCGGCGGCTCGCCGGCAGCTCGTCCACTTCGTAAAGGCCCGCCTCCGGGACTGCGACCACAACGAGCTGAGCGATGCGCATGCCCGGCTGGACGACGAAGGTTGCCCGCCCGTCCGTGTTGTGAAGAATGACACGAAGCTCGCCGCGGTACCCGGAATCGACGAGCCCCGGCGTGTTCACGATCGTGACTCCGTGCTCGGCGGCGAGTCCGGAGCGCGGAGTGACCAGGCCGGCGTGGCCGGACGGAATCGCGACCGCAATCCCGGTTCCGACGAGGGCCCGCTCGCCCGGGCCGAGCTCGTGGCGCTCGCAGGCGACGAGGTCGAGGCCGGCGTCGCCGGGGTACGCACGCCCCGGGAGAACCGCGTCGTCCCGCAGACGCGTGACAGGAATCTCGATCACGCCGCGGGCGTGGCGCGTCTTCCGCGAGGCTCGCCGACGAGGAACCGCGCGAATCGTCTTACGTCGCGCTCGGGCAGGCGTGCCCGGATCAGAACGCCGTCCTCGCGGTCGATGCGCGACTCGATCGGCGGGCCGAGCGCGTACAGCTCGGCGAGCTTCCCGCCGTCCTCGTACGGGACAAGCAGCTCGACCGCCTCATAGCGGTCGGCGAAGCGCTCCGCGATCCGGTCGCGCAGCGCATCCAGACCCTCCTCGGTCCAGGCGGAGACCTGGAGGGCCTCCGGGAAGCGGTTGGCGAGTCGCCGGCGACGCAGCGAGTCGACCGCGTCGATCTTGTTCAGGACGAGCTCGGCGGGCAGCTGGGTTGCGCCGATCTCCTCGAGCACCGCGTTGACGGCGGCGAGTTGCTCCTCCAGGCGGTGCTCCGGCGCGGAGGCGTCGGCGACGTGGAGGACGAGGTCGGCGACCAGCGTCTCCTCGAGGGTGGCGGCAAATCCCTCGACGAGCTGGTGCGGGAGCCTGCGGATAAAGCCGACGGTGTCTGTGACGAGGTAGCGACGGCCCTCGTGCTCGAATCCACGCGTCGTCGGGTCGAGGGTCTCGAAGAGGCGGTCGTCGACCGATGCGCCTGCGCCCGTGAGGGCGTTCAGCAGCGTCGACTTGCCCACGTTCGTGTAGCCGGCAAGCGCGATCGTCGGTGTTTGCGAGCGCCGCCGCCGCTTACGGCGCGTCTCGCGCTGCTTGCCGAGATCCTCCAAACGCTCCTTGAGCAGCGAGACTCGGCGCCGCGCGAGCCGGCGGTCGGTCTCGAGCTGCGACTCGCCTGGGCCGCGAGTGCCGACGCCCCCGCCGAGGCGCTCGAGGTGCTGCCACATGCCCCGCATGCGCGGCAGGTTGTACTCGAGCTGGGCGAGCTCGACCTGGAGCTTGCCCTCGGCGCTACGCGCGTGCTGGGCGAAGATGTCGAGGATCAACTGCGTGCGGTCGATGACTCGGGCCTGGAGCAGGTTCTCGAGGCGGCGCTGCTGGGACGGCTCGAGCTCGTCGTCGACGAGCAGCGACTCCGCCCCCGACTCCGCATAGGCGCGCCTCAGCTCCTCGAGCTTCCCCTTGCCGACGTAGGTTCGCGGGTCCGGGCGAGAGCGGCCCTGGACGAGCTCGAAGACGGGCTCGACGCCGGCCGTGCGCGCGAGCTCCCGGATCTCCGCGAGCTCCTCTGCTGGATCGACTCCCTTGCCCAGCACGGCGACGACGAACCCACGCTCCGGATCCGCCCCGGGGGCGGGATCGGGCTGGCGCTGGGTCACGCGCTGATTCTACGCGTCCCTTCGAGTGCCGAGGAGGGGCCGCCCCCGGGCGGGCAGCCCTCCTCGGGTCTTGGTCAGCGGCTGAGGTTCACGTCCACCGACACGAGTCGGTAACCCGTGATGCCGCCGAGGACGTTCTCACCGGACTTCCGTGCGCGGAGGAACATCGCGAGGATGCCCTGCTTGTTGTTGACCGGGAAGTTCGTCAGCCGGTTGAACGTCAGCGAGGCCCAGCCGGTCGAATCCGTCGGCTGCTCCGTGATGCTGAACTGGTTGAACGGCGTTCCCGTGCCGTACACCAGCGCGCCCTGGACGTCGCCACCACAGGGCGAGGTCGACGTGATGTGCACGCGGAGCACGAACGTCTGCGTCCCCGACGTCAGGACCGAGGGGTTCGACTCGAACTGGTCGATGATCAGCTTCGTCGGCAGCGACATATTGGCCACCTGCTTCGGGTTCCCGGCCGGGCACCCGTTCGACGGCGGAGCCGGCGTCGGCGCGGCCGCTCTTCTGATCACGGCGGTCGGCACGGACGTCGCTGTGGTGTTGCCGTCCGAGTTCCTCGCGATCACGCGGAAGCGCAGAGTGGTGCCGACATCAGCAGACGTCAGCGTGTATTGCCGCGAGGTTGCACCGCTGATCCCCGAGCAGCTCCCCCCGTCCCTGTTGCAGCGCAGCCAGCGATAGTCGAAATCGGTCGGGCCGTCCGACCAGTCCCCACGGTCGCCGACCAGCGTTTTTCCCTCCTGGGGCGTGCCGGAGATCGTCGGCGGAGTGACGACGTGCGGCTTTGCCTGGCCGGCAGCGATGCCCGCGCCGGCCAGCAGCGTGAACGCGAAGACCAGGACCGTCGTCACGCCCGCGCCGAAGACGCCGCCGACGAGCAGCCACCGCCTCTTCGGTGTGGACCTCATGTTCGGACCCCTTTCATCGTTCTGCGTGGATTTGCTGGATTCCCGGTGCAGGGGTCGAAAAACGGCTCTCCGAGAACGCTTACAACATGCGAACGGCAGGCTAACCTCACCGCCGTGACCCCCGACCTCGCCGCCCGGACGCTGGAAGTCGTGAACATCCCCTCGCCCAGCCGGAGCGAGCAAGCGCTGCTCCGACACGTGGCCGGCGCGGTGTCGCTTCCGCTCACCTATGCGACCGACGAGGCGCTGCTGTTCGCCGCGGAGCGGTCCGCACGCCCGCTCGTTCTGTTTGCCGGTCACCTGGACACGGTCCCGGAGCAGTCCAACCTCCCCGGGCAGATCGGGGACGGCTGGGTCACCGGCCTCGGGGCAAGCGACATGAAGGGCGGGCTCGCAGTGATGATCGAGCTCGCGAACTGGGCCGCGGCTGGGCCGAAGCTCGGCTGCGACCTCGCGTTCCTCTTCTTCGTCCGCGAGGAGCTCCCCGCTGAGGAGAGTGCCCTCCCGCGAGTCTTTGCCGAGGCGCCGCTTGTGCTCGACTCCGATCTCGTCGTCGTGCTCGAGCCGACCGATAGCGAGATCCACTCGGGCTGCCTCGGCAACCTGAACGCGACGCTCGTCTTCCGTGGCGAGAGCGCCCACTCCGCGCGCCCCTGGCAGGGCGTGAACGCGATCGCGCTCGCAGTCGAGGGGCTCGCGCCGATCGTGTCCTGCCCGCCGCTCGAGGTCGAGGTCGGCGGGCTGACCTTCGTCGAGGTCCTGACGGCGACACGGATCGAGGGCGGCGTCGCGGACAACGTCGTCCCGGACACCGTCGAGGTGCGCCTCAATTACCGCTACGCACCGAACCGGACGCCCGAGCAGGCCGAGGAGCGGCTGCGCGAGCTCGTCGGCTCCGAGCTCGAGATCACCTCGAACGCTCCACCGGCGCACGTCGCCGCCGAGTCGCCGCTCGTCCGCCGGCTCCGGGATCTCGGCGGCCTGGTGGTCGAGCCCAAGCAGGCGTGGACGCCCGTCGCCGAGTTCGCAGCGCAGGGGCTCGACGCAGTCAACTTCGGCCCGGGCGCGACCCGGTACGCGCATCGGCGCGACGAACGCGTCGAGATTGCCTCACTCCAGCGCTGTTACGAGGCGCTGCGACGCTTCGTCACCGGCTAGCGTTCGGTCGTGCCGCTCTCCCCCGTTCTGTCCGCCCAGGGGACGTATCCGTTTGTCCGCATCGAGCGGGCGAAACGCGAGGCGGCCGAGGCCGGAATCGAGATCCTCGACTTCGGGCAGGGCGACCCGCGGGAGCCTACCGATCCCGCGATCCGGCAGGCGCTCGTCGACGGGCTCGAGGAGCGGATGGGCTACCCGAAGGCGGAGGGCCTGCCGGAGCTCCGGGCGGCGATCACCGGTTGGTTCGGCCGTCGCTTCGGGGTCGAGCTCGACCCCGACTCCGAGGTGATCCCCACCTACGGGAGCAAGGAGGCGATCTTCAGCTTCGCGCAGGTAGCCCTCGACCCGGCGAGCGTGAAGGACACGGTGGTCGTCACCGAGCCCGGATACCCGGTGCCCGGCCGCGGCGCGGCCTTCGCGGGGGCGC
>JBKPCT010000048.1:0-8970 GCA_046727515.1 Actinomycetota bacterium | reverse complement strand
GTTCGACCGCATCATGCACACCCACTTCTTCATCCCGCAAGGAGGGGGATACGCGCTCGGCTACCAGCACATCTTCTGGTTCTACTCGCACCCGGCGGTCTACATCATGATGCTGCCCGGCTTCGGGATCGCCTCCGAGGTCATCTCGGTGATGGCGAGGAAGCCGATCTTCGGCTACCGCCTGATGGCCCTCTCGCTGATGGCGATCCTCGTCCTCGGCTTCTCGGTCTGGGCGCACCACATGTTCGTCGCCGGGGTCGCTCCGTGGCTGCGCATCCCGATGATGGTCACCTCGATGGTGATCGCGGTCCCGACCGGCATCAAGGTGTTCTCGTGGTTGGCGACGATCTGGGAAGGCCGGATCCACTTCACGACGCCGATGCTGTTCGCGCTCGGCTTCGTGTCGATGTTCGTGATCGGCGGCCTCTCCGGGATCTACCTCGCCGCGGTGCCGATCGACATCCACGTGTCGGACACGTACTTCGTCGTCGCCCACATCCACTACGTGCTCTTCGGCGGGTCGCTGTTCACGATCTTCGCTGGCATCTACTACTGGTTCCCGAAGATGACCGGGCGGATGTACAACGAGCGGCTCGGGAAGCTGCACTTCTGGGCGACCTTCATCGGCTTCAACGTCACGTTCTTCCCCATGCACTGGCTCGGGACGCAGGGCATGCCGCGCCGCGTCTCCGACTACGCGCCCCGCTTCGCCGACTGGAACATGGTGATCTCGATTGCCTCCTTCTTCCTCGGCGCCTCGATCATCGTCTTCCTCTACAACATGATCACGAGCTGGGTGCGCGGCCCTCGCGCCGAGTCGAACCCCTGGCGGTCGATGACCCTCGAGTGGCAGGTCTCCTCGCCGCCGCCGTACTTCAACTTCGACGAGCTGCCGCAAGTGGTCGGGAACCCATACGAGTACGGCGTTCCCGGAGCGCGCCACGCCGTCTTCAACGGCGACCGGGTCGGGTTGATCGAAGAGGTACGGCGTTGAGCCACGTCCTCGTCGTCGCGAACGAGACGGTGGCCGGCCGGGCATTGACGGGGCCGCTCGAGCGGCGGGGCGCCGAGGGCGAGCTGCAGATCACGGTCGTCTGCCCGGTGAATCCGCCCCGCCAGGGCTACGTCGTCTACAACGACACGCGGCGGGCCGCGGCGAGGCGCAGGCTCGACAAGACGCTCGAAGAGCTCCAGGCTGCCGAAATCTCCGCGGACGGCTTCGTCGTCGAGTCCGACCCCGTCGATGCCGTCCGGGACGCGCTCACCCAGCTCGAGCCACCGGTCGACGAGATCATCGTCTCCACGCACCCCGCGTCGCGCTCGGGCTGGCTGCGTCGTGACGTGGTCGGGCGAATCCGCCAGGTCGCCGGCGACATTCCGGTCGAGCACGTCGTCGTCGACCTCGCCGAGGAGGGCGGGGAGGCGAAGGTGCTCGTGATCGCCAACGAGACCGTGCTCGGCGAGCCGCTGCTCGACGCGATCAAGGCACGCGCCGCTCGATCGCCCGCGAGCTTCGTGCTGCTGTCCCCGCAGAGCGATCCCCAGCGAGTCGGACACCCGGAGGCCGAGCGGCGCCTGCGCCGCGCGCTCGCCGCCCTGCGCGGTTCCGGGATCGACGCCCACGGAATGATCGCCCACCCGGACCCCTACACGGCGGCGATGAACGCGGTCCACGACGAGCGGGTCGACGAGATCATCATCTCGACGTTTCCGGGAGAGGCGACCTCCTCCTGGCTTCGAAAAGACGTCGTCACGCGGCTCCGCGACGCGACCAAGCTCCCAGTCGAGCACGTCGAGGTCGCTCCCGAGGCGGCGGTGGTCTGATGTCCGTTCACGCAGAGGCACACGAACACCATGGCCCGCCCGCCGCCAACATCAGCTCGCGCGTCGACGCGCGCGTGCTCGGGATGTTCCTGTTCATCGCGTCGGAGATCATGCTCTTCGGCTCGTTCTTCACCGCCTACTTCTTCGTCCGCGTCGTCAACAACCCCCCGCAGTGGCCGCCCGAGGGCTTCCACCTGCCGGTCTTCGTCGCCGGCATCAACACCGCGATCCTGGTCACCTCGAGCTTCACGATGCACTGGGCGTTGACGTCGATCAAACGGGGCAACCGCGCGGGCCTGAAGGCGGGCCTCGTGCTCACATTCCTGATGGGGTTTACGTTCCTCGCGACACAGATCATCGAGTACGCTCGAATTGGGTTCTCACCGAGTGACAACGCGTTCACGACGATCTTCTTCTGCCTGACGGGTCTCCACGGCGCCCACGTATTCGTCGGCCTGTCGATCTTGCTCGCGATGACGACCCGTGCCTTCCGCGGCCACTTCTCGCCGGACCATCACTACGGCGTCGAGATCGGCGGGATCTACTGGCACTTCGTCGACGTGATGTGGATCGTCGTCTACACCACCGTGTACCTGATCTGAGTACGACGGCGCGCCGGGGGGAAGGAGGAAGGCGCAGATGAAAAATCCGTTCCGGAGCGAGGCCGAGGCGTACCGCTTCGTGATCGGCACCGTCGGGTACTTCGCGGCGATCGTGATCGCGACGGCGGTCGGCGGGCGCTGGTGGGGCCTTGGTGTCTTCGTCGCCCTTTCGGTCCTCGTCCTGATCTGGTTCTTCCGGCGGGAGGCCCGCGAGCAGCCGCCGGCGACCGCGCCGCGGGCTCGCAGCGCGGAGGACGAGCGGCGGATACTCGTCATCGCGAACGAGACGGTGGCGGGGAGGGCGCTACGGGAGGCCGTCGAGGCTGCCGCGGAGGGATACCGGTCGAACGTCCTCGTCGTCAGCCCGGCGTTGAACTCTCCGCTCAAGCATTGGGCCTCGGACGAGGATCAGGCGCGCGCCGCCGCGGAGGAGCGCCTCCGCCCCAGCATCGCTGAGCTCGAACGGCTGGGGATCAGCGCGCGCGGGGAGGTCGGCGACGCTGATCCCGTGCAGGCGATCGAGGACGCCCTGCGCACCTTCGGCGCGGATGTGATCGTGATCTCGACGCATCCCGAGGGGCGGTCGAACTGGCTCGAGCGTGGCGTGGTCTCATCGGCGCGCGAGCGATTCGCCGTGCCCATCACGCACGTGGTCGTCGATCTCGACGCAGAAGCAGCCGGCGTCTAGATCCGGGCTCGTGGCCTAGGGGTGGTGGCCGTTCCCGCCCCCGTTCCGGCCCCCGTTCCCGCCGCCGTTGCCGTTTCCGCCGCCGTTGCCGTTTCCGCCGCCGTTGCCGTTTCCGCCGGCGTTGCCGTTCCCGCCGCCGTTGCCGTTCCCGCCGCCGCTGTCGTTCCCGCCGCCGTTGCCGTTTCCGCCGCCGCTGTCGTTCCCGCCGCCGTTGCCGTTGCCGCCGCCGTTGCCGTTCCCGCCGCTCTGGGGCAGAGAGCCGGCGTCGGAACCGTGTCCGTTTCCTTGGGCGTTCCCGCCGCCGTTGCCGCCATCGCTACTTCCGCCGTTCCCGGACCAGCTGTCAGAGAGGGAGGGTGAAACGGTCGTCTGCGTACTCGTTGGCGACGGGGCCGGCTGTGTCGTCGGCGGCTGCGTCGGGGGCGGTGTCGTCGTCGTCGGCTGTGTCGGCGGCGGCGGCGGTGCCGGCGGCCTGGAGGACGCCTTGCCGTCGTTGACTTTCACCTTCCGGGCGGCCGCCGCGGCGGTCCGCGGCACCGTCGGTTCGGAGGTCGGGGCGGGCGTCGAGCTGGTCGGGGCGGGCGTCGTGCTCGTCGTGGTGGTGGTCGGCGGAGGAGGCTTCGGCGCTTTCGGCTTCGTCGTCACCGCCGGGTGAGAGCGGACCGTCACGTGTGCGGGACGGACAGTGGCCGGTACAACGCGCCGGGGTGCGGGCGTGGTTACCCGGTGCGGGCGAGCGTTCTCGTTTTCGTGTACGAGCGGGGCGAACCCCACACGCGGGTGCACTGCGAAGACCGCCGGGCGCTTCACCGCGACAGACGGTTTCGGCACCGCAGCCCGGAGGACGGTCAGCGACGAGTCTGACGCTTTCGCGGCACTCTTGGTCGGGGTCGGCGGATGAAGGCCGAGCAGCCACAAGGGAGCAGCGACCGAGCCCGCGACTGCCACCGCGATGGTCGCCGCGGTCAGGAGTCGGATGAAATTGGGTCTCAGGTCCTTCGCCCCCCCGCCGACAAGTACATACGGACGTGATCGGCAATCCGCGTAAGTTCCTGGACCTCTCTCCCCTCCTCGGGAGCCGATTTCGTCTGCTGGTTGCGATGTTTTTGCTCGCCATTCCGGTCGCCGCCGGCATCTGGGTGTTCGCCGGCTTCGCAGGGCGGATCGTGGAGCAGCGCGGGGAGGCGCAGCTGGACACGGTCCTGCGCGCGGCGTTGCAGGCGTACAACGGCGAGCTTGGCTCGGTCGCATCGCGCGCGGCGTCGACGGCAGCGCGCCGCGACGTGCAGCTCGCCTTGCTCCACGGCGATCGTGCGCGGCTCGCCCGTATCGCGCAGACCGTTCCCGGCATCGGGTTCGTTCCCCGGCGCGGGCCGGCTCTCGGGCTGATCCGCGGGTCGGTCGCCCGGCGGTCGGTCGAGGTCGTCGTCGGCAAGCGGCGGGTCGGGCGGGTCGTCGCCTCCGTCGCGCTCGACCGTGCTTTTCTCGACCGGCTCGCGGCCGGCTCGCGGCTGCCCGCCGGTGATCGTCTCGTTTTCCGTCGCGACCTGCCGACGACCGTGACGCTCGGCGGGTCGCGCTACCACGCCGCCGGAGCTCGGCTCCGGGACGTGGACCGCCCCATCGCTCTCGTCGCGCTCGCTCCCTCGAACCGGGTCGAGGGGGCGGGGGCGCGGCTGCGCGACCGTGTTCTCCTCACCGGCCTCGTCACACTCGCGTGCCTCTTCCTGCTCGTCTACCTCGTCGCGCCCGCGATCGCTCACGGGCGGCTGCTGCGCCGCCAGCGCGACCAGGCCGCGCGGGTGCTCTCCCATCTCGGTGAGGGCGTGCTTCTCGTCGACGATGGAGGGATGGTCCGGCTCTGGAACGCGTCCGCGGAGGCGATCACGGGGCTCGGCGCCGCGACGGTGCGCGGTCGTCGCGCTGTGGAAGCGCTTTCCTTCTGGTCCGGGGTCCGGGACCGGATTCCGGTCGGCGACGACCGGCCACGGGCGACGATCCTCTCCGTCGAGCTGCCGGACCGGACGCTCTGGCTCTCGATCTCCGGGGTTCGGTTCTCCGACGGTGTCGTCTACGCGTTCCGCGACCTGACCGAGGAGCACAAGCTCGAGCAGATGCGCTCCGACTTCGTCGCCACCGTCTCCCACGAGTTGCGAACGCCGCTCGCCGCGATCCACGGCGCCGCCGTCACCCTCGCGAGCCGGGGCGGGGAGCTCGGGCCGATCGTCCACGAGCGGCTGCTCGAAATCGTCGTCGAGCAGTCCGAGCGGCTGTCGGAGCTCGTCGAGCAGATCCTGCTCGCGGCCCAGATCGACTCCGGCGGCCTCCGGCTCGACCGGGAAGGATTCGATGCGGCGGACCTCGCGCGACAGGTGATCTCGAGTACGCGGCCCCGCATTCCGGAGGCCGTGACGGTAGCGCTCGCGTCGCCGCCCGAGTCGCCGGTGGTCGCGCTCGGCGACCCGGAGCGCGCACGGCACGTCCTCGGTAACCTGCTCGACAACGCGATCAAGTACTCGCCCAGGGGCGGCCGGATCGACGTGATCATCGCCCCGGAGGACAACCGGCTACGCTTCACGGTTCGGGACGAGGGCCTCGGCATTCCGGCTGCCGAGCAAGGGCGAATCTTCGAGAAGTTCTACCGCCTCGATGCGCCGATGACCCGGGGCGTGGGCGGCAGTGGGCTCGGTCTGTACATCTGTCGCGAGCTCGTCACGCGGATGGACGGGCGAATCTGGGTCTCCTCCGAGCCCGGCCGGGGGTCGAGCTTCAGCTTCGAGCTCCCCCGCATCGAGGAGCCGCTCGCCGTCACTCCCTCCTAGAGTCCCCGCCCGTGCACGCCGTTCTGAGGGATCCAGCCGTAGACGCGCACTCCGAACGCCGGGATCGTGTCGGTGAAGCGTCCCGCCTCCGCCGTGGCGGTCCAGCCGGTCGTGAGCTCGTCGACCCCCTGGTCCGTCAGCCCGGGCAGCTTCGGCCACCATGCCCCGGCCGCCACGTCCTGATCGAGCTCGACTGCGCCGTTGGAGAGGTTGACCGCGATCAGGTAGGAGCGGCGACCGATGGAGCGGAGCCCGACCTTGATCGGGTCCTCGGGCGTGGAGACGACCTCGGCGTCGCGGCGGCCGAGGATGATCTTCGAGTAACGCTGCAGCTCCGCGTTGGTGGTCGCGATCGCGTCGCCCATCTCCCGGGAGACGTCGAAGTCGTTCCATCGGCCCCTGGTGAAGGTGTGGGTGAACCAGAAGAGGGACTGGGCGCCGCCTGCGACGGCCGCCCACGCTTCCGCGCGCGCGGCCGGCGAGCTGACCGGGTCGGCTCCGCAGTAGCCCTCGATCGGGCCGGTCTCGATCCACTCGCCGACCGCCTTCGAGGGCGCGAGCTTCTTCAGCTCGACCATCGAGTCGTAGACCATCGACAGGGACAGGGCCGGGTCGGCGCAGCCGTGTGCGAAGGGATAGACGGCCGTGAGCACGACGTCGGCGTTGGCGATGTAAGCACGGTACTCGGCGTCGCCGATGCCGTCCCACTTCGGCATCGTGCTCATGAAGTGGGCGGTGAGTGTCTGCATGATCAGCACCCCGGTCTTCTGCGCGCGCTCCGTGGACGGGACGCGCTTGCCGGCGTCCGCGTCGGCAGTCGCGGGCAGCAGGCCGTTGCCGTCGGGCTCGTCGGGCAGCGAGTAGCCGATCGCGTTCCTGTAGTGCGCGTGCAGCTGCTTCAGCGAGTACCCCGGGACGACGTAGCCCTTCGAGCCGACTGCCTGCGAGATCGCGAGCTGGGTTGCTCCCGGACCGTTCTCCTGCAGGACCCCGATGCCGAGCGTGAGCGCGCGCCGGACTGCGGCCGGCGTAGGCCAGCCGACGCCGATCAGGAACTGCGGCACGGCTCCGATCAACACCGTTCCGTCCGTCGTGGTCGTCGCGCGGGGAACATCCTGCGCTTCGTGCGACGAGGTCGCGCCGACGAGAGCGACCACGAGTGCGGCCGACAGAACCGTGACCCCCGGTCGCATCCGCAAGCATAGGCCGCGGAGCACCAGTCAGTCGAGGTCTGGTTCGATGCGGACGCCGATCAAGACATAGAACACGAGATAGGCCGCGGCGAGCAGGCCGGTGACGACGACGGTGACGCCGAACCCCCGCGCGAGGGCGCTCGGGTCGCCGACGTGGGCCTGCAGCTCCGCGAGCTTCGCGCCCGGCTGCGTGAGCACCTCCCAGCTGTTCCAGCGCTTCACGCGACCGAGGTAGACGCCCACGCTGGCGAGGGCGAGCACACAGAGGACGGCGCACCAGCTCGCCGTCGCGCCGAGCCGGTGTCGCAGGACCGCGTGGACGAGGTACAGCGAGACGAAGCCGAGCAGGATCCCGGTCCAGGCGAAGGCGGAGAGCTCGACGCCGTCGAACCACAGCGGGGCGCGCGAACGCGCGGAGAGGTGGACGAAGTCGGTGACGATGTACGGCGCGTTCGGAAGGAAGAGCAACCACAGCGCGAGCGCCGGAGCGAGCCGCACGAGCGGCACGCCGCGGCGGTAGCCGTCGTAGACGACGAGCGCCAGGATCAGCGGCGCCCACGCGAGGATCAGGTTCCAGACGAGAAAGCGGAAGTCGACTCCGTACCTGTGCTCGCGGGTGAGCTCGAGGGCGAGGCAGAGCGCGGACGCTCCGCCGAGACCGACGAGCACGACGGGGCGCTCGTTCGGGAACCGGCGCGTTCTCATGCCCATGCGTCCAGGGTAGTCAGCGCTCGCAACGTCGGGGTGTCCGAACGAGCTACTTGCCGGCGACCGTCGAGACGTAGGTTGCGACCGCGTCGATCTCGGCGTCGCTGAGCTGTCCCTTGAAGGACGGCATCGGGGGCTTGCCGTTCGTGACGCGCTCGACCGCGAGGTCCTTGCTGGGCTTTTTCTCGTCGAGGTTCGGCCCGACGGTTCCGGTCGCGCCTGCATCCTTCAGCGTGTGGCAGCTCGCGCAGCCGGCCTTCTGGAAGACGGCCTTGCCCTGCGCGACGAGATTGGCGCCGCCGCCGGTCGTAGTCGTGCCGGCGGTCGTCGTCGCCGTGGTCGTCGTGGGGGGCGGCGTCGGGGTGGGCGATGGACTGGTGGTCGTCGGCCCGCCCCCGGCGGCCGAGACCCCGGCGACGGAGGCGACGTAGGCAGCGACGTCGTTGGCATCGTCGCCTGTGACCAGGTTCTGCGGCATCCCCGGCGCTGGCACCCCGCGCCCTCCAGGCCCCCCAGACCCCCTGGCGAAGCCGGCCGGATGCTCGATCGCGTACTTGATCTGGTCGTGGACGACGTTGCGGACGGTGGACGCCTTGAAGCCCTCCTGCCGCGGGCGCCTGAAGGCGTCGTCGAGGTTCGGGCCGATCTTCCCTTGCGTCCCTGCGTCGGCGAGCGTGTGACAGCTCCCGCACTTCTCGGTGAAGAGCTGCTTGCCGTTGGCGGTGTCCGCTTTGCCCTCCGAGATCCCGCCGGTGCCACAACCGGCGGCGAGTAGCGCCGCGGCGGCAACAGCAGGCGCCGCAGCGAGTCGCTTCACCTAGGCCGGAGAGCCCGAAGCGTCGATCTGCTCGAGCGCCTCGCCGCGCGTCGGGTAGATGGTGAAAACGCGGTCGAGACCCGTGATCTCGAAGATCTTCGTGATGTTGCGGTCGCTGCACACGAGCGAGAGCTCGCCGTCGTTCGTGCGGAGCCGCTTCACGCCGCCGACGAGCACGCCCAGCGTGGTCGAGTCGATGAACGTCGTGTCCGTGAAGTCGACGATCACCTGCTTACCGCCCTTGCCGATCACGTCCAGGAGTTGCGCCTTGAACTCGGGCGCCGTGTAGAGGTCGACCTCGCCGGCCAGCGAGATC
>JBKPCT010000047.1:0-13219 GCA_046727515.1 Actinomycetota bacterium | reverse complement strand
CTGTCGGCGTCGCTCGCGAAGAAGCTGCCGAGAACGGTGGCGGCCGCCGCGCTGACGACTGCGTGGGCGCCGGGATACGAGGGATCCTGTGCCGTGTTCGTGAGCGGCGTCCACGTCGGGTCGCCGGCCGTGGCCGGGTTGTCGTCCTCGTCGGCGGCGCGAACCGCGGTGACGGGCCGCCAGAAGTGGTACGCGTACTTGGCGTCGTAGAACGCGATAACGGCGTCGGCGAGCGTGAGGTCCAGCAGGGCGAAGAGACGGGCATCCTCCGCGAGGGTGACCCCGTGGGCGATCGCGACTGTCTGCGCGATCTCGTTCCAGTAGTTCTGGATCGGCGCGCTCCAGAAGCGGCCGATTAGGGTCTGGTCGGCGTCGCGGACGGTGCTCGAGCTGGAGCCGACCGCCTTCACCTCGTTGAGCGCGCTGCCATAGACGGGGCTCGCCACGGGCGGTGGTGCCGGCGGCCGGAATTGGCGAGCGCTCTGGAGCGCGAACGGCGTGACGAGGGGCCAGTGAGTGAACACGGGCGGCGCAAACGCCGGCGGCGTCGGCTGGTACTCGCCCGGGCCCGTGCCGGGCGTAAACGGGAGCGGCGTCGCTCCAGAGCCGTCGGCCGCACGGAGCGCGAGGATGCCTGCGGCCGCCTTGGCGCCGACCCGGGTGCCCTGAGTCCTCGCCGTACCGCCTGGCACGCCCTCGAGCGAAGCGGCGAGATCGGCGTCGAGCGTCGGAGCCTGGTTCGGGTAGAGGCCGACTAGGACGTCGTGGGCGGCCTGTGCGGCAGCAGCCTCGGCAGAGGCGTGCCTGGGCGCGTGCAGCCTGAGAACGTACAGGGCGTGCGAGCGATCGATCGCGCTCACGGCGTCGTACACCGCTGCATGGAGCATGGCCATGCTCCTGGTCGAGTGGATCGTCGCCGGCTGGGCGCCGGGGGTCCGGACGATTCCGAGCAGGATCCGGTTCCACCGGATCACCTGGTCCGGCTGCGGCTGGGCGGCCGCGTCCCTGAGCGTGCCGGGAGCGGTGGAACGCGCCGGAGCGCTCGCGAGCAGGACGGCCGCGACGACGGCGGCGAGAACTAGGAGGCCGCCGAACCTTGGAGAAAACCACGTCATCGGATGCTCCTTTCGCATCGTGGACTCGAGAGCACGCTGCTCTCGCGGAACCACCCCGCACTCGGCTCGAAGAGGAACGGCCACGCCTTTCCACCTGAGCCGTCGAGCAGACAGCTCGGCGGGGAAAGAGGCGATCCTGGCCTCGCGCGGCGTCGTCGCGAACGCCGCGTCGCGAGCTTAGCAAGGACGGCGCGACGGAGCCCCAATCCGGTCGGACACACTTCCGGTAGCCGTGATCATGGAAGTCCTCCGAGGTGCGGCGAGTCAGCTCCGCCGAGCAGCAGACACGGTCTGGTCCGTTGGGGAACCCACAACGGCCGGCGACTCCTTCGAGGTGCGCTTCCGCTCCACGGCGCTGCGGTTTGGCTCCTCGGTCGGCCTGGTCTCGCTCTCGGCGGTGGTCGCTGCCCTGGTGCTCGACGGCCCGACGGCGCGGCGCAGCGCGCTCGTCGGCCTGACGCTGCTGGGCGGTGCCGCCAACGCCGCTTTGCTGCTCGTCCCCTGGCGCGACTGGCTGCCGACGCGGCGCGGCCGGCTGCTCGTCGACGCGTGGTCGGGCGGGCTGATCGCGTTCGTCGCGACTCTCGTGGCGTTCGCCGGCGCGAGCTTCGCGCTGCTGCTCTTCCTCGCGCTTCCGTTCATCGCGGTCGTCCAGAGCGCCGGACGGCGGGTGTTCTGGCTCGCAATCAGCGCCGCGACCTGTACAGCCGTCGCCGCGCTGGTGCCGCTACCGACCGGCGCGACGGCGCTCCGACTCACCCTCGTCGCCGCGACCGTCGGAATTGCGTTGCTCCTCGCCCGGGCGATCCAGCGCGAGGCAGCACGCGCCGAGCTCGAGCGCGCGCTCGCTATGGAGGCGAGCCACAGGATCAACAACGACCTCCAAACCGTCGCCGACCTGCTCTTCCTGGGCAGACCGGCCACCTCGGACCCCACCGCGTTCGACCAGGCCGCCGCCAGAGTCCGCGCGGTCGCGAGTGTCCATCGACTGCTGACCCGGGCCGGCGATGTCGTCGACGCCGGGCGGCTCGTGGCCAGCATCGCCGACTACGCGCCGGCGCCTGTCACCGTCGACGCCGAGCCGATCATGCTCGACGGACCGACCTCACAGAGGCTGGCGCTCGTCGCGAACGAGCTGGTCACGAACGCCTGGCGACACGGCGGGGCCCCGATCACCGTATCTCTCAGCGCCGACGATGATGTGCGGCTCCGGGTGGATGATGTAGGCGTGGGCCCCGGGAACGCCGACGGGCTCGGGCTCGAGCTGGTCAGGCGAATCGCCGAGCATGGCCTGCGCGGGCGGCTCGAGCTGGCGCGCCGGCCTGGCGGAGGCACCCGGGCCGAGGTCGTCTTTCCGCAGGCTCGCCGGTGAGAGTCCTCGTCGCCGAAGACGATCCGGTCATCGCCGTTGCCCTGGTAAGGCGGTTACACGCGCTGGGGCATGACCCGCTGGGCCCGGCGGCCGACGGCGCGGAGGCCATCGAGCTCGCGCGCGAGGTCGATCCCGACCTCTATGTCTTCGACATCGGGCTGCCCGGACTCGACGGGCTCGCCGCTGCGGCGCAGCTTGCCGTCGAGGGACGCCGCCGCCCGGTTGTGGTAGTCACCGGGCTGGACGATCCCGACCTGATCGGCCGCTCGATCGCAAGCGGCGTCGGCGCCTACCTCACCAAGCCGATCGACGAGCGCGAGCTCGAAGCCGCGGTCGACCTGGCGGCAGCACGTCACGCCGAGCTCGAGGCGCTCGAGGCCGAGGTGACCGAGGCAAGGCAAGCGCTCGAAGACCGGAAGCTGGTCGAGCGGGCGAAGGGCCTGCTGATGGCGGCGCTGCAGTTATCCGAGCCGGACGCCTTCCGACGGCTGCAGCGGGCCGCACGCGAGCGCAACTTGCGGCTCGCCGAGGTCGCGCGCCGCGTGATCGATCAGGAGACCTTGCTTACCGACCGTCCGGCCGAGCGCTCGCGCAGCCAAGCAGGACCCGCGGGCTAAGACGGGCACGCGAACGACGCAAGGATCGCATCGACGAGACGAGTGCTGAACTTGCGGTCGAGCGGGCCGCCGCTCAGGAGCAGCCGGTAGAAGACCGGCCCGAGAAGCAGCTCGTGCAGGATCCGAAGGTCGGTGTCCGGGCGGAGGTCGCCCCGGGCAATGCCGCGGTCGATCACCGGGGCAGCTGCTGGCGCCGGGGCTCGACGACCCGCTCGCGGTAGACGCGGCCGAGATCGGGCTCGGTCGCGATCTCGGAGACGAGTGCCTGCATGGCGGGGCCGTATGGTCGCGTGGCGAGAAACTTGACGACCGAGTCGACGTAGGTGATCAGCTCCTTGCGGGTGTCGCCGACGTCGACGGGATCGGCGAAGCGGGGGAGCATGTCGATCATGACCGCGTCCAGGGCGAGCTCCCACTTGTCCCGCCAGCGTCGGTAGATCGTCGTCTTCGCGACGCCGGAGCGCGCGGCGACGGCCTCCACGGTGAGCGCGCGCACCCCGCCCTCTTCCGCCAGCAGCCCGCGGGTCGCGTCGAGGATCGCCTGCTTCGAGCGCTCAGCGCGTGCATGCGGCTTGCGATTCGCGTTGGTCATGCGCATAAGTATACGACGAAACGTAGCGTTGCGCAGAGGTGATCGGACCTGCTAGGGTCGACTAAGTGAAACGCTACGGAGCGTTTCTACCCTTGAAAGGAGATCCACCAATGCGCTACCTCAAGTTCCTGATCGCCGCGGGCGTCGTCGCTGCGGCGACAATCGGGATCGCATCCGCCTCGGTCGCGGCCAACGGCGGCACGATCGTCAAGGCCGGCCCGACCGGCCTCGGCCGGGTGCTCGTCGATGCTCACGGCAAGACGCTCTACCTGTGGGCCCATGACAAGGGCTCGAAGAGCACCTGCAACGGCGATTGTGCCGAGTACTGGCCCCCCCTGATCGCACGCGGCAGGCCTTCTGCCGGTTCTGGTGCATACGCCACGCTGCTCGGCACGAGCCGGCGCAGCGACGGCCGGCTGCAGGTCACTTACGCCGGCCACCCGCTGTACTACTTCGTCCAGGACACGAAGCCCGGGCAGACGAAGGGCGAAGGGCTGACGGGCTTCGGCGGCCGCTGGGACCCCGTGTCGGCGGCCGGCGCGCCGGTGCGAAAGGGCATGGAGAGCTCATACGGAACGGCACCGCTGCAGGCGAGCGTCATCTCTCCCCAGCCTGGTGACGCCGCGGGCACCGGAGGAACGTTCAGCGTCGAAGTGTCCCTCCAGGCTGCTACCGCCAAGGCCAACAGCCTGCTGGCGGGCTACAAGGCAGCCTTCAACGACCCGAACGCCCCGACCTTCCACCCCGGGCCCAATGCAGCCGCCCCCGGACTCGTCGTCCTCCTCTCCACCACCCCGACGAAGGCCGGCACCCCGCTCCAGGGCCCGAACACCAACCTCGCCGGCGTCTTCCAGGTCAACGACGTCACCCAGGCGAAGGGGCTCACCCGCACCTTCAACAGCTGGATCGTCACCGTCCCCGGCTTCTTCGGCAAGGGCAAGCAGGCGACGCTGACCGTCTTCGCCGTCAACGGCACCGCCCCCGCGGTCGTCACCGGCTACGAGAAGCCGATCTCCAACATCGTCCACGAGACCTTCACCATCGCTGCCTAATCCCTTCCCCCAGCCGGCAGGGCCGACCACCATCGGCCCTGCCGGCGCCAGCCCGAGGAGTCGACTCATGACAACTGCACCGGTAATCGATATCTCCCGGCGCGAGCTCGCCCAACGCGTCAACGCCGGGCTCGAGATCACTCTCTACTGGAACCCACGCGACAACAGCACCAGCATCGAGGTCTATCAGGACTCCACCGAGGAGACGATCACCTTCCCGGTCCCGGCCGACCGCGCGCTCGATGCCTTCCACCATCCCTTCGCCCACCTCGCAGAGCAGGATGCAGCAGCTGCTGCATAGAGCACGAACTCCCGTCGGCACGACCTCGTCGGCCTCGACCCTGCCGCCGAGCGTGCGGTCGCCCCGAGCCCTGCCCGTGCGGGCCCCAAGGGGGCCCCGCACATCCAGGCCTCGCCGTTCGCACTACGGGACGAGCCCATCGTGTCGGCGCTTTCCTGGCCCTCGACAGTGTCGCTGCCGTCTCCCGGATCGATCCTCGCGATGTGCCTGCGCTTGACGCTGAACTCGGCTGAGCCGTCGATGGTGACCGGTCGTGGCTAGAGACACCGCAAGCCGCCGTCAATTCCGGCAGCGTCGAATCTGTCTCGGTTCGCGAGGGGTATCCGTGCGAGCGGCGCCGGCTAGCTTCCCTGGATTCGGCGCACGACCTGCCGGCGGGCACGGTAGAGGCGGCTCATCACCGTCCCCTCACGGATCCGGAGCGCACGGGCGGCCTCCCTGTACGAGAGGCCGGTGATGTCGACAGCGACGAGCACGTCGCGGAAGTCATCCGGAAGCGCTGCGATCGCGGCGTAGAGCTCGGCAGCCTCGAGTGCGGCCTGAGGCTCGTGCGCGTGCGGGTCGGGGAGCAAGTCGAGGTCGTCCAGGAGCGGGCTGGGACGGAGTCGCCGGCTCTCGGTCCGCTTCTGGTTCAGAAACGTGTTGCGGAGCGTGCGCAGGAGATAGCCGAGGTCGTCCTCGTTCCGGAGCAGGCGGGGGCGCGCGAGCACACGTGCGTAGGTCTCCTGCACGAGGTCCTCGGCATCCTCCCTGGAACCGGTGAGCGCCCAGGCGGCGCGGTAGAGCCGATCGAGATGATCTCCGAGCCGCGCGTTGTCGAGCGGACGCCGGATCGTACCTCTGTGCAGATTCGCGGCGTCGCCGATCGATGCAGGCCGCTCGACGTACTCGGCCAGAAGGATGTGGTCCCGGCTGATCGCGTCTCCTTCGTCGGAGGTCGGTGACGCATCGGAGTCGAGCGGAAGCGAGTTGCTCCTCGTCTCCGTGCGCGGTAAACGGCCGGTAACTGCGGCGGCTGGAGAGTCGAGCCGCTACGCGGGGTGAGCTGGGGCGGCCGGAGCCGCGCGCGTGGCGTCGCGCAACAGTCGCTTCATTCCGAGCTCTCGGGCTGTAGCCAGTCCTTCCCCGCGCAGTGACTCTGCTCGGGCGCCGTCGCCGGGCGCGCCTCGCCGCTGGAGGACCTGGGCGAGCCGAACCTTGGTATGGGCGAGGTACGGCCGTGCGCTCATCCGACTGCTTTGCTCGAGCGAGAGCTCGAAATCCTCGACGGCCTGATCGAGCCGGCCCGTGAGCTGGCACGCAAGCCCGAGTGTGAAGGCGACCGGCCCCAGCGTCGCGGGACCGTACCCGAGGACGACCCAGTACGCAGCGCTCGGCCGGAGTTGGGACTCCACCGCCGCTGCAAGCTCGGCGTCGTCGAGCTCGCCCGCCACGTGGCCGAGGATCGTGCAGGCCGGGACGAAGTTCGCGTCGCGCGGGAGTGCTGCGAAGTCGTCCCGGCGAAGGTTGTCGATCTCCTCTCGGGCACGTTCCAGACGACCTCCCTGGACGTCCGCCCAGGCGAGCGCGGTGCGCCAGCCCGGAAGTGCCGATATCTCGTGCACCAGCCGCTGGAAGTGGTCCGTCATCTCGCCGAGCCGGAGTTGCTCGTTCCGGAGCTGGAGCATCTCGACGCCGTAGGACTGGAGCGCGTCGACGGCACGAGAGCGCTCGCCGAGGCCGAGAACCTCGGCCGCGGCCCGCTCGCCGTCGCGCCAGCGTCCCTCGAGGAGGGCTCGCATCCCGCGAAGGGCGGCCGCGTGGAGGAGCAGCTCCGGCTGACGCACCTCTGCCGCGAGCTGCGCGTAGCGTTCGAGATCGAGATCGGCGTCCTCGAGCCGGCAATGGTCGAGAAGCGCGATCGACCGCCAGATGCGGGCTCCCGCTTCGACAACGGGGTCACCCAGCTGCTCGCTGACCGCGACCAGCTCGTGCGCGAGCTCGAGCCGCTCCGCGTACTCGCCCGGGTGCCAGTAGGCGTACTGGGCAGCTGTGAGCGCCCGGGCAAGCGACTCGAGGTCGTCCAGGCGGCGCGCGATGTCGATCGCCTGCTGGCTGAGGGCGTGAAGGCTGGCCGCGGGTGCGTCGAGGTAGTAGAGGACGTCGCTGAGGCGTGCGAGCACCTGGGCCCGCAGGGGAGAGTCCTCGGGAGGCAGTCGGTCGATCGCCTCTTCGAGCAGGGCGGCGCTTGCCCGGTCGGCCAGGCCGTATCGCTCGAAGCTCCCGCCTGCATGGCCGAGTGCAGCAAGGGCAAGTAGCTGGGGAACGTTCGCCCGGCGGCTAGCGTCGGCGGCGGCGGCGAACGCGTCGCGCGCCTCCTCCCAGCGTCCGGTTCGCGACGTCGCCTGGCCGAGGAGTAGGCGAATGCGTGCGATCTCCCGCTCGTCTGGCCGTGGCTCCCTCTCGCGGAGGTCGAGCGCGGTGGCGACGTAGGCTGCGGCCTCGTCGTAGGCGAGCCGGCCGGCTGCCTGCTCGCTCGCGCGCAGTAAGTAGGAGACGGCGCGATCGGCCTCCTCGGGGCCGCCTGCAGCGAAGTGGCGCGCGAGGTCGACGACATACCCGTCGAGGTTCGCGCCGGATCGGCGTTCGATCGCCTCCCCGATCGTCGCGTGGAGCCGCGCGCGACGCGTTGCGGTCAGCCCGTGCTCGAGCGTCGTCCGCAGCAGCGCGTGTGCGAACGAGTAGCGGCCCGGCGTATCGCCGGCCTCGACGAGAATGCCCGCCTGGACAGCCTCGTCGAGCACGTCGAGCAACCGCTCCTCGGGGAGGGCGACCACATCGAGGAGGAGGCCGAACTCGAAGTCTTGACCGATGAGCGCCGCGACCTTGAGCACACGGCCGCCGTCCGCGGGGAGGCGCGCGACGCGGTTGGCGATCACGTCGCGCAGTCCGACGGGGACGTCGAAACTCCCACCCGGCGGCGGCGCCTGGAAGTCGCCGAGCTCTTCTAGATGCCGGACGAGCAGCTTCATGAAGAACGGATTGCCCCTCGTTTCCCGCTGAATCGCGTCGATCGTCTCCGCCGGGAACTCGAGCCCGCGCCAGGTTGCGACGAGCGTGGCCAGCTCCGAGGCTTCGAGGCCTCGTAGGCCGACCCGAACCGTCGGTCGGTCCCGCTCCAGGTCGGCGAGGATCTCCGTGAGGGAGTGGCCCTCGGGCAGCTCGCCCTCACGGTAGGTGCCGACGACGAGCACCCTGTCGAGCGCGCGGCCGGCAATCTGGCGGAGCAGGAGGAGCGAGGAGCGATCTGCCCAGTGCAAGTCGTCGAGCACGAGCAGCAGCGGCTCGTGCTCGGCGAGGCGTTCGATGAGGTCCGCGATCGCGGAGAACAGGCGATACCGCTCCTCTTCCGGCTCGCCAACCGGATCGGGAGGGAGGCCGGGAACGCGCGTGCGTACGTCGGGTATCAGCCGGGCGACGTAACGCCCGTGGCCGCCGAGGCTCAGCTCGAGCTCGTCGTCGGGGGTCTCGGCAAGGCGGCGCGTGAGCGCCTCGACCCACGGGCCGAACGGCGTCGCCTCCTCTTCGCAGCGCCCGTACAGCACCGCGAACCCGCGCGCGCGGCCGGCAAGCTCGGCGGCGAGTCGTGTCTTGCCGATGCCGCCTTCGCCGGCGATCAGGACGAACGCGCCTTGCCCAGCGGCGGTCTGATCGAGCAGGACGACGAGGCGTTCGACCTGCTCGGTCCGCCCGACGAACGGCGCGCTCGCCGCCTGCGCGAGCCGCTCGGGCAGGCGGATCTCGCACTGAGCTCGGTCTTGGGCGCGGTGGCCGTCGCGAACGGCCCGCTTCGCGGATGAGATCGGCACCGTCAGGTCCAGGCTCGCGTCCTGCCGGAGAATCCGGCGTTCCAGCTCGCGGAGCGCCGCCGAGGGCGCGATCCCCAGCTCCTCGGCGAGCACGCGCCTCGCCTCCTGGTACGCAGCCAGCGCCTCTGCCTGCCGGCCCGACCGGTAGAGCGCCAGCATGTGCTGCCGTCGCAGGCCCTCGCGGAGCGGATAACGGGCGATCAGCAGCTCGAGCTCGCCGACGAGATCTCCGTGCCGCCCGAGCTCGAGATCGGCCTCGAGCCGTCCCTCGAGCGCGTGGACGCGAAGCGCCTCGAGCCTCGCCCCCTCGGCCTGCGCGAACGGCTCCGACGAGAACTCTGCGAGCGCCGGCCCGCGCCAGTGCGACAGTGCCTCGCGGAACCGGTCCGCTGCCTGCTCGGCCTGCCCTGTGCCCATTGCTGCACCTGCCTCCGCAACCAGGACCTCGAACCGATGAAGGTCGAGTTGTTCCTGCTCGAGGACGAGCGCATATCCCGGCGGGCGCGTGTGCAGGGTTCCGGGCGGCAGTACCTTGCGCAGGCGCGAGACGTAGATCTGCACCATCTTCTGCGCCGTCTCGGGCACGCGCTCGCCCCAGAGGTCGTCCACGATTGTGTCGGTTGCGAGCGTGCGGTTTGCGTTTACCAGCAGCAGCGCGAGGAGCGCCCGCTGCTTGCCGCCGCGCAGCTGCACCTCTCGATCGCCGTCACGGACCTCGAGCGGTCCGAGAATTCGGAAGTCCATCCGCTCCCTCCCTGGTGAACGTAACACGGCATCGAGGTCGTTCTGCGGCCGACCCGCCTCGACTGCGCCCCGGCGCGACGAAGCGCCCCGGAACGACTAGAACTCGATTCCCGAAACCGGATGCGGAAGGTACTGCTCCTCGAGCCGCAGGATCTCGTCGCCGCGCAACGAGAGCTCCTCGGCGGCAAGCGCGTCCTCGAGGTGCGCGACCTTCGTTGCTCCGACGATCGGCGCGGTTACTCCAGGCTTGTGCAAGAGCCACGCAAGGGCGATCTGTGCCGAAGAGATGCCACGCTCGGCCGCGACCGCGGCGACGCGGTCTATGACCGGGACATCCAGCTCGGGCCTGTACAGCGAGTCGAGGAATGGATCGGTATTGGCTCGCTGCGTCAGCCGCTCGCCGGCCGAGGTGCGGCTGCCGGCAAGGAGCCCCCGGGCGAGCGGGCTCCACGGGAGCACCCCGACCTCCTGGTCGAGGCACTGCGGGATCATCTCCCGCTCCTCCTCCCGATAGATCAGGTTGTAGTGGTTCTGCATCGAGATGAAGCGCGTGGGCGCAACGTGCTGTGCCTTCGCGAACTGCCACGCGTACATGCTGCTCGCGCCGATGTAGCGAGCCTTTCCGGCGCGCACGACGTCGTCCAGGGCTTCCATCGTCTCTTCGATCGGCGTCGCATCGTCCCAGCGGTGGATCTGGTAGAGGTCGACGTAGTCGAGCTCGAGGCGCCGCAGCGACGCGTCGATCGAGGCGAGGACGTGCTTCCGCGAGAGGCCCCGACCGTTTTCCCCGGGCATCGTTCTGCCGTGCACCTTCGTTGCGACGACGTACTCCTCGCGGGTCGTGAACAGGTTGCGCAGCAGGCGGCCGGTAACGACCTCGCTCTGGCCGCCGTTGTAGACATCGGCGGTATCGAAGAAGATGATCCCGCCCTCGACAGCTCGCCTGACGATCGGCTCGGCGGCTGCTTCGTCGAGCGCCCACGCGCGGCTCTCGTGCTTGCCGAAGCCCATCATCCCGAGGCACAGGCGTGAGACGCGCAGGCCGGTACCGCCCAGGTTCACGTACTCCATCTCGCCTCCCAAGGTCGCCGGACGGTTACGTTAAAGGTGACGCCGATGTCTTGCGGAGCCTCTGGGTGTGCCGCTGGACGAAGTCACGGATCAGGCCCGCAAGGACGGGGGCGCGGTCGGGTGTCGGCCCGTCGTGGTTCAGCGACGGGCAGACCGCCAGCTCGGCGCTAGGGAGCGCGCGGAACAGCGAGACAGAGAGGTCGAGCGGGATCAGATCGTCCCGGTCGCCGGCGCTAGCCCTTCGTACTCGAGCCACATGGGGGCGGTGTCGCGTATCAGCCTCCGCCACTGCCCGGCCCCGCCTGGATGCAGCGCCTTGACCTCGTCGGCGAACTCGCCGAGCTGGGCGTCGAGATGCGCCAGGTCCGGGACACCCGCCTCGTCGGCCCCGAGCAACGCCCTGTGAGCCTCTAGAGCGCCGCTCCGTTTACTTCGACGAAGCGACCAGGCTCGTTCTCCTTCATCTTCGCCTCCGGTCCGGCCGAGTCGCGAATCGACTCAACATCGCCTGCACCCGGCGGTCAGCGCTTCTTCGGGCTCGAGGCCGCGTTCCTCCTGCGGCTCCGAGTTCGTCGCCACGCCCCGGAGCAGCGCCACGGCGAGAATGCCCGCGCCGACCGCGACCGCGGCGCTGATCGTGGCCGCGACTTGAAATGCCTGGGTGAACGCCTCCTGGGCCGCATCCACGAGCTCGAGGGCCAATCCGTGCGGGAGGTCGTCGCCCGCGGCCACCGCGGCGCCCAGAGTGTCGCGGGCGGCCGCGGCCGCCCCCGAGGGGACAGCGGCAGGGACGGCGTCGTCGATCTGGCCGCGGTAGACGGCCGTGCCGACGGCCCCGAGGATCGCGATCCCGAGCGCACCACCGAGCTCGGAGCTTGTCTCCGAGATCCCCGCGGCCGCGCCCGCCCGCTCGGCTGGGGCGGCCCCGACCATCATGTCGGCCGCCAGGGTGTAGACCGGGGCGAGACCGAGGGCGAAGACGACGGCTCCGGTCACGACGGTGGCGAGCGCGGATTCCGTTTCGACCTGGGTGAGCACGGCGAAGCCGCCCCCCGCGAGCGCAAGGCCGCCCGCGATCACGAAGGCCGGCCTGATCCGGCGGGCGAGCAATGGAGTCAACAGCGCCCCGACGATGAACGCAGCGGCGTAGGGGACGGTCCAGAGCCCCGCCTCGAACGGCGACAGCCCGAGGACGAGCTGCAGGTACTGTGCGATGAAAACGGCGATGCCGAAGTTGACGAAGAAGCCGAACGTATTGGCGGCAAGCGCTGCGTTGAAGGCCGGCACCCGGAAGAGGTTCAGGTCGATCAGTGGATCGGCCAGCCTGTGCTGCCTGCGCACGAACACGGCGCCGAGGGCGAGGCCGACGACGATGGACAGGACAGCAGTCCAGCCCAAGCCGTCCTGGGCGCTGCGCTTCAGGCCGTAGACCACCGCCAGCACGGCGACGAGCGAGAGGGCCGCACTGATCAGATCCAGCCTGCCGGCGTGGGGATCTCGATACTCCGGGAGCAACCGCGGCCCGACCGCCAGCAGGAGCCCCATCACCGGCAGGGCCGGCAGGAACACCGAGCCCCACCAGAAGTGCTCCAGGAGCAGGCCGCCGACCAGCGGCCCGACCGCAGCTCCCGCCGAGAAGCTGGTGATCCAGACCCCGATCGCGAAAGTGCGCTCCGACGCCTGGTTGAACATGTTGCGGATCAGGGACAGGGTCGAGGGCGCGAGCGTGGCCCCGCCGACCCCGAGCAGTGCCCGGGCCGCGATCAGCATCTCGGCACTCGTCGAGAACGCCGCGACCAGCGAGGCGAGGCCGAAGGCCGCGGCGCCGATCAAGAGCAGACGGCGGCGGCCGATCCGGTCGCCCAGCGTCCCCATGGTGATCAGCAACCCGGCGATCAGGAAGCCGTAGATATCCACGATCCAGAGCAGCTGCGCGCTGCTCGGCTGGAGGTCCTTGCTCAGGGCAGGCAGGGCGAGGTTCAGCACAGTCAGATCCATCGCGTAGACGACGCAAGGGAGGGCGATCACGGCGAGCCCGACCCACTCGCGCCGTCCCGCCCTGGCCGGCGTCGGCGCGGTCACTCGCTCTCGCGACGTCGAGCTAGACGGCGCACGGGATGTTCCCCCACCCACGCCCTACGCCGCGAGGAGCCCGATTCAAGGTGCATGCGCAGTGTCCTGGGCGGGCGAACGAGGGCTGGAACATCATCAATCGACGCGGTGACCGCTGATGTCGTAGGGCGGGTTCACACTCTCGTCGGCGCCGGGGTTCGGGCGCCAGCCACCGGAGAAGATGCCGTCGTCTCGCCAAGAGCCCATGAAGGTCGCGTCCAGCTGGCCGTACGACACGGTGATCTTCACGGAGCCTTCCGGCATCAGGTTTCCCCCTCCGTCGGCGATCACGACGACTCGCGCGGGCCGAGCGCGAACCGATTGCGCTCCTGGTCTTCGAACATCGACCACCAGCCCCAGATCTGCTGGACAGGAGGCTGGGGGAACTCGACGCC
>JBKPCT010000046.1:0-5625 GCA_046727515.1 Actinomycetota bacterium | reverse complement strand
GTACCGGGCGGCCTGGCTCGCGGGCGACGGCGAGACGGCGGCAGCCCTCTACGCGGAGGACTGCGTTTTTCGCTCGCACCCGTTCCGGGACCTCGAGGACGCCCGTGCCTACATGCGCCGGGTCGTGCCGGAAGCCGAGGCACCCGAGGTATGGTTCGGCGAGCCGGTCGAGGACGGCGACACCGCTGCGGTCGAGTACTGGGCTTTGCTCGTCGCGCCCGACGGCACGCAGTCGACCCTCGCGGGTGTCCACCGGTTCCGGTTCGGCCCGGACGGTCTCATCGTCGAGGCGCGGGACTGCTGGGACGTGGAGCCCGGCCATCGGCGGCCGCCACCCGAGTGGGGACGCTGACTAGGATCGCGATTGTCCACGAACGACTGGAGGGAGAGATGGCAACGCAGCCGATTCCTGAGGGCTACCGCACCCTCACGACGTACCTGACTGTGGAAAACGCAGCCGATGCAATCGACTACTACAAGGACGTTTTCGGCGCGAACGAGCGGATCCGGATGGAAGCCCCGGATGGGAAGATCGGTCACGCCGAGCTGGAAATCGGCGACTCGCTTCTGATGCTGTCGGACGCGTTCCCGGGTGCGACGTCACGGCCGCCTACCGAGCTCGGCGGCACGACGGCCGGCGCCTTCATGTACGTCGAAGACGTCGATGCAGTCGTGAAGCGGGCGGTCGAGAGCGGCGCGACGATCACGATGGAGATCGCCAACCAGTTCTGGGGAGACCGCTTCGGATCGATCACTGACCCGTTCGGCCACTCCTGGTCGATCGCGACGCACGTCGAGGACGTGCCGCCGGAGGAGATCGAGGAGCGCGCCAAAGCCGCTATGGCCGAGATGAGCAGCACGGGCTAGGACTTGGCTGGCGGTGGGCGGACCCGCCTTCGGGACCGCCCACCGCCAAAAGATCCTCAGTGCGCCGGTGAGAGGCGCCTGCGAATCGCCAGCACGCTGCCGCCTGCGACCAGGAGCACCACGGCGGCACTCCCGGCCCCGATGCCGGCATCGCCCCAGTCGAAGGGGTTGGTCGGCGACGCGGCGTGCCGCTCGCTCGACTCGTGAGCCAGCCAGCTCCGATCAGCTCCGGTCAGCCCTTCGCCGAGGCGCGGCGTCGTCTGCTTCAGGCTCAGCCACGAACGGTCTGCGCCTGAAAGGCCTTCGCCGAGGTGCCGCGGCGCCTGCTGGGTATGGGGGATGAAGCGCGGTGCCGGATCGGCGGCGGCCAGAGGCGGGACAATCGCGAACGACATGACCGCTGCTGCGATCCCGACGACGCTTCGAACCTTGACGCTCCGGTCGAACATCTCTCCTCCTTCGGTCTCGGTCGCTCTTGGTGCGACCTCTTGCCGCGACCATCAGCAATGCCGCTAACGAGGCGCTTCGCGCGGGCTTTCTCTTCGCTGACGCTTCGTGTTAGCGTCCAACGCGAAAGGAGGACAGGGGCGTGGAGTTTCGGCTGCTGGGCCCACTCGAAGTCCGGGGGGACCACGGCCAGGCGCTCGAGCTCGGAGGCCCGAAGCGCCGTGCCCTCCTCGCGCTCCTGCTGCTGCACGCCAACGAGGTCGTCTCTAGCGACCGGCTGATCGAGGAGCTCTGGGGCGAGGAGCCGCCGCAGGCCGCGGCTACCGCACTGCACGGCCACGTCTCGAGGCTGCGCAAGCTGCTCGGCGGGGACGGGCAACTGCTCGTCACGCGAACGCCCGGCTACGTGCTCGAGCTCGAGCCCGAGCAGCTCGACCTGCACCGTTTCGAGCGCCTCCGCGACGAAGCGCGGGCCGCGCGGTCGCAAGGTGAGCTCAGCGAGGCCTCGACGAAGCTACGAGATGCCCTCGCTCTGTGGCGCGGGCCTGCGCTCGCCGACCTCGTCTACGAGCGCTTCGCTCAGGTCGAGGCCGAGCGGCTCGAGGATCTGCGCCTCGCAACGGTCGAGGAGCGGGTCGACCTCGAGCTGGCGCTCGGCTGCCACGCCGATCTCGTGCCCGAGCTCGAGCGGCTGGTGGCCGAGCACCCTCTGCGCGAAGGCTTCGGCGCGCAGCTGATGCTCGCGCTCTACCGCTCCGGCCGCCAGGCCGAGGCGCTCCAGGCCTACCAGGACGCGCGTCGAGTGCTGCTCGAGGAGCTCGGGATCGACCCGAGCCAGCGGCTACGAGAGCTGGAGCAGGCGATCCTGCGACAGGACGACTCGCTGGGGGCGCCTTCCGTGGCTGTTGCTTCCGAAGCCGGCGCCGAGCCGTCGCCTCGGTCGCGGTGGAAGCACCGCAAGGTGATCCCGGTCTTGGCGATCTGCGCGATCGGAACGGCCGCCGCGATCGGGCTGTTGCTCGGCCTCGAAGGCGGACAGGCGGCCGCGTCGTTCCGGCCCGGCACGGTCCTGCTCGACGCGAAGACGCAGAAGCAAATTGGGTTCCTGTCGCCTTCGCAGCTCGCCCAGCCGACCGCCCCGGTGTACGCCCAAGGACACATCTGGCTCCTCAACCTCACCCCGGCCTCCTTCTACGAGCTCGACCCGGTGACCGGCAACGTGCTGACGCCGCCGTTCAAGGCTCCGGATGGAGTGGGTGACGCACGGGCGGTCAGGCCCTTCGCCGTCGGGCGCGATGCGCTGTGGGTCGCCGCCAGCGACGATCTCGTGAAGATTGATCGGAGGCTCGGAGTCGAGACTGACCGCTTTTATCTGGACAAGGTCGCCAAGACGCAGGGTCAAGCGCAAGGCGTCGCCCTCGGCGGAGGTCTGGTCTGGGTCGGGAGAGACGTCGGCCTCGGGCAGGTGGTCGCCGTCAACCCCCAGACGCGCAGGGTCCGGCGGTTCAAGGTCCCACACCACGCGGATCTCGCCTTCGACCACGGGATCGTATGGGCGTCGGACAGTGGAGGGGTCAACGTGATCGATCTCGCGACGAATCACGTCGCGAAGGTGGAAGACCTCGAGTCGATGGATCCGTTCTTCGGCCCGAACTCGACCGGGAACGGAGTGGCCGCAGGGGGCGGGTTCGGCTGGACGACCGATCCGGCCAAGGGCCTCGTCTACAAGATCGACCGCACCGGCCGCATCGCGGCGACCTACAGCACCGGCCTCGGGGCGACCGGCGTCTCCTACAGCGACGGGGCGGTGTGGGTTCGCAGCGAGGACGTCGGAACCGTCACCCGTATCGATCCCGTGACGGGCCACAAGACCTCGTTCGGTTTCGGGCATTCGGTGAGCGCCGAGGTCGCGGGCGGCGGTGTGCTGCTCGCGGCTCTCGAGCCCGGCCCGACGATCGAGGACAGGTTCAAAGCCCTCCCGAGGAACAGCCTGCGCCTCTTCTCGAAACAGGGCGCACTCGGCCTGGGGAACGGGGAGCCGTCGTTTCAGTGGGACAAGGCGGCCGAACAGATCGATTTCGCCACGTGCGCGAAATTGCTGAGGCCTCCGGACGAATCTGCTCCGGACGGGTTGCGAATCGTGCCCGAGGTCGCGGCCGGAAAGCCGACCGTCTCCCCGGACCGGCGTACGTACACGTTCACGATTCGCCAGGGCTACCGTTTCTCGCCGCCGGTTGGCCAACCGCTGACCGCCGCGACGTTTAGCTACTCACTTGAGCGAGCGGCGTCGCGAAAGTTCGCCAGACCCGACGGCCGTGCCGGGACCCGGGATCGTAGAAGACGTCGAAGGCTTTAGGGCGTTCCGGAGCGGGAAGGCGCCACACATCTCCGGCCTGCGCGCCGTCGGCGACCAACTGTCGATCACGCTCACGAAGCCGTCGGCTGATTTTCCGGAGCGACTGGCGGGTCTCTCTTCGTGCCCTGTTCCCCTCGGTACGCCGTTCGTCCCTGGAGGCGCGCGAGGCAGGGTCGGTGCGAATGCGTTCACGATCCCCTCGGCCGGGCCGTACTACGTCGCCGAGTGGCGGAACAACAAATACGTGATCCTGAAGCGGAACCCCAACTACCACGGGCCGCGGCCCCACAGGCTCGAGGTAATCGCACTCCGCGAAGGGGTCGACGTCGACTCCGCGGTCGAACGGATCCGTCAGAGGATGGGACGGAATCGTCTCATCCGGCCACACGACGACGCAGTACACCGATCCGCGCCTTGACCCCGGCAATGCCCTCGCGAAGGCGTACGGAAACACATCGTCCAGTCACGTCCAGTACGTCCCGGCGCCGCTGCCGCACACCACCTACATCGTCCTGAACGCGGTCAGCGGACCGCTCGCCGATCGGACGGTGCGGAGGGCGATCGCGTTCGCCGTCGACCGCACGGCCATCGCGCCCATCTGGGACGCGACCCGGACCGATCAGCTCCTGCCGCCGGTCGTCGGCGGGTTCCGCGACCGGCGCCTCTACCCGCTCCAACCGGATCTCGCGAACGCCAGGGCGCTGATGCACGGACGCCGCCGCAGGGCGGTGATGGCGATCGACCGGCCCGAGGCTGGTCTACTCCAGGAAGCCCGACTGCTCCGCGCGGAGCTCGGCAAGATCGGAATCCGGCTCGAGTTCAAGCGGCTGGACTCGGACGCGACGGAACGGGCACTGGCCACCGGACACCCGCGGATCGACCTGTTGGACAACGGTATGTCGACCGGTTCCCCCGACGGGGCGTCATTCCTCGAGAGCGTCTTCACGGACGGCTCAGTGCCTCGCAGGTGGCTGACGCCCGTGGTAAGGCGGGCGCTCGAGAAGGTGAACCGCCTGTCCGGGAGCACGCGGCAAGCCGCTGCCGGTGCCCTGGCCGACTGCTTGCTCGTGCACGAGGTTCCACTCGTAGCCATCGGCAACCGGGCGCAAGGAGAGCTCTTCGCTCCGACCGTCGGCTGCCGAGACGTCTTCCCGCCAAGTCAAGCCGGCGTCGATCTCGCGACGCTCTGTCGACGCCACCGATAGTCGCCGCCCCACGTACGATCCGGCCATGGCGCGTTTCCTGCACACGATGTGCCGGATCACCGATCCGGACCGGAGCCGGGCCTTCTACGAGGCGCTCGGCTTCACCTTCGCCGGCGACTTCGACATCGTCCGCGACGGCCAGTTGGAGGCAACGAACTACTTCTTCTCGCTCGGCGACCAGGAGTCGGTGCTCGAGCTGACGTTCAACCACGACGGCCGCAGCTACGATCTCGGCACCGGCTACGGGCATATCGCGGTCGGCGTCGACGACCTGGACGGGTCGCTCGAACGGCTGGCGGCGCAGGGAATCGAGCCCGAGCGGCCGCCGTACACGGTCCGAGAAGGCGGCTCGCGGCTCTGCTTCGTCGGAGATCCGGACGGCTACCGGGTCGAGCTGATCGAACGGGGCTAGTCCGAGCCCCGACGGCGGCCGGTCGTCCAGACCTATGAGCGGTGGACGCCCATCGTGATCTTCCCGAGGTAGCCACCGGCGGCGCGGCGGCCGACGGCCAGCATCGACCGGCGCCCGCCGTTCACGAAGATCGAGTCGTTCGCGTTGCGCGTGGTGCGGTTCGGGCGCTTGTTGTACGGGACGTTGCGGTAGATCCGGTCGGTCAGGGCGTCGGAGAAGAAGAGCTGTCCGCTATGGACGACAGGTCCGCGCACGTGCACCTTCACGTGGACGTGGACGGTGCGGCCCTGGTACCAGCCGAGATAGATGGTGCGGAAGGTCGCGACGCCGTTCACGTC
>JBKPCT010000045.1:0-3780 GCA_046727515.1 Actinomycetota bacterium | reverse complement strand
CGGCGCAAGGACGAGACCGGGCAGTGGGTGGACAAGCCGAACTACTTCGACGTCACCGTCTGGGGGAACCAGGCGGAGAGCTGCGCGCAGTACCTCTCGAAAGGCCGCCCGGTCGCGATCGACGGCCGGCTCGAGTGGCGCGAGTGGGAGGCGACGGACGGGTCCGGCAAGCGCCAGGCCGTGGAGATCGTCGCGGAGAGCGTCCAATTCCTGGGCGGCCGCGGCGAAGCCGGCGGCGAGGCGACCCAATTCGTGCCCGCCGGCGCGGCGGGAGAGAGCGCCGACTTCCCCTCGACCGCCGACGACGACATTCCGTTCTAGGGGCATCGTCACAAAGGAGAGAGATGGCACAGCCGAAACAGCGCGGAGAGGAGCGGACGAGCACCCGCCGCCGGCCGCCGGCGAGCGCGCAGCCACGTCGCCGGAACTGCCACTTCTGCCGCGAGAAGGTGGAGGAGGTCGACTACAAGAACATCGCGCAGCTCCGCCGCTACATCTCGGAGAAGGGGAAGATCCGCTCGCGCCGGATCACGGGCGCCTGCCGCCGCCACCAGGTGCAGGTCGGGATCGCGGTGAAGCGGGCGCGCGAGATGGCGCTCCTGCCGTACGTCTCGGGCAACTGATGGAGGTCATCCTCCTCCAGGACGTCGAGAAGCTCGGCCTCCGCGGCGAGGTCGTCGACGTCGCGCGCGGATATGCGCGGAACTTCCTCCTCCCACGGAAGCTCGCCGAGCCGGCCTCGCCGGCGCGCGTCGCCGAGCTGGAGAAGCGCGCCACGGTGCGCACGCGCCAGGAGGCGAGCACATTCGAGCAGGCGCGCGAGCTCGCCGGAGTACTCGAGCGCACCGAGCTCCGCTTCGACGTCAAGGCAGGGCCGACCGGATCGCTTTTCGGCTCCGTCACGCCGACCGACCTCGCAGACGAGCTCTGGAAGGTGGCGAAGATCCGCGTCGACCGCCGCAAGATCGACCTCGCCGAGCCGATCAAGAAGGTGGGCCGATACTCGGTTCCAGTCGAGCTCTTCACCGACGTGACCGTCGAGGTGACGACGCTCGTCATCCCCGAAGGGGGCGAGCTGCCGGAGGTCGGAGAGTCCTCCGAGCCGGCGGTCGAGCAGTCCGAGGCAATCTCGGACACTCGTGCACAGGCACCCGAGGCCGCGGCCCAGGTGTCTGACACGCAGGAGGAGGCCACGGCGGAGGAAACCGAGCCGAGTCCGTAACCATCTCTCCACAGGCCCTGTGAACGGCCTGGGGAAATTCGCAAGAAAAGGCCGCTACGAGCGACCTTTTCTTCCACTGCTCCGTCCGCCCGGACTGGGAACATGTGTTCCGTTCTGCCTGCTCGCGCGCCGCTTTGTGCGTGTGCACAGGCGGGTTGTCCAAGCCCTATTCGGGCACGTCCGGAGGTGGTTTCTTTGTCCCGCATGTACCAACTCGCCGAGGCTTCGCCGACCGCCCCGGTCCCGCCGCAGAATCTCGATGCCGAGGAGTCGGTCCTCGGTGCAATGATGCTCTCCCCCGGTGCGATCGGGGCGGTCAGCGAAGTTCTCTCGGCGAGCGACTTCTACCGAGCGAGCCACGCCGGGATCTACAAGGCGGCCCTCGACCTGTACGCCAGGGGCGAGCCCGTCGATGCGATCACGCTCGCGGACGAGCTCGAGCGGCGCGGCGAGCTCGAGGAGATCGGCGGTCGGGCGCGCATCAACGAGCTCGCGGCTCTCGTCCCCGCCTCCTCGAACGCCGGCCACTACGCGCGCATCGTCCGCGAGATGGCGACGCTGCGTGGACTGGTGCGGGCGGGCCAGGAGATCGCGAGGCTCGGCTTCGAGCGCGAGGGGATGGCCGCAGGGGAGCTCGTCGACCGAGCCGAGCAGGTCGTCTTCGATCTCTCACAGGAACGGGTCGCCGGCGAGTTCAGCCACATCGAGGAGCTGCTCAAGGACTCGTTCGAGCGCATCACCGCGCTCTACGAGGCCGGCGCCGACGTGACCGGGATGGCCTCCGGGTTCAAGGAGCTCGATCGCCTCACGTCCGGGTTCCAGCCGGGCAACCTGATCGTCGTCGCCGCTCGTCCGAGCATGGGCAAGTCCGCCTTCGGCCTCTGCGTCGCCGCCAACCTCGCGGTGCGTGCAGACGTGCCCGTCGCTCTGTTCACCCTCGAGATGTCGAAGCTCGAGGTCACCCAGCGGTTGATGTGCTCGGAGGCGAAGGTCGAGTCGCAGCGGCTCCGCACCGGCAAGCTCGCTCAGGAGGACTGGCCACGGCTGACCGCGGCCTGCGACAAGCTCGCGAAGGCACCGATCTACGTCGACGACACGGGATCGATCACGCTGATGGAGATCCGGTCGAAGGCGCGGCGGCTGAAGATGCGCGAGCCGCGCCTCGGACTGATCATCATCGACTACCTCCAGCTGATGACGTCCGGCGTCTCGGCCGAGAACCGTGTCCAGGAGGTGTCACAGATCTCGCGGTCGCTGAAGGTGCTCGCGCGCGACCTGGACGTCCCGATCATCGCGATCTCGCAGCTCTCGCGCGCGGTCGAGCAGCGGCACGACAAGCGGCCGATCCTCTCCGACCTGCGCGAGTCGGGGTCGATCGAGCAGGACGCCGACCTCGTCTGGTTCATCTACCGCGACGAGTACTACAACGGCGAGGAGTCCGACCAGCAGGGCCTCGCCGAAGTCCACCTGGCGAAGCACCGTAACGGGCCGACCGACCTGGTCAAGCTCTCGTTCCTGCGCCGCTTCGCGAAGTTCGCCGACATGGCTCCCTCTGCGTGACCGTTCTCGACGACTACCAAGTCATCTGGCTCGGCGCCGACGCGACCACGTACGCGGCGCCGTGCGAGCGCTGCCGTGACGACCACCGCTTCGGCGACGTGATCGAGGCGACGGTCGTGGAGGGGACGCTGCGGCGCGAGGCCGACGTCGGCTTCACCGCGTGCCAGCGCGGGCACCGGATCCGCGTGCGGCGCATCTCACGGCTCCGCGCCGTTGCCGCCCGATAGCAGCCCGTCCGCGAGGTACGGGTCGCAGGCGGGGAGGCACTCGCCTCGGCCAGAGCATGCCGAACGTGACAGACTCACGGCCGTGAGGCTGCTCGTGGTCGCCGTGACGCAGGCGGGGTGGCTGCAGGCACTTCCCGTCTAGCTGCGGTGCTGGCCATACTCCCTGAGTGCCCGCGACCGTGATCGTCGGCGCGCAGTGGGGCGACGAGGGGAAGGGGAAGATCGTCGACCTGCTCGCCCAGGACTCTGACCTCGTCTGCCGTTACAACGGCGGGCCGAACGCCGGGCACACGATTGTCGCGGACGGCGAGACCTACAAGCTCCGTCACATGCCCTCGGGGATCCTCTGGGGCAAGGAGTGCGTGATCGGCGCCGGTTGCGTCGTCGACCCGGGCGTCTTCATCGAGGAGCTCGACGACTTCGAGCGACGCGGGCTCTCGACCGAGCTCGTCCGTCTCTCCGGGGAGGCGCACGTGATCATGCCCTGGCACCTGGCGATCGACCAGGCGAGCGAGCGCCGGCTCGGGAAGCTGCAGATCGGGACGACGCGACGGGGGATCGGGCCGGCGTACGCCGACAAGGCCTACCGGCTCGGAATCCGGCTGCAGGACCTGTTCGACCCGAAGATCATTCGTCAGAAGATCGAGGTCGCGCTGAGCGAGAAGAACGTGTGGCTCGAGCGCGTCTACCGGGTCGAGCCGATCGGACTCGAGGAGCTCGCGGCGCAGCACGAGGGGTATGCACAGCGGCTTCGGCCCTACCTCGCCGATA
>JBKPCT010000044.1:0-10935 GCA_046727515.1 Actinomycetota bacterium | reverse complement strand
GCGCGGGCCGTGGAGGTCCCGACGCAGAGGCGTGGCGCCAGCCGCGTGTGCCAGATCCGGGGGAGCGGGAGGCTCGGTCGGAGCCGCCGGGGCGGCGAGAAGTGCGACAGTCGCGGCAGGTGTCGGAGCGGTCGCAGGTCTGCGAAGACGACGAATGCGATCACGACCGTCCCGATCAGCGCTGGGCTCGCAAGCACCCAGCCCCAACGGAACTCGTGATCGAACGGTGGCGGCCTGGAAGCGCGGATCGTCGGTCTGGCTTCGCCGCCGGCGCGAAGCCATACTCGGGAGGGTCGTCGCGCCAAGCGCGTCGCGGCTGAACCCGCCCTTGGACCACCGAGACGAGGTACGCGGCCTCGTGCTCCCCCATGCATGACCTCGTGCTTGTCGGAGTCACCGCCGACGCTAACGACGCCTCGACGTGAACGTGAACGACGCCTGTCCAAGGAGTTGGCCGTAGTGGAATTGCCTGCGCGGCCCGAAGGCGGGCCAGACGTACCACCGGTAGGAGCCGTTCTTCCACCTGAAGGGATGTCCGAGGTATGCCCAGCGCGCCGCGAGCTGTACCGCCGATTTCCTCGGCCACGTGCTGAGTACCTTCTGTGACCCACGGTACAACTGGACGTTGTAGAACGTCGCCCCCGGGGTGCCCGCCCAGAGCAGGCGCGGCGGTCTACGAACGCGCGCGCCGTCGGCCGGCATGCGCAGCAGAGCGCTCGCCGACACGACCGCCGAGACCCCACGTGAGGCATTGCCGGCATGGTCGTAGCTGACGATCGTGTACCGGTAGTAGAAGCCGTTGCGGAAGCGCTTCGCCGTGTAGGCGGATGCTGAGCCTCGGTAGACGGCGACCCTCGCGGGAGTCTTCGCGCTCGTCGAGACGAAGATCCCGATGTGATCGAAGTCAGCGTCCCGCGGTCGGCTCCAGCTCATGCGGAGGAAGCCGTAGCCAACCCGCTGCCTCAAGCCGCGGACGTTGCCGGGCGGCGTGTGGTCGGCCGTAGCAAGCCCGACGCCGGAAATACGCCACGTGTACGACGCAGGGCTCGAATCGGCGTTTCCGGCGGCATCGACCGCCTGGACGCGAAACGTGTGCTGGCCGTCGCCGAGCCCGCCGTAGTTCTTGGGGGAACTGCACCCGTCGAACCCGCCCATGTCGAGACTGCAGACGAAGGTCGAGCCTGGCTCGTTGCTCCTGAACGTGAACACCGCCGAGGCCGAGTTGGAGTCGCCCGGCGGAGCAGAGACAAGCGTCGTATCGGGCGGAATCGTGTCGACTGTCCAGGTGTAGCTCGTCGGCGGGCCGGTGTTTCCCAGCTGCGTCGCGCGGACGGCGAAGGTGTGCGAAGCGTCTCCCAGGTTTGCGTAAACGACCGGGCTCGCACAGGCGGCGAAGGGATGCCCGTCCAGGGAGCATTGGAATGTGCTGTCGGCTTTGTTGGACGTGAAGCTGAAGTTCGCGCCCGTCCTGTTCGTCACCGCAGGCGGCTTGTCGGTCAGTGTGACCACGGGACGCACGGTGTCGATGAGCCATGAATACGCCGGTGTCGGATCGCTGGTATTCCCCGCGGCGTCGACGGCCTCGACGCTGAGCGTGTGGGTGCCGTCGGGAAGACCCGTATATGCCTGGGGGTTGGCGCAGGGAAGGAAATTGCCGCCGTCGAGCTGGCACCTGAATCCGACACCTGCTTCGGAATCGGAGAACGTGAACTGGGCATCGCTCGTACCGCTTGGTTGCGCAGGTCCGGAGACGATCGTCGGCTGCGGAGGCGGCGTCGTGTCAATCACCCAGGTGTAGGTGGCGCGTTTGCTCTCGTTCCCGGCTGGGTCGACGGCGATCGCGCTCAAGGTGTGCTGGGTGGCGGCAATGTTGTCGAAGGACACCGGGTTCGAGCAGCCGGGAAAGCCGTGGCCGTCGAGGTTGCAGTGGAAGCTGACCGTTGGGTCAGCGTCCGTGAAGGTGAAGGTCGCGCTGGTCGAATTGCTGGGGTTGGGCGGTCCGCTAATACCAGGCGGTGGCGGGGGCGTCGTGTCGACGGTCCACGCGTAGGACGTGACGGCGCTTTCGTTCAGTAGAACATCGACCGCCTTGACGTCGAACGTATGGGGCCCGTCGGCTAGACCCACGTACGTAACCCCGCTGACACACGGAGCAAATCCTCCGCCGTCGAGCTGGCACTGAAATGTAACGGTCGAATCCGTGTCCGTAAACGAGAAGGTCGCCTTCGTCTCGCTCGTGACGGCGGCAGGCTCGGACGTGATTGTCGGCGCGGGCGGCGCGGCGGCCGTTGCGCCGCCTACGAAGATACCGCCGACCACGAAAGCGGCGATCGCAGCGGCGTAGAGGCAGAGCCGGGTCATGTGAGGACGAGGACGATCAGAAGAGCGACGCAGACGCTCAGCATCACGGCGACTCCTGTGACCACGACGTCGCTCCGGTGCCTATCGAGGAGGCCCAGCGCGAATCCTGGTACAGCCCACGCGGGCGCGAACGCAGCTCCGACTGCGATCAGCGAGACGGCGAACGCGATCGCGACGATCACCACCATTAGATCGTTCGAGGGCGACGAGCGGCCGAGCGTCGAAGCAGCAGCTCCAAGCGCGGCTGAGTTCTGGGGGTGTAGTGAAGCTGCCTGGAAGCGTGGAGACGACGGACCGCGGGGCCTGGCAAGGTGCTTGACCGCTCGGCGTTCCCGGTGCTGCACGGGCTTCGGCCGGTGGACGGGAGTGGACACTGCGGGAGGCGGGCTTGACTGCGCCGGCGGCGGGAGCGGCGGCGGAGGTGACGGCGCGGGAGGTGGCGCGGGCGGCGGTGTAGCCGGCGGCGGTTTGGGCGCCGGGGGGGCCGGAGGAGGTGGCGTCGGCTGCGGACTCGTGGTCGGCGGCGGGTCGGGCGTCGGGACCGTCGTCGAGGCCTGGAGAGCCGCCCCCGATCTGCCCGCGAACGCGTGAGTCGTTGCGAAGCCGAGGACGGCGAGCCCGCAGACAATCAGCCAGCGGGGTATCGCTCCGAGTCGGAACGTGGGGCGGTTCCGCAGCACAGCTCCCCCTAAACAAGCCCGCAGTACGAAGCAAGCCGACAGTAGCACCTAAATGCATCGACCGCGGGGGATCCGATGACCGCCCGAGGCGACGTGGCCGATCTCCCGCGCGGTCACCTCGGCGAGCACGAGGTTGCCGCGTTCCAGCGCCCGCCGGAAGATCGTTCGAGGATGGCCCTGCGAGGTCGACGCTGCCCTCTCCGGGTCGAGACGGCGAACGCAGTCTAGCCCCTTCCTCGCTCAGGGCTTCAGGCGTCGCGGCTCCCTCGAAAGGTTCACGCTACCAGCCGTCTGACCGCGATCAGGGCGAGCGAGGCTGCAGCCACAAGCGCCAACAAGTCCGTCGAAGTTGAGATTCGCTTGAGGACTGTGGCGAGTGGGGTCTTCCGCATTGGGCCGCATTCGCCGCTCGCTCGACCCATGCCCTGGCGCGCGTGCAGCGCCTCGAAGACTCCCCCAAAGTGACAAGAATTTCAAGACGACTGATCTGGCTTAGGCCTGAGTGACGGCTCAGAACGTCACAGCGTCAGACAGCTTGTGGCTCGTCCGTGAGCGCCACTAGCGCGGGCCGCGAGCCGTCGCCTGCGCCGACAACATCTCCGCCAAAAACATGGCCGCGGAGCCTGGCCGAAGCCTTATCTTCTCGTCGAGCGCCTTCAGCTTCGAGTTCTTCGCCTTCTCGCTCATCGCACCGACGCCCTCGGCGCCGGCAGAGAGCGGTTCGACAGCCGCATGGACACCCGGGTCATTTCTGACAGCGGGGCCGGAATGCGCACGCGCGGTGCCTACCTGGGTGCCTACCTCGGGTTCGTGCCTCGTGAGGCAACGGGCCTTAGTGCGGCACACGAAGTCCATACTCGGGCCGTGGACGTGGAAGCCAAGGCCGCGATCGTCACCGGCGGGGCGGCCGGGATCGGGCAGGCGATCGCGGCGGCCCTGGCAGCAGAGGGCGCCGACGTCGTGCTGGCGGACGTCGACGACGAGACGGGACGGCGCACGGCGGAGGCGCTGGGCGGCCGGTTCGTGCACGCCGACGCCCTTCTCGACGACGACCTGCGCGCGCTGATCGGGGGCGTCCCGGATCTCGCGATCCTCGTCAACAACGCGGGCGGCGCGCCGGCGCCGTACTATCCGGAGGCGCCGGTCGAGCACTGGAGCCGGACCCTCGACCTCAATCTCCGCAGCGCGATGGTCGCCACGCAGCTCGCGCTCGAGGCGATGGCCGCGGGCGGTGCGATCGTGAACGTCTCGTCGATCGCCGGTTACGGGTTGAGCCCTCATGGTTCACCGGAGTACGCGGTCGCGAAAGCGGGGCTGATGCGCCTCACGGGCGCGCTCTCGGACCTCGCCGACACACATGGGGTCCGCGTCAGCTGCATCTGCCCAGACTGGGTCGACACCCCTGCGGTTCAGCGGAGCCTCGCGTCGATGAGCGACGAGGAGCGGGCCGAGGTGCCTGAGCTCGTCAGCGCCGAGGAGATCGCAGGGCTCGTCCTCGACCTGATCCGGGGCGAGAGCTCGGCCGGCCGGGTCCTGGTACGGCCCGCGGGAGGCGAGACTTTCGCCATGCCGCAGAACCCGTGAGGCTGAAACGCCTTGCTCGCCCGGGCCGGCGTCGCCTCGCGCCGGGGCCGGGAACCGCGGTAGCGCTCGGCGTTCGGTCAGCGGCCCGGCCCTGCGACTATCCGCGCCACCCCTGCCGGCGAGCGTAGCCGCCGGCGGCAGAGCCCTATAGTCAGGTGCCGCCAATCTTTGCGCACCGACGAACTGGAGGGAGAAGCAGGCATGGGTGACCGCAGATACGGGGGAATCTCGCTTGGTGGGATCATCGTCATCGTCGGGATCGTCCTGATGTTCGTCTGGAGCGTGGTGATCGGCTTAATCGTCGCGCTCATCGGACTCATCGCGTTCGGCGGGTTCGTGCGAGGAAAGTGGTACTGAGCGTTTCCGGCGCACGCGCCACACCGATCTGACCGCCCTTAGCTTCGCTGCCGGCGAGGGCTTCAACATCGATAGCGCCAGCGCCGCGAGCAGTTGCGCATTGCTTAACGTGTCACGTGCGCGGATGCGTGGAATCAGCTCTTTATGCAACTGATTGCTCATTTGACCGACGCGGACATCCGGCGCTACCTGGCTGGAACCATGAATCCGGAGAGGGAGCGGCACGTGAGGCTCTGCGTCAGTTGTGCATTCCGGCTCGCGGATGCCGCCCAGAACGCCGTTTGGTGGGAGCGGCGGGGTCTTCTCGGCCGCCTCGTGCGCCTCGACAATGCGCAGGCTGTTGATGAACTGATCACCGAAATAGCGAGGGAACAGCGACGGGACGCTGCCTGAGGCCACAAGAGAGGGCCCGGGGGCGGCGAGCCGAACGCCAAGGCCCTTCCCACGATCCGGCCCGCGCTCAGGCTAAGCCTCGGCCGCGGCGCCGTCTAGTCGCTTTTTCGGCCATGTCCCGATCGACGTGCGAAGCTGAGCGGCAGTGAACAGCCCGTCACTCCCCACCGGGACTGTGACCTTCCTCTTCAGTGACATCGAGGGCTCGACGAATCTTGTCCGGCGCGTCGGCGACGACGTTTTCGCCGACATCCGCGCCGACCATCGTCGGATTCTGCGCGAAGCGTTTACGGCGCAGGGCGGACGCGAAATCGACACTGCGGGGGACGGATTCTTTATCGCCTTCGATAGCGCCCGGAGCGCGGTACTCGCTGCGATCAGCGCCCAGATCGAGCTCGCCACGTTCATCTGGTCTGAGGATGCGGAAGTCCGCGTCCGGATCGGTCTTCACACCGCCGAGCCCCACCTCGCCGAGGACGGCTATGTCGGGGTCGGCGTTCACCGCGCCGCCCGCATCTGCGACGCTGCGCACGGCGGCCAGATCCTCCTGTCGAACGCGACGGCGGGCATCGTGGAAGACGCGGAGCTCCCCGGCGTGGAGCTGATCGACTTAGGCGAGCACCGACTCAAGGGGCTCCCGCACAAGCAGCGTCTTCTCCAGCTCCAGGTGCCGGGCTTGCCCTCGCAGTTCGCTCCACCGAGGACACCCGAGGCCGACTCCAAAGTGCCCGGCGTCGCGACCTTCCTGTTCAGCGATCTTGTCGGCTGGCGACACATCATCGACGAACTCGGCAACGACGAGGCAAGCGCCTTGCTGACCGCCGACTACCAGGCGGCCGTGACCAACGTGGTCGAGACGAACAACGGCATCGTCCTGGAGCGCGGCGGAGATCACGTCCTGGCTGTCTTCACCGGTGCGAGCGATGCCGTGCGAGCGGCCGCCGCCCATCGAAAGGCCGTGCGCGACTTTGCGTGGCCCGGCGAGCGCGATCTTCCGGTCGCGATTGCGGTCCACTCCGGCCGCTGGTCAGGCGATCCTCGCCGACCCGCCGCGAGCACTGCACTCTCCCGGCTGATCCGCTTCACTAGGGCGGCCGAGCCAGGTCAAGTGCTCGTCTCCCAGGCGACCGCTGCCCTACTCGAGGGTGAGCCCAGTGCGCCAGCGCTTCGGAGTCTCGGCGACCGAGAGATCCCAGACTTCGAGGAGCCGGTGCGCGTCTACGAACTGCCCTAATCGCCGGCGCGGTTCCTTGCGGGCGATCAGGAGCCCCAGCTCGAGCGCGTCTGCCAGCCAAGCCGGGGAGCTCCTTGGCCGTCGCTTCGGCGCCCATCAGGTTCCCGCGCTCGAGCGCTCGGCGGAAGATCGTGTAGGGATGCCCCTGCGAGGTCGACGCTGCTCCTCTCCGGGGCCGAGCGGCTAGCCGAAGTCTAGAACTCGGCTAGGAGTGCGGCTAATGCGCCTGGGCGAGAGAGGAGGCTCTCGCCCAGGGGGCCTTACGACGTCGCACATCCCGGCTCGCTTCTCCAGATGGTTGTAACTTGGGAGCATGGGTGACGAACACGTCGTTGTGCGCGAGCCGGTCGACGTGATGCTCGTTCGCGTCGGAGACGAGCTGCCTGAGATCCAGTGCACCTGGGCCGCGTTCGAGACCGCGGTCGGGTTGCGCGGGCGGAAGTTCTACGGGGCGTTCGATCCCGCGACGACTACCTACAGCGTGTGCGCGGTGCTGCGCCCCGGCGACGACCCGGCGTCGATCGGGGCCGAGCCCGGCACACTCCCGGGTGGGCGGTACGCCTGCGTCCGCCTCCACGGTGAGCCTCCGGGCGTCTACGAGCAGATCGGCCCGACCGCGCAGCGCCTCGCGCAGCGGCCGGATGCGGACCGCACACGACCGACGCTCGAGTACTACCGTCGCCACGACGTTATCGACGTCCTCGTCCCAGTCGTCTGAGTGCGCGCAGTGCTGGGCAGAGGCAACCTCGACTCGCCGCGTTGCCGGCGCCGCAGCGTGCTAGATCGCGTGCGGTCGTTCTTCGGCTTCGTCCGGCATGACGCCCGTTGCGGCGACTGGTTCGAGGAGCTCCCTCCCGACTCATCCGTTCGGGAGCCGCGGCGGCCGCTGCCGTCTTCCTCATCGGGCGGCGTTGCCCTCGAACTGCCACGCGATCTCGGCTAATCGCCTGGTCGAGGGGTGGCCCTGCGAGGTCGACGCTGCTCCTCCCAGGGATTTAGGTCGAGCGACCTATAGACACCAGCGTTCAACCTTGTAAGACGTTGTCTCGATGGCTCCGGTGCGGCGGGAGCCATTAGGAAGTGGGGCCGAACGGCACGCCCCGGAGGCTGCGGCTCTCCACGGTGCGTGCCCGGCCCCACTCCCTGCGAGCGTAGCGTTTGGGCCGGCGGATTAGTTCGCCGAGGCACGGTGAGAACCGTGAACGAGCCGAGCGGCTCGCCTCTCCCTGGTAGGGGGTTGTCGGCTTCTCAGCCCAGCACACGCAGGCGTCGCTCGGAATGTGCAGGGCCATGTTTGGCACAGGGGCCGAAGGGCTAAGACCCCGTGCGCTCGGACGATGGCGAGAGGGGTCTAACTAGGCACGTAGCGCTTCTGGGCAGGCGCTCGCCAAATTCACCCCACTTTCGTGGGTTCGAGCTGCAAGGCGGCCGTCTGAGGAGGCGGAGACGGCCGCCTTCGTTTTACACCGAGACGGCGATTCCGACGTGACGGCACCCGCGCAAACCCCCAAATGTTGGGTGACGCCTGGCCCTGCGGGGGTCGCCCGTAAGTGACGTAATTCCGAGGATTTGAACCGAGCCGGGGCCGGACGCCTTTACGTCGTGTTCCGCGGCTGCAGACGCCTTCGGCGGGGAGAGGAGGTGCCGACGCCCCGGCTCGAACCTCAAAACGTGGGCCTCCCATTGTCAGTACACGGACGAAGAAGAGTTCAAGCGAGGGTCTGGGTACTCGCTGCGGGCCTCACTCAGCCGCTACTCGCCGAGCAGCCGGTAGCCGACGCCCCAGAGGTTGGAGGGCGTCTGGCGGCTGGTCGTCCAAACTGGCGCGAAGTGGCTTCTCGCCTACGTTCGGGCTCGCCGGCCGCTTGCCCAAGCCAACCCCTTTTGGGCCGTTTGGGCACGGTTTGGGCACCCCTCGGCTCGACCGTCGAGCGCACGCTTTGACGCGGCACCCTTGCGGCTCGGCTCAGGCTTTCCCGTCGCGCAGGCACCTGGGCTGGGGTCTGCATGTCCGGTCAGGTCGCAGTGAAGACACTGCGAAGCTCAGCCGGACGGCGTCACAGCGATCCCACCTGGATCGCTGTCATGTCAACGTACGTGACGCTTGGATTCGCGCCAGCTCCAGCGGCGCCGCTCCCTGCTGCGCGCCAGCACCTAATGCCGGCCGCTCCGCCACTCGGCAACTTCGTACCGAAGACGATCGGGATCGTGGCCTCGCTGGCGTCGCCGTTCGTGTCTCCGACCGTCGCCGACCCCGCGCCCGCGAAGCCCGGCCCCGAGAGCGGGGTTCGAACATCGCACGAGACTCGCCAGTCGGGCGGGTTGACGTCGTCGTGCGCGGCGATCGTGACCTCGGCGCTGATGACGAACGAGCCCGCAGGAAGGTTCAGGGTTAGGAAAAACGGGGCGTCGAGGACCGTGGACTTGTCGATCGTGACCGCGTTGTCCGTGCAAGTTGGGTAGGCGACGCTGGCGCAGAGGCCTGCCTCGAATGCGTTCGAAGGGCCGGTGTCGCCCTTGTCGCCTTTCGGGCCCTGAATTCCTTGCGGCCCTTGCGCGCCCGTCGGCCCTTGCGCTCCGGTCGCTCCTCGCGGGCCCCTTGCGCCGCGGAGGGCGGCAATGGCCTTGCCGCTGAGGTCTCCCTTTTGCAGCGAACCGTTGATCACCTGGGCCGAACCAACGCTGTTCCTCGGTACGAGCGTCGTCGCCGCGAACGCAGTGCCGCCTAACGCGATCGCCAAAGCGAGACAAGCGATGACGCCCGCCGGTGTCGGTTGAAGCTTCCGCATGCCTGCCTTCCTCTCGATTTTGGACCCTCCCTCGAAGCGACAGGATCGCCCGTACCTCGCGAGGGGTCAATGGGCCATTCGGCCCAAAGTTGAAAATGCGGTCATGCTGGATTGAGGAAGGGGCCGGTCGGCGAGCCGAACGCCTAGGACGCTTCTCCTCCCGGCCCCGCTCGAGGCTAGGCCGGCGACGGTGACTTGTCGAGAGGGTCGTTCTCGACGGGCCCTGACTGGGCACGAGGCGCAGGTGTGAGCGAATTGCCGTCAGTCCCCACTCGCTGCCGGCGCCTCTAGCTGAATAGATTCTCGGCCCCTGCGAACCTGCGTTCGGACTGGGTAAAGCCTTTTGCGCCCTCGGGGGAGAGGCAGGAGGTGCTCCGTTCGTTTTACGTCCTCCGAACGAAGATAGGCCGGTCGGCCCATGACAACTCGGCTCGAAGTCCGGAGACTCAGCACGCCTCGAAGAAACGGAGCCGGGCGCGCTGAGCGGAGGAGGGAGATTTGGGGAAACCACCACCCCGCGAACAGTCACACCCGGCTCCATAGGCCGCAGGTGCTCTGGCTTTCTCAGCTGCTCTTTCGGACCTCAGAGGTTACCGCTCGATCGCTCCGATGCGGCGGGAGCCTTCGTCGAGCCGGCCTGAGGTGATGCACTCCCTCGACGCCTGTGAGCGACCCTCCCTGGGCGCGGCTGAGCCTCCCTGGGCGCGGCTGAGCCTCCCTAGGAAGGCACCCCCGCTGCGGCAAGGGGAGGCTCCGCCGGGTCGGTGGGCGCCCGCTCAGGCAGAGCGTTACTGAACTGTCCCTCGCCGTTACCGGCGGCCCTGATGCGTCGAAGGCTCGATCGCGCGAGACTTCGGCGATGCCCGCGGAAGGCAGAGCGCTCCGGCCCGCTCTGCGTGGGTACTCCGCACGCCCTTGCCCTAGTGCGAGAAGGGGCGGCCGAAGCCGCCCCGTTCTGTTCGTGCTTGCCAGCGTGAGCTACTTGGCGGCGCAGACCGCGAAGGCGTTGACGGTCACGGCGATCGTCGAGTCATTGAGGGCGATTAGGCCCCACGTCTGGCGGTCGCCGTTCGTGAGTGAGCCGGCCGGGTGCGCGATGCTGGAGAAGAAGTCTCCGCCGATCACGGTGGTTCCGGCTGGGCACGTCGCGATCACGGCATCCGACTCACCGGCAGGGATGACGACGTCGGGCCCTCTGACGTAGGTGACCTTGGCCGGATCGAACCCGCCGGTTGCGCCGGGTGCGCCGGGCAGGCCCATGGAGCCCTGCTCGCCCTGGAAGCCGCGTGGGCCGCGCTGACCGCGCAGCTTCGCAGCCGCCTTCTTGCTTAGATCGACGTACTGGACTGAGTGATCCTTGATCTGCTTGGAGCCGATCAGGCTCGACGCGCCGGCGGATGATTGTGGCCGGCGAAGACACACTCGGAGGCGTCCCGCGCGAGCAAGCCTTGGCACATGAGTACGGACACCACATTGCGAGGCATCGGCTCAACACCCCCTGGCCCGCGATCGACTGGGGCCCGAAGCGTTGGGCGAG
>JBKPCT010000043.1:0-8662 GCA_046727515.1 Actinomycetota bacterium | reverse complement strand
GCCGAGCCGGTTGATCGCGCCGGCCTGGTAGAGCATCGCCTCGACGAGCGAGGTCTTGCCCGTGGAGCGGTGGCCGACGACGGCGACGTTGCGGATCTTTCCGGGCTCGACGGGCATCTGGCGGGCTTCCTCCTCGGTTCGTTGGCGCGGACGATCTTACCGTCGCGTTTTCGACGGGACTCGTTGCGAGGACAGGTCCGCGTGCCTGGTTCGAGGACAGGTCCGTGTACCTGGTTCGAGGACAGGTCCGTGTACCTGGTTCGCGGACATATCCTCGCGGGCCATGGCGTGGTGGGACAACGCGGTCGTCTACCAGATCTATCCGCGCTCGTTTCAGGACTCGGACGGCGACGGAACCGGCGACCTGCGCGGGATCACGGAGCGGCTCGACTACCTGGCCTGGCTGGGGGTCGACGCCTTCTGGCTCTCGCCCATCTACCCGTCTCCCCTCGCCGACTTCGGCTACGACGTCTCGGACTACACCGACATTGCGCTCGAGTACGGGACGCTCGGCGACTTCGACGAGCTCGTGGCCGCCGCGCACGACCACGGCCTTCGCGTCCTACTCGACCTGATTCCCTGCCATACCTCGATCGAGCACCCGTGGTTCCGCGAGCACCCGGACTGGTACATCTGGTCACCGGTCGACGGGCCGCCCAACAACTGGGTCTCGGCGTTCGGGGGCCCTGCGTGGAGCCGCGACGAGCTGACCGGCCGCTGGTACCTGCACAGCTTCTACCCTGAGCAGCCCGACCTCGACTGGCGGAACCCGGCGGTCATCGAGGCCTTCCAGGACATCGTGCGCTTCTGGCTCGACCGCGGTGTCGACGGCTTTCGGCTCGACGCGATCGACAAGCTGATCAAGGACGACCGCCTGCGCGACGACCCGCCCGCGAGCGGCGACTTCACGCTGCCGCTGTGTCCCGAGGCCGCAAAGCTCGAGCGCGTCTACTCCGGCCACCGGCCCGAGACGATCGACGCCCTCCGCGCGATCAGAGCGGCGGCCGGAGATGCGGTGCTCATCGGCGAGGTCTTCCAGCCGACCTACGAGTACCCGCCGTATCTCCAGGTACTCGACCTCGTCTTCGCCTTCGAGCTGCTCTTCGCGACGTGGGACGCCCGGCGCCTCCGCGAGGCAATCGAGCCGGCCGCCGAGCTCGGCCGGGTCGCCTGGGTGATGTCGAACCACGACTTCGACCGGCTGGCGAGCCGGCTCGGCCCCTCCCACGTCCGTGCCGCCGCGACGTTGCTCCTCACCCTCCCCGGCGCTGCATTCATCTACCAGGGCGACGAGATCGGGCAGCCGAACGGCCCCGGCGGCGACCGAACCTACGACCGCGCCGGGCGCGACCCGCTGCGCCACCCGATGCAGTGGGATCCCGGGCCGGCCGGCGGCTTCACCACCGGCCTACCGTGGTTGCCGGCGATCGATCCCGAACGCCGCAACGTCGAGGCGCAGCTCGCCGACCCCGACTCGCTCCTCCACCACTACCGCCGTCTCGTCGAGCGACGCAAGACCCTAGGCCGATTCCGCCTGCTCGACACCACCGATGACGCCCTCGTGTACGAGCGAGGCGACGAGCTGATCGCCATCGAGACGGGACCGGGTTAAGCTCGCTCCTACAGAGGAGCGGGATGGCCGAGATCGCCTACGACAAAGTCGACAAGATCTACCCCGACGGCACGCAGGCCGTCCACGACTTGAACCTGGAGATCGGCGACGGCGAGCTGGTGGTCCTGGTCGGGCCCTCGGGCTGCGGGAAGACGACGGCCCTCCGCATGCTGGCCGGCCTCGAGGAGATCACGAACGGCGAGATCAGAATCGGCGACCGGATCGTCAACGACCTCACTCCCAAGGAACGCGACATCGCCATGGTCTTCCAGAGCTACGCGCTCTACCCGCATATGACGGTCGAGCAGAACCTCGCTTTCGGCTTGAAGCTCCGAAAGACGCCGAAGCGCGAGATCAACGAGCGCGTCCACCGCGCCGCGGAGATCCTCAAGATCGAGGAGTTCCTCAAGCGCAAGCCGCGGGCGCTCTCGGGCGGACAGCGGCAGCGCGTCGCGATGGGCCGCGCGATCGTCCGCGAGCCGCAGGCGTTCCTGATGGACGAGCCTCTGTCAAATCTCGATGCAAAGCTTCGGGTCCAGCTCCGAGCCGAGATCCACGAGCTCCAGCGGCGCCTCGGCGTGACAACGCTCTACGTCACGCACGACCAGGTCGAGGCGATGACGATGGGCGATCGAGTGGCCGTCATGAATGCCGGCCACCTCCTTCAGGTCGACACACCCCAGGTGCTCTACGACCAGCCTGTCAACGAATTCGTCGCCGGCTTCATCGGCTCGCCCTCGATCAACCTCGTCGAATCCCATCTCGCTCAAAGCAACGGCCATCTCGAAGTCACGCTCGGCGAGCACAAGCTGGGCGTCGACGACCAGCTCGCCCGCAACCGGTCGACCCTCGCGAACTATGTCGGGAAGAAGATCATCCTCGGCATTCGGCCCGAGGACTTCGAGGACGCCAGTCTTGAGACCGGCCTTCCGGCCGACCGGCGGATAAAGGTCCGGGCCGACCTGACCGAGCCGCTCGGTTCCGAGGTCCTCGTCCACTTCGGCACGGAGGCAACCGCAGTCGTCTCGAGTGCGGCAACCGCGGACGTCGGCGAGGACGCCGACATTCGCCTCGGCGAAGACGCCGAGGTGTCGACGCGGCTGGTCGCGCGGGTCAGTCCGAAGACGCGGGTCGCGCTCGGCCGCGACATCGAGCTAGCGGTCGACACGAGCCGGCTGTACTTCTTCGATCCCGAGACGCGGGACGCGATCTAGCGATCTCTACCCCTTGACTGCGCCGGCCGTGAGGCCGGCCAGGATCCGACGCTGTAGCGCCAGGGTGAGGACGATCAGCGGAACGGTCACGATCACGGTCGCGGCCATTAGCTGGCCCCAGGGGACCTCGAAGGCACTCCCCGACTTACCGACGAAGTTGACCAGCGCGAGCGGCACCGTGTAGTGGTGCGTACTCTGTTCGAAGGAGAGGGCGTAGAGGAATTCGTTCCAGGCGGCGATGAATGCGAGCAGGCCCGTCGTGACGAGGCCCGGCGCGACGAGCGGAAGCAAAACCTTCCAGAACACCTGGAGTGGCGTGGCGCCGTCGATGTATGCCGCCTCCTCGAGATCCATCGGGAGCGCGCGCATGAAGCTTGTCAGCACCCAAATCGTCAACGGGAGGGTGAAGATCATGTAGCTGACGATCAGCGCGTAGAGCGTGTCGTACAGGTGGAGATGGATCACCCAGATGTTGGTGTTCGTGAACATCGTGAACAGGGCGCCGAGAATCGCGATCTGGGGGAAGATCGTCATCGAGAGCATCAGGTAGAGCATCGCGTTGCGGCCGCGGAAGCGGAAGCGCCCGAGGGCGAAGGCCGCGAGCGAGCCGACCGCGAGGGCCACCAGCGTGACCGAGCCGGCGACGATGGTCGAGTTCAGCAGCGCGCGCAGGAAGAAGTGATTGCCAAGCACCTCACGGAACTGGTGCAGCGTCGGGTGGGCGGGCACGTACTCGACCGGCGTCTTGAACAGGTCGCCGTCGGGTGTGAACGACGACTTGAAGGCCCAGTAGAACGGGAACAGCGCATAGACGAAAATCAGCGCCACGATGAGGTAGAACGGAAGCCGGCGGACGAAGCGCCCCGTGGGGGTGCGCAGCCACCGACGGAGCAGCCTACGAGGCCGCGCCTCGACCCCGGCAGCGCGCTCGGCGACCGTGCTCACTGCTCCTCCACCTTCAGCACCGTCACGTAGATCACGACAAAGACGCTGATGACCAGGAAGATCGCCACGCTGACCGCCGCCCCATAGCCCACCTGGTTGGCGGTGACGATCTGGGCTTGGTCGTAGATCGCCATCGACTGCGTGGCGGCCGACTGTCCCAGCAGCACGAAGAAGACGTCGAACACCCGTAGGGCGTCGAGCGTTCGGAAGATCAGTGCCACAAGGATCGCTGGCCTCAGCAGCGGCAGCGTGATGCGCCAGAACTGCTGCAACTTGCTCGCCCCGTCTACGGACGCCGCCTCGTACAGCTCGGTCGGGATCACTTGCAAACCGGCGAGGAGCAGAAGCGCGACGAACGGGGTCGTCTTCCAGATGTCGACCGCCGCCACCGAAGCGAGAGCCGTGCTTGGTTGCGCCGTCCATGCGACCGGGTGATGGATGATGTGCAACCGCACGAGACCGTCGTTGACGACGCCGTAAACGTCGTTGTACATCCAGTTCCACATCTGCGCCGCGATTACCGTCGGAATCGCCCAGGGCACGAGCATGACGGCACGCATCACGCCCCGGCCCTTGAAGCTCGAGTTGACGACGAGGGCGATGGCCAGCCCGAGGACGAACTCGAATCCCACCGTGATGACCGTGAACTTGACGGTCGTGATGATCGAGTCCTTGAAGACGGTGTCGTGGATCAGCCCGGCGGGGCCGAAGTAGTTCTTCAGCCCGATCCACTTCGTCGGCTCGAGCGCCAGGAACGTCTGGTTCGTGAAGCTCTGGTAGATGGTCCGCCCCAGCGGGTAGAAGGCGACGAGCGCGACGATCAAGAGCGACGGCGTCAGCAGGATCCAGGCAAGGCGCGTCTGCCGGCGCTGGAGCCTCGTCGACCGGCGACGCCTGACCCTCGGCTGCCGGGCGACGGTGGTGGCCTCGGTGGTGTTCATCGTCCTCTCACGGAAGGAGGATGGGAGCTTACGCCCCCATCCTCCCCGTTGTTCGGAACCTTGTAAGCCTTACTGCTTGAGCAGCCGATTCAACTGCGAGGCAATGCCGGGCAGCACGCTCTTCGCGTTGGCCCCGTTTTCGATCCGGTTGATGCCCTGGAAGATGATCGTCGAGCCCTGCAGGTACTTCGCCTTCAGGAAGCGCGTCGGGCGCACAACACGAGGCACGTTGGCGATCGAGGGCTTCAGCCACGGATTCGCCTTCACGACGGCCCGGTCACGGAAAACGGATGCGATCGTCGGTGGATTGCTGCTGAAGATCGCGGTGAACTTGTTGGCGCCGACGTTCTGCAGGTAACGGACCCACTCGATCGCCGGTCCCTTGTGCTTGGAGTACTTGGAGACGCCGAGCATCGCGCCGCCGGCGGTTGCGACGGACGGGTTCTTGCCGCTGTGCGGCAGCACCGCGACACCGAACTTGCCGATGACCTTCGAGCCTGTGCCCTGGCTCACGGAGTACGCGTACGGCCAGTTGCGCAGGAAGGCCGCATCGCCATTGACGAACGCATTGAGCGCCTCCGTCTCCGCGTAGGTCGTGACGCCACGCGGTGCGATCGTCCCGACCCAGCCACGAATCGTGTTGAGGATCGCGGCCGCCTTCGCGTTGTTGATCGTCACCTTCCCATTGTCGATGTAGTGGCCGCCGCCGCTCGAGGCGATCCACTCGAGAGCGTCGCACGTCAGGCCCTCATAAGCCTTGCCCTGCCAGACGAACCCGTAGAAGTTCGGATTGCTCGAGCGTTCGCCGGCCTGGATCTTCTTCGCCATCGAGCCGAGCTGAGACCAGGTGGTCGGCGGGCTCTTGTAGCCGTATTTCTTCAGGAGGTCGGTGCGGTAGTAGAGGATCCCGTAGTCGCTGAACCACGGGAACGCAATGAGTTTGCCGCCGACCGTCCCGTTCTCGACGAGGGGCTTGAGATGCTGCTTCGCCGCCTTGCCGAGGGCAGGCTTCAAGTCCACGAGGTACTTCGCGAACGCTCCCGGTTGGTCGACGTCCAAAAACACGACGTCCGCGCTCGAGGAGTGGGACGAGAAGAGCCGCGCCAGCTGGGAGTAGGCGTCAGTCGAGGAGGAGGGTTTCGGCTCGACCTTGACCTTGATGCCCGTATCGTGGGTGAACCGCGCGGCAAACTTCAGGTCGCGCGTGTGGGTATTGCCGATGTTGTCGCCGATGAAGGTGATCGATTGGCCGTGGTACTTCTTCCGGATCGCCGCCGCATTCGGCACCTTCGGCGGCGCGATCGCGGCAGATTTCGCCGGCGCGGCGTGCGCGTCGGGACGTGATGTCCCCGCTGCCGCGACGCTCAGCGATACCGCGAGCGTTGTCGCGCCGACCAACGCTGCCGCGACGAGCAGTGCTCGATGCTTCACGTTAGTCCATCCTTTCTTTAGACCCAACCGCGTGTGGACCCCTCTCCACACGGCGAGACTACTCCCATTTAGGAGAGCCATTCAACTGAGACGAGCCGGCTTTACAGGGGTTAGAACGGGTTAGAACGGTTAGCGATTGAGCGGTTCGCGGGCCGGTGAGCCGGCCAAGCGGGCCTTCAGGCGCAGGATCGCCTTCGTGTGCAGCTGCGAGACGCGCGACTCGGTGACACCCAGCACCTCGCCGATCTCGCGGAGCGTCAGCTCCTCGTAGTAGTAGAGCGTCACGACGAGCTTCTCCCGCTCGGGCAGCCGGGCGATAGCCTCGCCGAGGGCCTCCCGCATCTCCGTCTCGGCGAGCGCCGACTGCGGCTCCGGGCCCTGCGTGTCCTCGATCGTGTCGATCAGGGCGATCCGATCGCCTCCGGACGAAGAGACCGTCCAGAGCTCGTCCAGCGCAGCGATCGACGAGCGGCCGATCTCGCTGAGGTTCTCGTCGAGCTCCTCCTCGGTCAGCCCGAGCTGCTTTGCCACCTCCTCGTCGGTCGGCGCGCGCCCGAGCTTGGCCTCGAGCGCGGCGATCGCCCGCTCGATGTCGCGCGCACGGGAGCGCACCGAGCGGGGCACCCAGTCCATCGCGCGCAGCTCGTCGATGATCGAGCCCTTGATCCGCGCGATCGCGTACGTCTCGAACTTGACGTCGCGGTCCGGGTCGTAGCGCTCGATCGCGCCGATCAATCCGAGCAGCCCGTACTGGACGAGATCGCTCTCGTCGACGTGGCTCGGCAGGCCGCTCCCGACGCGGCCCGCCACGTACTTGACGAGCGGTGCGTAGGTCAGGATCAGGCGCTCGCGTATGGTCTCGTCGCCGGTCCTTCGATACTCCTGCCAGAGCGACTGCATGTCCTCGGGCTTCGCCGCCACGGTCAGAGAATACGGGCTAAGACGGCGGATTCCTCAGGGCACGGAAAGCCAGCAGCCCAAGCCAGAGTGCGAGCGCCGCAGCCGCGAGCGCGATCACAACGAGGCCGGTCTCGTTGCGGGCGGCGTCGGCGGCCGCGGCCGCGATACCCGCGAGCGCAAGCGCGAGCACGAGGAAGAGCGCGCCCATTGCGCGCCGTTGCCCCGGCGGAGCCATGTCGGGATGCTAAAACCGGGCAGGCTAAAATCGGTCCCGGCAACCCTTAGGGGCGTAGCTCAACTGGCAGAGCACCGGTCTCCAAAACCGGGGGTTGCAGGTTCGAGTCCTGCCGCCCCTGTAGCCGCGCAAAGTCCGGCTTCGGCTGCGCCGAAGCCATGACGACTTTGCGCGGATGGGCGCGGTGCTGCACGAAAGTCCGGATTCGGCGGCGCCGAAGCCATGACGACATCGCGCGGATGGGCGCGGGCCCGTGAGGCTGGTGCGCCGCGCCCGCCATGTCGGTCGCGGCGACGGACCGAGAACGACCTAGCTTGACAAACACCGTCCTACGTCAGAAAGATGTGGCCGTTCCGGGGATCAGGGGAGACGACTGCGGAGAACCAGCTGTCGACGTCGGCACGTGACAACGACGCGAGCTGTCCGCGGCGTGGGTCTGGCCGGAAATCGGTGCAGGCACGTCAACGACAGAAGGAGACAGCTAGATGAGAGTCAAGGCGATTGCAGTTCTCGCCGCCCTGGCGGCGGTGGCGGTCGCGCTCGTTGTGGCGCTCCCGGCAAATGCAGCCGGGAACGCTGGTTCGACGCAGATCGGCACATTCGATCCGACCGGGGCGGTCTTCACCTGCCCGGGTACCGACTACACCGTCCTTGGCGGGACGCTGCGCTTCGTCTTCCACGACAGCTTCAGCGCCAACGGCAGCGAGCACGTCACCGGCACGAACACGCCGATCGGCGTCACGCTCAGCGACGGGACGACGAGCACCGTCTACCGCTTGGCTGGAGCGGAGTGGTTCGGCGGCAGCTTCAACGCCGCCACCGGGCAGTTCGTGACGACCAGCACGGACCACTTCAACATTCTCGGTCCGAGCGGCGGTGCGGTCGGCAGGGTGTCGGCCGTCGCGCACGCCTCGTCCGGTGGTACCAACTTCACCTTCACCTTCGGCGACTGCCAGGAGCCGCAGGACTAGCGTAGGTCGAGTCGCTGGGGGTGCGCCGGGCAGTCCGCGTACCCCCAGCACCGTGTTCTCGGCTCCGGGCTAGTTGGGCGCTCGCTCGAGGCGGCGCTCGGCGATTCTTCGGCCGAGCTCGGCGGCTATCACGACCGTCAGGGACAGGACGAGCACGACCGACGTCGTTCGACGAGTACGCGGTCGCGTCGTTCGTCGTCGGCTCGCGCCTGACGTTCCCGATCTACCTCTACTCGGCCCTGCGCTTCCCGAGTCAGCTCCCGCAGGTGATAGCGGTCGCCGTGGCGCTCGCCGACGTCGATCTCGGTGGAAACGTCGGGGGCGCTCGAGGGCATCAGCTCTCCTCACCCCCCGTCGAAGAAAAACTGAAGCGACCCTACGGCGTTCCTGAAGCCGAGTCAATGGGCCGCCCC
>JBKPCT010000042.1:0-6760 GCA_046727515.1 Actinomycetota bacterium | reverse complement strand
CGCCGCGTAGAGGAGCGCGGCATAGATCGCGAGGCCGGCGACGGCGATCAGGCCGAGGAACCGGTAGAAGACGAGCAGGAAGAGCGCGACGACGAGGAGGCCGATCAGGGCCGCCTTCTTGGCCTGCTTGAGCGAGTCCTTCCCGAGCGTCGCGGAGACGTCGGTTCGCTCGATCTGTTTGAACTCGACCGGCAGCGCACCGGTCTGGAGGACGAGCGCAAGGTCTTTCGCCTCCCCCACGCTGCGGATGCCCGTGATCCGCGCGCCATTCACCGGGTCGATCCCGCCCGGGAACTCGTTGAAGTCGATCGAGGGGAAGGACTTGATGTCGCGGTCGAGGACGATCGCGAAGTGCTGGTTGAAGTTGTTCGGGTCGCTCCCCTGCCCGAAGCGGGCGTAGGCAGTGCGGCCGCGGACGGCCTCGGCCTTCGTGATCTCGCGGAACCGCTTCCGCCCCTGTCCCGTGAACGCGAGCAGGACCTCAGGCTGAGAAGTCTGGGGATCGAAGTCCTGGCGGGTGCCGGAGAGCTTGAGGTCGCCGCCCGTCATCTCCGGGATCGGGTTCGCCTTGTCGCCCGGCTTGTACTTCATCAGGTAGTAGTAGGTGTGAGTGGGCGGCGACTCGTTCACGCCCGGGCAGACGACGGCGCTGTCGCCGCAGGTGACGACGATCATTCCCGCCGGGACGGCAAAAATCTTGTAGTCCTCCGGGTTCGTCGAGCGCTTCGGCGGCGCGGGCGCACCAGGCGTCGCGGGCTTCTTCGCGGCCTTGATCGCGCCGTCGCGCGCCTGCACTGCCTGCGCACGCGTCTGGAGCGGTCCCGCGACGAGCCGCTGCTTGTCGTCGAACACGTAGAAGCCCGTGGGCGAGCCGTTCTTGGCCTGCGACTGCTGCCCGGCGAGCAGGTCGAAGAGCTTCGTCGAGGCGACGGGGAAGCCCTGCGCGCTGATCGAAGACCCGGTCAGGTCGGCCTCCAGGTCGAAGAGCTCGAGCTGTGCCGTCTTCCCGATCAGCTCGGCCGCCTTCTTCGGGTCGTGGACGCCGGCCAGCTGGATGACGATCTGGTCAGAGCCCTGCTTGCGGATCTCGGGCTCGGAAACGCCGAGCTTGTCGATCCGGTTCCGCATGATCGACACGGAGCGGTCGAGGTCGTCCGACGTGATCTTGTGTCCCTTCGGCGCCACCGCCTTGAGCACGACCTCCAGGCCACCCTGGAGGTCGAGGCCGAGGCGCGTCTTCTTGTGGGCGGGCGATCCGGGCACGATCATCAGGACCGCGCCGATTACCGCGGCCACGATCAGGCCCATCAGGATCAGGTAGTTACGCCGCTGACGCACGGTCGATCAGCTTAGCGGCGAGTCTCGCCGGTTGGTTCCTGGACGGGCTCCGGCTCCGCGCCTTCCGGGGGTAGGACGGCTGCGATCGCGCGCTTCGACAGGCGTGCCTCGTTGCCCGGGCTGAGCTCGACCGTCACCTCGTCCTCCGAGATGGCCCGGACGGTCGCGAAGAAGCCGCCCGCGGTCAGCACCTCGTCGCCGATGCGGAGCTCGTCGACCATCGCATCGTGGGCCTGGCGCCGGCGGCGCTGGGGCCGGACCATGAACAGCCACACGAGGAACAGCACCAGGATGATCAGGATGAAGAAGCCCTCGTTCACAGTGGTTCGCCCGCGGCGCCCGCCAGCGCGTCCGACCTGAAGTCTGCCAGCCGGCCGGCCTCGATCGCTGCCCGTGCGCCCGCGGTCAGCTCGAGCAGATAGGACAGGTTGTGCAGCGAGAGCAGCCGTAGTCCGAGCAGCTCCTGCTGGTTGACGAGGTGGCGCACGTAGCCGCGGGAGAACCGCGTGCACGCCGGACAAGCGCAGCGCTCGTCGAGCGGGCGGCCATCGCGGGCGAAGCGCGCGTTCCGGAGGTTGAGCCGGCCGTGCGACGTGAGGGCCGTACCGGTTCGCCCCAGCCGCGTCGGCAGGACACAGTCGAAGATGTCGATCCCGCGTGCGATCACCTCCAGGATCCCCTCCGGGTCGCCGATCCCCATGAAGTAGCGCGGCTTCTCGGCGGGAAGGAGCGGCGCTGCCCAACCGACCGTGTCCACCATCTCCAGCCGCGGCTCGCCGACGGAGAGACCGCCGAGCGCGTAGCCGTCGAAGCCCAGCGCGGTCACCTCCTCGATCGAACGCGTGCGCAGCTCCCGGTCGGAGCCGCCCTGCGTGATCCCGAACACGAGCTGGCCCGGGGCACGCGTGGCCTCGCGCTGGCGGCTCGCCCACAGGGTGGTCAGGCGCACGGCCGCCTCGGCCTCTGCCCGCGGCACGCCCGCGGGCGGGCAGACGTCGAGGCACATCGCGATGTCCGAGCCGAGTTCGGCCTGGATTCCGGCGACGAGCTGCGGCGTGAAGCGGGCCGCGGTCCCGTCGTAGACGGACCGGAACGTGACGCCTTCGTCGTCGACAGCGGCGATCGTGTCGCGGAGCGAGAAGACCTGGAATCCGCCCGAGTCGGTGAGGATCGGCCCGTCCCAGCCCATGAACGCGTGTAGCCCACCGAGCTCGCCGACGAGCTCCTCGCCGGGCCGGAAGTGGAGGTGGTAGGTGTTGCCCAGCAGGATGTGGGCGCCGGCCTCCCGCACCTCGTCCGGGTCGAGGCTCTTGACGGTCGCCTTCGTCCCGACCGGCATGAACGCCGGCGTCGGCACGTCGCCGTGCGCAGTGCGGAGGACCCCGGCGCGCGCCGCGCCGTCGGTCGCCAGCACCTCGAAGCTCACCCCTGCCCCCTTCTGGGGCACGCCGGCCCACCACCCGGTGCGAGCGTAGCGAGGAACCAGTCACGCGTGGGAAACGCAAGTGCGCCGAAACCGTAAACACCGGTCGAGCTCACAGGACGAGCATCGCATCGCCGAAGGAGTAGAAGCGGTACCGCTGGCCCACGGCGGTCCGGTACAGCTCGCGCGTTTCCTCCACGCCTGCGAATGCCATCACGAGCGCGAGCAGCGTCGAGCGCGGCAGATGGAAGTTCGTCAACAACGCGTCGACCCGGCGGAACTCGAAGCCGGGCGTGATGAATAGGTTGGTGCGGCCGGAGAGCGGCGCCCCGCGCGCGAGCGTCTCCAGCACGCGCACCGTGGTCGTCCCGACGGCGAGCACACGCGGCGCCTCCACGATCCGCCGCCACGCCACGTCCCGCACCTCGTAGCGCTCGCCGTGCACTCGGTGCTCGGTGAGGTCGTCGACCGACACAGGGCGAAAGGTGTCGAGCCCGACGTGCAGCGTCACGCGCTCGACGTCGAGGCGCGCGAGCAGCCCGGACGTGAAGTGGAGGCCGGCGGTCGGCGCAGCGGCCGAGCCGGACTCCCGCGAGTAGACGGTCTGGTAGCGCTCGGGATCCGAGAGCGGCTCCGTGATGTACGGCGGCAGCGGTGCCTCCCCGGCCGGCTCGCCCTCGAGCCGCACTCGCCAGCGGCCCTCGCCGAGATGCTCGAGCAGCTCGACCGCTCCGTAGCGCCGCCCCGGGCGCAGACGTCTCGTCGGCCGTGCGAGCGCCTCCCACACCCCGTCCTCGAGCTGCTCCAGGAGGAGCACCTCGCCGGGTGGGCGCTCGATCGGGATCCGCGCCGGTACGACCCGTGTGTCGTTGACGACGACGAGCGCGTCACCGATCTTCCCTGGTAGATCGGTGAATTTACAGTGCCTGGCACTGTTCGTCGCGCGGTCGTACACGAGCAGTCGCGACTCGTCCCGCCGCTCGAGAGGGTGCTGGGCGATCAGCTCGGACGGCAGGTCGTAGTCGAGCTCGGATGACTTCATCCGGAAGACACGCTATCGTCGCCCTCGTGCACGAAGGCGCTCTCGATCGCGCCCGCGAGCGGCTTGCAGAAGCGGCCGCGGGGAGACCGGAGCCGGTCGAGGTGGAGGCCGCGCTGGAGCGGGCTCGGGCGCAGGTGGAGTCCCTTGCCGCCGCCGCAGCCGAGCTCGAAGCAACCCTGCCGGACCGCGTCGCCGAGGCCGTACGCGAGGGGATTCGCGGCGAGGCGCGACCGGTCTCACGCCAGCTGGCGGAGGTCCGTGGGCTCGCCAACCAGACGATTCGCCGCCTCGAGCGGATCGAGACCGAGCTGCTCGCCGAGCGGAGCTCCCGGGTCGACGACCTCGGCCTGCTCGTCGACCTGATCGACTCGGGCTGGCGCGCGGTCGACGAGCGCCTGCGCCGCATCGAAGAGGCGCTCCAGCAGTCCCGCGGCGCGACCGTTTACCAGCTCGGCGAGGTCTCCTAGCAGCCCTTCGGCGCGGCTCGCCCAGCAGCAGCCCTTCGGGCCGCTTGGTCTCCTACGTCACCGCGAGGATGACCGCGGAGGTCGCCGCCCAGGCGGCGATCGTCAGCAGCAGCGGCACGTCGGTGAGCAGCACGTTCTCGGGCTCCTCGCCGAGGTCGTGCCGGTGGAGCAGGAGCAGATAGCGGAAGACGCCGTAGACCACGAACGGCACCGTGGCCATCATCGCCTTCGAGTCGCGCGCGGTGAAGGTGTAGAGCGAGTACGCGATCACCGTCGAGGCGGCCACGACCGAGACGAGCTGGTCGACGAGCGCCAACGAGTAGCCCTCGAGCACCGGGCGACCCGGCGTCGACCCGGGGGGGCCTTCGGCGCCCCAGCCGCGCGGCCAGGCGTCGCCGGCTGTGCCGGCGACGCTTCCAGCCGTCGCGCCGACGAGCACGAGCTCCGCACGGCGCTTGGCGAGCGCGAGGAAGAGCGCGAGCAGGCCGGTGCAGATCAGGAGCCAGGGCGAGATGCGCACGTCGACCGCCTCGGCCCCCGCGCTCGCGCGCACGACGAAGAGACCGGCGATCGCGAGCACGTCGATCAGCACGACGTGCTTCAGGCCGGCGGTGTAGGCAGCCTGGAGGACGGCGAACCCGGCGAGGAATGCGACCGAGCCCGGGCCGAGGGCGGCCGCACCCGCGAACGCCGCGACAGCGAGCATCGCCGCGAGCGCGAGCGCGGCCCGGACCGGCAACTCGCCGCTCGCCACCGGTCTCAGGCGCTTCACCGGATGTGCGCGGTCGTGAGCGGCGTCGCGCACGTCGTTGACCAGGTACGCGGCGCTGGAGGCGGCACAGTAGACCGCGAAGGCCGTGAGCGCCTCCAGCCAGCGGGTCGCGTCGCCGAGCTTGGCGGCGAAGAGCAGCCCCGCGAAGAGCAAGAGGTTCTTCGACCACTGCCGCGGCCGGAGCGCAACGAGCGCCGCGCGCGCGCGAGAGCGCGGCGAGTCGAGAACGGCGACGGCCACGGCGGGACGCTACTACGACGGGGGCGTCGTGGGCAGCAGAAGGTCGAAGCGGCTACCCTCGCCGGGCTCGCTCGCGAGCAGGATCCGACCGCCGAGCGCGACGGCGAGCTCGCGGGCGATGGCAAGACCGAGGCCGGTGCCCGCGCCGTCGCGCGACCAGAACGGACGGAAGATCCGCTCCTGCTCGTTCGGCGTGATCCCGGGACCGGTGTCGGCAACCGAGACGGAGATCGTCCCGTTGGCCGCGGCGAGCGCGAGCGAGACGCGGCCGCCGTCCGGCGTCCAGCGGAACGCGTTCGCGACGAGATTCGAGACGATCTGGAACACGCGGTCGCCGTCGGTGACGATCACGGGACCGGCGTCGGCGTCGCACTCGTACTCGATCCCGCGCCGTCGCGCCTCCTCGCCGAAGGCGGCGTAGACCTGATCGACGAGACGACCCATGTCGACCTCCTCCTTCAGCAACGTGAACCGGTGGGCGTCGAGTTTTGCGAGGTCGAGCACGTCGCCGACGAGCCGCTCGAGCCTGTCCGCCTCGGCGGCGATCACGTCGAGCGACGCCGCCCGCGACTCCGGGTCGTCGACCAAACCCTCGCGCAAGGCGTCGGCGTGGCCCCGGATCGCGGTCAGCGGCGTCCGCAGCTCGTGCGAGACCGACATCAGGAAGTTCCGTTCCTGTTCCTCCGCCTCGGCGAGCCGCGCGGCCATCTGCTTGAAGCGCTCCGCCAGGTGGCCGACCTCACCGCTCCCCGGCACCTCGGGGACGGCGATGTCGTACTTGCCCTCCGCCACCTGATCGGCCGCCTTCGCGAGCGCGAGCACCGGGGTTGCGATCCGGCGCGACAGGTACCAGGCAAGGACGGTCGAGACAACCAGCCCGATGCCGAGCGCGACGAAGAGCAGCTCGACGAGCGAGAGCCAACCCTGCGTCAGCTCGGTCTTCGGCTTCGCGACGATCAGGCCACCGAAGGTCGGGCTCTTCCCGCCGGCGAGCTTGAGCGGCTGGCCGACCGCGAGGAAGCTCTTGTGTTCGCCCGGCGGCGTGAAGTCGAACGTGATCACGCGGCCCTCCTGGAGCGCGCGCCAGTCGACGGAGGACTGCGGCAGCTCACGCAGGCCGGAAGCCTGGCCCGGGAAGATCGGCACGCCGACGTAGAAGAGGCGCGCCCCGGTCGCCTTCTCCAGTTCGGCGGCCGCAAAGTCCGGCGCCGACCGGCCCTCGTCGCTCGAGCGAATCGCCTGCTGCGCATACAGCTCGGTCAGCCCGCGCGCCTCGCGCTTGAGCTGGGAGAGATTCTGCGAGCGGACGTGCTGCTGGAACAGCCGGCTCGCGACTGCGATCGAGATCAGTCCCGCGATCACGACACCGGCGAGGAAGAACGCCGGCAACCGAAATCGCAGCGAGCTGAACATGGTCGAGCCCTAGGCTGCGACGTCCTTCGCCGGCGCGACCTTGTACCCCACGCCCCACACGGTCA
>JBKPCT010000041.1:0-8605 GCA_046727515.1 Actinomycetota bacterium | reverse complement strand
CGGACGGCTGGTACCACACCGGCGACGTCGGCCGCCTCGACGAGGACGGCGACCTCTGGCTCGAGGGGCGGCTCGACGACATGATCATCTCCGGCGGCGAGAACGTGCACCCGCTCGAGGTCGAGGACGTGCTCGCGCGGCACCCCGCGGTCCGCGAGGTCGCGGTCGTCGGCGCGCCCGACGAGCGGCTCGGCCACCGGGTGGTCGCGGTCGTGGTCGCGGAGGAAGCGACGACCGCGGCAGAGCTGGACGCCCACTGCCTCGCCTCCGAGGCGCTCGCGCGCTTCAAGCGGCCGCGGGAGTACCGGTTCGTCGACGAGCTGCCGAAGAGCCCGTCCGGGAAGATCCTGCGGCGCATGCTCCGCGAGGGCGAAATGCCGCTTGCGGACAGGGCTGGGGACACTCCCCAGACGAGGCGAGTGCGGACATGACTGGGGACATTCCCCGGACATGACCGATCCGGGCACATACGACGGCTTCCGCGTCGAGCACGACGACACGCGCGGAGTCGCCACGATCACCTTCGACAACCCGGCGAAACTGAACCGCGTCCCGCTCGCGGCGCGCGGCCAGCTCGCCCACCTGTTCGCCGAGATGGCCGGGGACGATGCGGTCCGCTTCGCCGTCCTCACCGGCACGGGCGAAAACTTCACGGCCGGCGGGGACATCGCAGCGTTCCTGGATGCGACGCCCGAGCAACTCTCGCGCCTCGCCTGGAACGTCGCGGCGCCCGAGCGCTTCCCGAAGCCGGTGATCGCGCGGCTCCAGGGCTACTGCCTCGGCGTCGGCCTCGAGCTCGCGCTCGCGTGCGACTTCCGAATCGCTGCGGACGACGTCCAGCTCGGGCTCCCGGAGCTGGGGCTCGGGATGATCCCGGGCTCGGGCGGGACGCAGCGGCTCGCGCGTCTCGTCGGGATCGGGCGGGCGAAGGACGTGGTCATGCGCCGCCGCCGGGTCGCCGCCGACGACGCGCTCGCCTGGGGCATCGTCTCGGAGATCGTCGGCCCGGACGAGCTCGACGCCGCAGTCGACCGCCTGATCGGCGAGCTCGCCGAGCTCTCGCCGCTCGCGCTCCGGGTCGCCAAGCGTGTTCTCAACCACGTCTACGACGCGCCGCTCTCGATCGGGCTCGAGCTGGAAGGGCTCGCGTACGGCCTGCTCCGTTCCACGCATGACTTCCGGGAGGGGGTCGAGGCGTTCGGCGAGAAGCGTCCGCCGAAGTTCGAAGGGCGCTAGTCCGCCTCAGCTCGGTATCGCCGCGACCGCCTCGATCTCGAGCAGTGCGCCGGGAACCGCGAGCGCCGCGACCTCGACCAGTGTGCTCGCCGGGCGCGCGTCGCCGAAGAACTCCTGCCGAACCGGGTTGATGGCCGCGCGATGGTTCACGTCGAGCAGGAAGTTCGTCACCTTGACGACGTCGGCGAACGTGCAACCGGCCGCACGCAGCACGAGCTCCATGTTGCGGAAGACCTGGCGCGTCTGCTCCACGACGTCGCCCTCGCCGACGAGCTTACCCTCGACGTCGACCGGGACGATCCCGGAGAGGAAGAGCAGTCCGCTCGACCTCACTGCGTCGGTGTAGTGGCTGATCGGCTCGGCCAGCCCGTCGACGCGGAATTCCTCCCGGTGATGGGTCACGAGGACGAATCGTACAATCGCTCCGTGGAGCCGCAGTTCGTCGACTTCGAGGACCTCCGGGAGTTCGAGCTCTCGACCGGTGTGACGGCGCGCCCGCTCTTCGGCGAGGGCGCGATGCTGAATCTGGTCGAGTTCGCCCCGGGCTCTTCCGTCCCGCCGCACAGCCACGAGCACGAACAGCTCGGCCTCGTCCTTCGCGGGACGCAGGTGTTGATCGTCGACGGCGAAGAGCATGCGCTGGGGCCCATGCAGGGGTATGTGCTCCCGGGGGGCGTCGAGCACTCCGCCTACTGCGGACCCGAGGGGGCGCTCGTCCTCGACGTCTTTCGCCCGGTCCGCGAGGAATACCGGGAGCGTTGGCAGAGGTAGCGGTCGAGCGCTGCTCGACCAGACCTCGAGCGGTCCGAGCAGCCGGAGCTCCATCGTCTACGGGATCACGAGCACGCGCCCACGGGCGCCCGCGAGCGCCGCGTCGAACGCCTCGTTCACCTGTTCGATCGGGAAAGCGGGACCGAGCAGCTCCCGCAGCTTCAGTTGCCCGGCGCGCGCGTGGTCGAGCAGGATCGGGAGCGCGACCGCCGGGTCCTCCGAGCCGTACATCGTTCCGGTCAGGAACTTCTCGCGGCGGTTGAACTCGGCGAAGTCGAGGTCGAGCCGCTCGCCCGTCGCCGGGATGCCGACGATCACGCACGTGCCGCCGCTGCGCGTGGAGCGGAGCGCGAGCGCCGCGGTCTCCGGATTCCCGACGACGTCGAGGGAGCGGTCGGCGCCGTCCGGGGCGACCTCCTTCATCAGCGCCTTCAGGCCGTGCGGGTCAGTCGTGTGCGTGGCGCCCAGCTCGCGGGCGAGCTCGAGCCGCACGTCGAGCGGGTCGACGACGACGATCGTCTCCGCGCCGGCGATTCGGGCGCCCTGCACGCAGAACTGCCCGACGCCGCCGGCACCGACCACGAGCACGCACTCGCCCGGCTGCGTCCGCGCGGCGAAGAGGACGGCGCCGACCCCCGTCAGCGCAGCGCAACCGAGCAGTGCCGCCTCCTCGAGCGGTAGGCCGTCGCCGATCGGGAGCGCGACCCGTTCCGTGACCACGAGCCGCTCCTGCAACGCGCCCGTCGCCGTGCCGCGGTACAGCGTCTCTCCGTCGATGGTCATCCCGGTCGTACCGTCGACGAGCGTGCCGTTGCCGATCGCGCGGTGGAGGTTGATGCACGCCGCCGGCCGGCCGCGGCGGCAGTCGGCGCACTCACCGCACGAGGGCGCCCAGGAGAGCACGACCTCGTCGCCCGGCTTCACCCGGCTGACGGCGTCGCCGACCGCCTCGACGACCCCCGCGCCCTCGTGGCCGAGGACGGAAGGCGTCGGCCGCTCCCACTCGCCGCGGATCGAGTGCAGCTCGGTGCCGCAGATTCCGACCGCGGCCATCCGGACGAGCACGCCGTTCGGCCCGGGCTCCTCGAGCTCGATCTCCCTGACCTCGAGCGGCCGGCCGGGGCCGTAGAAGACCGCCGCTTGCGACTTCACGGTGGAGAGCTTCGCACGACGCGCCGCCGCGCGCTCAGTCGTAGATCGAGCGGCCGCGGCCGGGACGCGCGTTCTCCGGGTACGCGACGAGGTCGTCGACGAAGCCGGGCAGCGCCCGCACGCGGTCGAGCCACCGGCCGACGGCCGGATAGCGCTCGAGCTCGAACCCGGCGTCTTCGGCGACGTGCGTATAGGCGAAGACCGAGAGGTCCGCGATCGAGGGGCGCTCGCCGACGAGCCACTCCTTCGGGCCGAGGTGGGCGTCCAACGTCCCGAGCGCCTCGATCCCGGTCCGGAACCGCCGCGCGTCGCCGGCCGGATCCAGCTCGGCTCGTCCGGTCACGCGACGGAACCGCGTGCCGCCGAGCCCCGGCATCACGCGTTCCTGCTCGAAGAACTGCCACTGGAGCACCTGCGCCCGACCGGGGCGGTCGCCCGGGAGATAGTCGGTCCCCTCCGCGAGGTACCAGAGGATCGCGTTCGACTGCGCGATCAGCTCCCCGCCGTCGGTCTCGAGGACCGGCGTCTCGCGCAGCGGGTTCACGCGGGCGTACTCGTCGGTCAGCGTGTCGCCGCCGAAGATGTCGACCGCGACGCGCTCGTACGGCAGCGCGAGCAATGCCAGCAGAAGCCGAACCTTGTAGCAGTTGCCGGAGGCCGCGTAGTCGTAGAGCCGCATCAGAGAAGAAACGTCCCGGGCCGGAAAAGACGTGAGGCGGAGCCGCGTGCGCGGCTCCGCCCCGCAACGTATCTAGCCGAGCGCCGCCGCGACGGTCCTGCAGTCGGTGACGGTCGAGACGTTCTGCAGCGCGTAGTTGATCGACGCGTTGTGCCAGTCGGCGTTGATCGTCGAGCAGCCGTCTTCGGGCACGATCATGTAGAAGCCCTTGTCCGCGCCCGTCCGGGCGGTGTGCTCGATCGACATGTTCGTCCACGCGCCGGTGACGACGATCGTGTCGACGCCGAGGCCGGCGAGGAGCGTCTCGAGCCTCGTCCCCTGCCAGGCGCTCATCCGCATCTTCTCGACGACGTGGTCGCCGGCCTGCGGCTCGAGGCCGTCCGCCGGCGCCGCGCCCCAGCTGCCCCGGACGACGCCGTTCGCCTCCTTCACGCCCTGGAAGAGCGGGGCATTCAGTTTCAGCCCCGGAGCGCCTTCCTCGACGATGTACCAGACGTGGATCACGTGCCCACCGGCCTTGCGGAACGCGTCCGCGAGCGCCTTCACGTTCTCGACGACGTTCTGCTCTTTCGCGTGCTCGGGCGCACCGGAGTCCGCCCAGGCGCCGCCCTCGACCATGACGTCGTTCTGCAGGTCCTGGATCAGCAGCGCGGTGCGCTTGGGATCCACCTTCAGCGTCTCGTCTGCCATCGATCTCCTCCCTTCACGCAATGAGGCCGGGCAAGAGCCTGGGCTCATGCGACAACAACGGCGTTAGCTCATGTAGGGCTCGCGCCGTGGCCCGACCTTGGTCTCGACCGCGTACAGTGAGGTCGAGCTCGGGATGAAAAGCGTGTGCCAGTCCGGCCCGCCCCAGGCAAGGTTGCCGGTGTTCTCCGGGATCTTGATCACGCCGAGGTGCTCGCCCTCGGGGCTGATCACCCAGACGCCGCCCGGGCCGGTGACCCAGACGTTCCCTTCCTCGTCGCACTTCATCCCGTCCGGGATGCCCTCTTCGATCACGCCGCTACCGATGCCCTCGAAGAACATGCGGCCGTTCGACAGCGTGCCGTCGGAGCCGACCTCGTAGACCTTGATCCACGCCTTCGGCGTGTCGTTGATGTACAGCAGCGACTCGTCGGGCGAGAAGCAGAGCCCGTTCGGCTGCTCGTACTCGTGCTGCTCGACGACGAGCTCTGGATCTCCGCCGCCGGGGGCGACCCTGAAGACGCCCTGCCAGCCGAGCTCGCGCTCTCGCTCGACGCCGAAGACGGGCATGCGCCCGTACCACGGATCCGAGAACCAGATCGACCCGTCCGACTTCACACAGACGTCGTTCGGGCTGTTCAGCTCCTTGCCCTCGTAGTGCGAGGCGAGCACCTCGCGTCCGCTGCCGGTGCCGTCCGGGTCGATGCGCACCAGCGAGCTCGTCGCGTGCTCGCACACGATCAAGCGATGGTCGGCGTCAAGGGTCATCCCGTTGCCCTTGTTGCTCGGGCTGGCAACGAGCTGGACGCCGTTCTGCTCGTCCCAGCGCCGCCGCGTGTCGCCGGGCATGTCCGAGAAGAGCAGGAACTGCCCGTCCGGATTCCAGATCGGCCCCTCCGTGAAGGTGAAGCCGGTGCCGAGCCGCTCGACCTCGACGTTCTCGTCGACGAGCCGCCCGAGCTTGTCGGACCTCACGTCTACTGCGCTCACGCTTCCCTCCTCTTCGTGGAAAGACGATGCGAACCTAACACGGCCGACAAGCGGGAACAGGCACAAGGCCTGTCCCCGACAATCGCTACTCGTCGGTCGGCTCGAAGTCGAGCGCGAGTGAGTTGATGCAGTAGCGCTGCCCGGTCGGGCGCGGGCCGTCCGGGAAGACGTGGCCGAGATGCGAGTCGCACGAGGCGCACCGCACCTCGATCCGGCGCATGCCCTGGCTCTCGTCGAGCTCGGTCTCGACCGCGTCCTCCTCGGCCGGCTCGAAGAAGCTCGGCCAGCCAGAGCCCGAGTCGAACTTGGCGTCCGAGCGGAAGAGCTCCGCGCCGCACGCGCCGCAGCGGAAGACGCCGTCTTCGTGCACGTAGTTCAGGTCGCCCGACCAGGGCGGCTCGGTCGCCGCGCAGCGAAGGACCGCGTAGCGGTCCGGGTCGAGCTCCTGCCGCCACTGCTCGTCTGTCCTGCGAATTTTCTCCATGCTGATCAGTCCACCGAGGCGTGGATTCGTTTCTTCGCCCTCGTCAGCGGCCCGCCCTCGCGGTGCGCGCGGACGGCGAGGATCTCCGCGAGGATCGAGAGCGCCGTCTCCTCCTGCGTGTCGGCGCCGATATCGAGTCCGCACGGGCCGGAGATGCGGTCGAGCGCGTCCTCCGAGACGCCCGCCTCGAGCAGCCGCTCGCGGCGGCGCTCCTGGTTCCGGCGCGAGCCGAGCGCGCCGATGTAGAACGCCTCGCTCTCGAGCGCCCCCTTGAGCGCGGGCTCGTCGAACTTGTCGTCATGCGTCAGGACGACGATCGCGGTCTGGTGGTCGGGCGCCACCTGCGCCAGCGCCTCCTCGGGCCACTCGACGATCAGCTCGTCCGCGCTCGGGATCCGCTCGCGCGAGGCGAACTTGGCGCGCGCGTCCGCGACGATCACCGTCCAGCCGAGCAGTTTGGCCGCGCGGGCGAGCGCCTCCGCGGTGTCGACCGCCCCGTAGACGAAGAGCCGCGGCGGTGGGCCGTACCACTCGGCGAAGACCTTCGAGCCGTCGGCGAGCTCGAGCAGGCGGTTCCGGCCGCCGCGGATCAACTCGTCGAACCGGGCGATCGCCTCGTCCGGAACGCCGTCCCCGAGCGGCTCGCCCTCCTCGACGACGAGCAACTTGCCGCCGGCACCCGGCCCCTCGACCACTGTGAACAGCACGCCGCGCTCGCCCGAGCGGGCGAGCGCGGTCAGGCGTTCGATCACTCCACGCGCTCCACGAAGACGTCGATCTCGCCGCCGCACGGTAGCCCGACCGACCACGCCTCCTCGTCCGCGATTCCGTAGGAGAGGAGCTTCGGCTTGCCCGTCTCCAGCACGTCGCGTGCGTTCTCGTACACGTCCGACTCGACGCAGCCGCCCGAGACAGAGCCGCACATCTTCCCCGACCCGGAGACGGCGAGGCTCGCGCCGACCGGCCGAGGGGCCGACCGCCGCGTGGCGACGACGGTCGCGACGACGACCCTCTCGCCGTTCTCGCGCCAGCGCTCGACCTCCTGCAGGATCTCCTTCAAGCCGCATGCCTCCTGTCGATACCCGCGAGGATACCGGCCAGCTCCTCGAGCGCCGCGAGATTGTGGCCGGGCAGGAACCGGTCGACGTGTGGGAGCGCGGCGCGCATCCCGCCCGCGAGCGGTTCGTAGTCGGGGTGGCCCTTCAGCGGGTTGACCCAGACGACTGCGTAGGCGCAGCGCGCCAGCCGCGCCATCTCCCGCGCGACCGTCGCGGTGTCCTCGCGCTCCCAGCCGTCCGAGACGACGACCACCACCGCGCCGCGCGAGAGCGCCCTTCGCCCCCAGAGGTCGTTGAAGGCCTTCAGCGACGCGCCGATCCGTGTGCCGCCCGACCAGTCGACGACGCGCTTCGACGCCTCCTCCAGCGCTCGCTCCGGATCGGGGCCGGACAGCTCCTCGGTCAGCCGCGTCAGCCGCGTGCCGAATGCGAACGCCTCGACCCCGCGCCCGCTTGCGAGCAGCCCATTGACGAAGAGCAGGATCGCCCGCGAGTACGGCTCCATCGAGCCGGACACATCGCACAGGACGATCAGCTTCCGGTGGGTCTCGAGCCGGCTGCGAAAGACCCGCTCGACCGGGTCGCCCCCGGTCGCGAGCGACGCGCGAACGAGCCGCCGCAGGTCGAGCGTGGCACCCCGGGGGTGCCGGCGGAGTCGCCGCGAGCGCCGTCGCGGCCGCGCGGCTGCGAGCTCGGCGATCAGCCGTCGCAGCTTCGTCAGCTCCTCCGGGGTCAGCTCCGAGAAGTCCTTCGCGCGGAGGAGCTCCTCGGCGCTCCAGCCGCCCGCGCGCTCCTCGCCCTCCGCCTGCGCCTCGGCGAGCTCCTCGGAGCCCTCCCTCGACGCGGCCCGGCTGCGTCGGGCGCGCTCGATCGTCGGCGCTCGCGGCGGCGCGAGCTCCGGCGCACGCAGGAACCAGGCCGCGAAGGCGCGGTCGAAGGCGTCGAGATCCTCGACCCGCGAGACGAGCGTCTGCCGGAGTGCCCAGTAGACGTCGTCGCGCCGCTCGAGCTCGATCACGTCGAGCCCCTGCAGCGCGTCGATGATTCTCCCGGGCCCGACCTCGAGTCCCGCTTCGCGCAGGACGCGCCCGAACGTCACCACCTGGCGAACCAGCGCGTCAGCCGGCAGCCCGCGCCTCCTCGACGAGGGTTGCGAGCGCCGCGTCCCGGACCGTCTCAAGATCCTCGTGGTACTTCAGCACCGAGCCGAGCGTCTGCTCGACGATCTCGGCGTCGAGGTCCCGCCGCCCGAGTGCGGCGAGCGCCTGCGCCCAGTCGATCGTCTCAGCCACACCGGGGGGCTTCGCGAGGTCGAGCCCGCGCAGCCCGCGGACGAAGGTCGCCGCCTGCGCGGCGAGCCGCTCCGGGATCCCCGGGACGCGCAGCAGGACGACCTCGATCTCGCGCTCGAGGCTCGGGTGCCCGATCCAGTGGAAGAGGCATCGCCGCTTGAGCGCGTCGTGGAGCTCCCGGGTTCGGTTCGAGGTCAGGATCACGCTCGGCCGCCGTGCGGCCGTGATCGTGCCGACCTCCGGGATCGTGATCTGG
>JBKPCT010000040.1:0-5376 GCA_046727515.1 Actinomycetota bacterium | reverse complement strand
CTTGCCGCCGCCCTCCCCGATCCGCGGATCACAGAAGAATCCGCGAACGGCGTGCTGGCGGTCGAACGGCCGCACCGGCCACGGATACGCAGCCACCGCGCGGCCAGTCTCGTCGGCGCGCCGCACGCCTGTCAAGGCGGGAGACATGCGGCCGCGGCGGCGATGCGACGCTTCGGGAGCTGCCCACGACGGCGCGAGCTCGAGCGCGCGCCGGCCCGCTGGCTCCTCGAGCCAGGCAGGAGCCTCGATGAGCTCGTGAGGCGGTTGTAGGCCCGTGCCTTGTTTTCCTTGATACTTCCGCCGGTGGATGAGGAACGGCTCGCCCAGGTCAGGTGATCGTCGATCCGACGTTCTTCGACGTCGAGGACGGCATCCCGGCGAAGTACGGATGGAGCAAGCCGAAGCTCGTCGAGACGGTGTGGCGAAGCGAAGTAGGGGAGGACGAAACATGGCTAGACACGATGGAGCCGTAGCCCCGCGGCGGCGGCGTCCGGTCGCTTGAAGACAGTGGTCGGCGCCTACCCTGTTCCGGCTTGGCGGGAACCCTGCGCGGGTTCGCTGCGTACGGCCCACCGCTGCTGAGTTTCGTTGGTCTTGCGTCTAAGGAAGACAAATCGGAACTACGTAAGAACGTGAGCGCGCCGGGCTCAGGGCTCCGCAAAACGTTGGCAGGCCTCGCGCAGATGCTGTAGCGGCTCGTCCAGGATCGCGCCGGCGAGGACTTCTACGACCGCCTGGATCTGCTCGTGGCCGAGGTCGAGCGGCTCCGGGCTCTCACCGTGCCCGAGATCCTCGCTGATCGCGTCGGCGAGATAGCCGAGCGGCCGGTCGTCGGGGGCGCGCGTGCGGATCAGCTCGCGCAGCTCGATCGCGGCACACTCGGGCAGCGCGTGGGGACGCGCCCCGACAAGCACGACGATCTCCACTCGGTGAAGGATCGCGAACTCGCGGTCGGCAGCACCCCCTAGTCGCTCACGCTCGAAGGAAGGCAGCCTACAACTACTAAAACGGAGAGCGGCCTGTACTTCCGCGATCTGTAACGGGTGTGCAGCGGCACAAATCGGCCGTCCGTTGCCGTATGATCGCGTCGCTCGGACCGAGGGCGGTGGGAGGACACGATGGGGCTCGTGACGGTTGCGGCGGTGCAGGCGGCGCCGGTGTTCCTCGACCGGGATGCGACTGTGGAGAAAGCCTGCGCGCTGGTCTGTGAAGCGGCACGTGCCGGCGCGGAGCTTGTCGCGTTCCCCGAGGTCTTCGTTGCCGGCTTCCCGCACTGGATCTACCTCGACCGCCCGCAGGCCAACGAGGATTACTTCGTCGAGCTTGTGCGCGAGGCCGTCGACGTGCCGAGTGCGGCCACCGAGGCGCTTGGCCAGGCGGCACGGGAGGCGGCCGCTTACGTTGTCATCGGTGTCAACGAGCGGAGCCGTCGGAGCGCCGGCGAGCTGTTCAACACCAATCTCGTCTTCTCTCCGGACGGCGTACTTCTGGGCTGGCACCGCAAGCTCATGCCCACCTACGCGGAGAAGATGATCTGGAGCTTCGGCGACGGTTCGACGTTGCGGGTGTACGACACGCTGATCGGTCGGCTGGGCACGCTCTGCTGCGGGGAGAACACGAATCCTCTGGCCCGCTTCGCCCTGATCGCTCAAGGGGAGCAGATCCACGTGGCGAACTACCCGGCGCGACCGGGCGGAGACGCGGTCGACCTTAGCTACAACATCCAGATCCGCTCAGCCGCCCACGCGTTCGAGGGAAAATGCTTCGTGGTCGTCGCAGGCAGCCTGATCAGCGATGAGATGCGCGAGCGTCTTGGTGACACGGCCGAGAAGCGCAAGCTCCTCGGCAACGGGAGCCAGACCTTCACAGGAATCCTTGGCCCCGACGGCAAAGTTATCGCCGGCCCCGCGGCCGACGACAACGAGGCGATCATCTACGGCTCGATCGACCTTGACTTCATCATTCGCCAGAAGATCCACCACGACGTCGCAGGGAACTACAACCGGTTCGACGTCCTCTCACTCGCACTGAACCGGACTCCTCTAACGGCCATAAAGGAGCTTCCCGCGCTGTCCATTGACCCTCCCGCGCCTCGGTCCGACCAACTCGCCGAAAGCGGGCTGACCGCGGGCGGCCAGCCGATCCACGACATGGATGAGCCCGACAACGAGGACCACGAAGTAACGCGTTAGGCCGGATGGCTGCGGCGTTCTCCGTTCGGCTGCCATTAGCCGGAGGAAGGCGGCCTGCAACTACATAAAGGTGATGCGGAGCGGAACGCCCGGGCGATGTCCTCGAGCGGCGGCTGATTTTTGGCAAGGAAGATCTGCACGGATGCTCAGGTACGCGGCGATCAGGCGCGGCAGAGCGCAAGATGCGCCTCGATCGGGAAGCACAGCGAGCCCTGCTCGGTGAGCGGGTCGAGGGCACGCTCGACTTGGCGCACGAGTTCCTCGTAGGCCGGTGCCGGAGCCGCCGCGACCATTGGGGCGAGGGGTGAGCCTCCGATGTAGCTGCGGACGAACATCTGCGCCGAGAGGAAACACACGCTGCCGGTCTCGGCGCGTATCGCGCAATCGCGGAGACCAGCCCTCTCCAGCAGCCGGGAGAGCTCGTCGGCGTCGCTGAGCGAGAACGGTGCCCGCATGAGCTCCTCGGCGTCTGCGCTGATCGTCCGGCCCAATGCGGTGGCCAGCGCCGCAAAGCCGGGGGCGCGATGAATCTCTCGCCAGACCATCACGACCACGCGTCCGCCAGCAACGAGGACACGGTTGATCTCGCCTAGCGCGCCCCACCGGTCAGGCGTGGCAGCCCCACGCTGGGTAGGTTCGACTCCTGCGCCGCTCCGTACGCCGTTTTTGGCTCTCGCTGATCTGAAGCGGGCTTCGAGACCCGAGGTGAGTGCGTGGCGAGTGCCCGTCGTCTCGTTATGCCTTTGGCCGACGCCGCTCGAACGGCACCCCACCCCGCGCGATAAGCCTCTCCCGGGCGCAGGAGTCGCTGGGGCTTCTTGCCGCTCTTGATGGCACGCTCGACTCTGTTGACATTCTTCTCGGTCCCCTATGCGGCGAGGTAGGCATAGGGGTGGTTGAAGGCGTCCAAGGCGCGGTCATGGGGAACAGGCACTGCTCGCTGCTCGTCGTTGGCGAAGTCGTAGATCGAGATCCAGACCCGACGTGATCGTCGGTTCCAGAGCAGCGTCACTTCGAGATTCGCCGACCGACGGTGCGCAAGTTCGCGGAGGTGGGGGGAAAGGGTGGGTGTCATCTTCCGTTCTTTGGCGAGTGCTGGGCGCCCGGCTCACGGGCGCCCAGCGATTGTTCGTCTTCTTCGTTCACGTTCCGAGTGCGCGGATCCGCACTACCTGGCGATCGGGCCATAAGGGCCGTCTCGTGGGCGTGTGACCTAGTAGCCGTAGCCATAGCCGCCCGCCGTCGGGCCGGCGCCGTTACCACTCTTGGCGTCGTTCTTCTCGACCTTGGCGCCCGTGGGCGAGAGCGCATACCACTCAGCGCCAAAGGCGTCGACTGCTTCGCCGTTCGTCTGTCCCGTCTTCGTGTCCTTGACGAACCTGTAGAGCGGGTGGTGGTTGTAGGTGACCTGGAGGCGTCCGTCGGCTCGCTTCGTGGTTCCGAGGAGCGACGCCTTTGCTCCTGCGGTTGCGAGCGACTTTCCTGACGCGATCAGCGGCGGCCAGAAAGCAGCGCATTGCCCGGCGCAGGCGCTCTTGCCGTGCTTGTCCTTCTCGAATAGGTAGAGGGTACGGCCGCGTCCGTCGACGAGGATCCGGCCCAACCCGGAGCTCGCGACCGCGACTTTCGCGCCGGTGCTGGTCGGGTGATTCACGGCCAACGCGCCACCGATGAGCGATAGGGCAGCGGTGAGGACCGCGAAGCTGAGAAGAAGACGTTTCATGGATCACTCCTTGTGATGCGACTTGGTCGCGTTTGGAAATGCTGTCGTCAGACAAGGACTCCGCGGCGACGCCGATATTCCCGGTGCGCTGCAAGGCGCGGTTGGTGGTAGGGGCGCGCCATGTGCCTTGGTCGGCCTGATGGACTTGCGACCAGGGCGACCGGGGTCTGCATCGTTCGAGCGCTACGCGGCCCTTGTGAGCGATTCGCTGGTGCGGGAAACGGGCAGCGCGAAGCGGTTGCGGGCGCGCGAAACGAGTTCGTCGGCGAAGCGATTCGAGCCCTCGGCCCGGGCTGCAATCATGATCTCGTCGGCCGGGAAGCTCGGCAGTGCGTCAGCGATCGCCGGCAGCGGATCGGCGTCGCCGACTTGGCCCTTTGCCTGAACTCCGATCTTTGCCAGCCGGTCGATGAATGCGGTGGCCCGCTCTTTCGCTCGACGGCGAGCCGCATCCTCATCAGACAGCCAGTGCCTGACCCGGGAGTTCAGCGCCGGCGCGATAACGAGGACGTTCGCGTGCGGTACCTCCGCCGGAATCACTGCCCTTTCGGAATGGATGTGCATCTCGTCACCTAGTGACACCGGTAAGGCGGCGCCCATTCCTGCGGCCGAATCGCTGCTGCGTGCATTAGGACGGAACGCCGTGTCGAGTGGGCGCTCATTGGTGCTGGCCGGCGGCCGCTGCGTCCGCGTGAGCAGAGACCCAGTAAATCGGCGCTCTCGGCCGGTGTCGTCAGCGCGCCGGCGCAGCGACTCCTCGATCGTCGACGGCGTCTGCGGCCACGCGGGAATAGACGCCGGTCACCGGTGTCTCTAGCGATGACAGATGAACCATTCGAAGGGAGGATCATGAAGATCGTTCGACTCGAGAAGTCGCCGGCCGTGGGGCTGGCGACCTTGGCAGTGGCCGCAGCTGCCCTTGCCGCCGGCATCCTGGCGGGACCGGGGAATGCCGCGGCTGCAAGCGCGGCGGGCGACGCCCCGTCGTTCCAGAAGAAGAGTGAACAGTTCAAAGCGCCGACGCTCGAGAACGGGCTGCTCACGGTCATGGGCACAAACGCAGGTGACAGGATCGCCCTTCGGCTGAAGGCCGGCCAGCCCGGCATCCTCGAGGTCGACTTCGGCGACGACGGCTCGGCCGAGTTCAGCCTCGACCGCAGGGAGATCGCACAGATCGTGGTCAAGGCCGGCAACGGCGGCGACGCAGTACGCATCGACGAGATCAACGGCGTCTTCGCCGACACGATCCCGACGACGATCGACGGCGGAAACGGAAACGACAGGCTGACCGGAGGCGCCGGAGCAGGCACGCTGAACGGCGGCAACGGGGACGACACCCTGTTCGGTGGCAACGGAAACGAGAAACTGCTCGGCGGCAACGGCAACGACTCGATCGACGGGAACAGAGGCAACGACGTGGCGTTCATGGGCAACGGCAACGACACGTTCGTCTGGGATCCC
>JBKPCT010000039.1:0-11508 GCA_046727515.1 Actinomycetota bacterium | reverse complement strand
GCCCTCCACGTCCATTCGCTCTCTGAGAGGCGCATCCCAACGGGCGAGGAGCGCGCTACTCGAGATCGTCTGCTCGACCGGCGCGCCTCGGAAGGGGAGCTCCCAGAGCGCGCCTCCAGATGGGACCCCCCGGCCCGTGTGGGCGATCCGACCGTCCTCGATGAAGGCCGAGCCGAGCCCAGTTCCGAGCGTCACTCCGACCGCACGAGCGTGCCCTCGAGCCGCACCCGCCAACCACTCGCCGAGCAGGAACGCGTCCGCATCGTTCAAGAACCGAACGGCTCTAGGGTCGGTGAAGCCAAGCACTCGGCAGAGCTCCGAGCGGAGGTCGACTCCGTGCAGCCCGCGGAGCTTGTGCGCGGTTTTCGACACCCCGCTGGAGTAATCGAACGGCCCGGGCACCGCGACCCCGAGACGGCCAAGCGCCGGCCCCGCGATCGAGACCGCGGCGCGTGCGATCGCTGCGAGAAGCTCGGCGCGGGTCCCGGCGGAGGGAAGAGGCACGCGAAGGCGCGTGTGGGCCTCGACCGAGCCCGTGGCCAGGTCGACACGACCGGCGCTGACGTGCGTCCCGCCGATGTCGAGCGCGCCGACGACGTTCTCAGAGCTCACAGGACGAATGCCTTCACGACTTTGCAGGGTCCACCCTGTAGGCGCCGAATCCGGTACTGCCCGACAGAGGCGGGAACGACGATCGTCTCTGCGTAGGCCAGTGGGTGGATCACGCCGGACGCCGTCTCGATCGTGACCTGCTCGCCCTCGACCAGGTTGAGGACGTGGAAGCGCTCAGCGGTGTCATCCGAGACGCTCTCCTCGAAGTCGAGCCGGTTGACGCCGAAGAACAGCTCGGGCCCCCGTCCCAGCTCGAGCTCGGCCCACCCCGATCCAGTACGTACGGGCCTCGGCTCTGGAATGAGCTCGCGTCGCACGGCCTCGCCCGAGCGGCGCAGGTCGAGGTTCGAGAACGCATGCGCAAGATGCACCGGACGCAACTCGCCGCCGAGATCGCGTCGAAGCCAGTCGTAGAAGCGGAGCGTGTAGAGATACGGCGTCGCGCTGATCTCGAGCACGACGTTTCCCGCCCCGCTCGCGTGCGGCGTCCCAGCCGGAATGAGGTACAGGCGGTGCTGCTCGGCGGGGTGCGTCTGGAGATGCCGCTCGGGTACGAAGGCTTTCCCTCCCGGTTCCTCGGCCCGCTCCGCATCGGCTCGGAAGGCGTCGAGGTCTGCGTGCTCCCGCAGGCCGAGGAAGATCTTCGCGCCCGGCCTGGTGACCATGACGTAGTAGGTCTCATCCTGGGTGTAGGGCAGGCCGAACGTTTCGCGCATGTACTTCTCCGACGGGTGGCACTGGATCGAGAGGTCGCCTCCTTCGAGCGTGTCGAGGTAGTCGAAGCGGATCGGGAACGAGAGTCCGAAGCGCTTCGAGACCGCCGCACCGAGGACACGCTCGCTCTGCTCGGCCATCAAGAGCTCGAATCCGACCTCGACCGGCTCTGCGGAGCCGAAGACGATCCCGCTCTCGGGCGTGATCAGCTCGTACGACCAGGCAAGGTTCGGCGCATCGGTCGTGATGCCGAGCGCTCGTCGCAGCCACTGGCCACCCCACGGGCCGGGAAGGTAGGTAGGCCGTGTGCGAAAGGGCCTCGACGCCAGCTCCCGCAGCGAGCGCCTCAGCGACTCGCCGTCGAGCGAGCGAGGCGCAGCGGCGTCGCTCAGGTCGAAGTACCGGTCGACTCTGCCGACCAGTGCCTGCTTGTGGCGGGCGAGCACCGGCCAGTCAACGAAGAACAGGCGCGACTCGGACCCCGCCTCCCCCGGCGGTTGGCCGATGTTGGCGGCCTCCCCTCGCTGAACAGCGGCGAGCGCGTGTTGTTTGGGAACGTCCGCGTACCAGAGGACGTCGTGGTCGACGAGTGCGCTGCCGGGGCCGAAGACGACCAGGGTGCCGGCGTCCTCTCCCCTCACAGCACGTGGCAGCTCGTCGAAGAAGTCGGCGAGCGTTCCCTCGAATACCCGTGCGAAGACCGGGTCACCCGGAAGCTCCGCTGCGGCCGTTCGCCGGCGAATCTCGTCCCAAGGGGCAAACGACGTGCGAATGTCGATCTCAGTGCTCGACATCCCCGCGCCACGAAGCACTGTTCTGAGGTCGGCCACGAGGCGCTCCCAGGGGAGCGTCGCCGGTCCGTCGACGGCGAGAATGCATGCGCTCCGAGCGGCGAGCTCAGCCGCGGGCTGTGCGTAGCCGCTTACCGGCTCTCCGCCCGCGACCGGGTACCACGGGTTCGGGTCATAGCTCACGAGAGAAGGTCCAGTGCGAGCGCTGCGCTCCACGAGAAGTCGCCGCTGCCCAGTGGCTGTCCGGTCGATGGGTGGTAGTACTCGGCGAAGCCGGAGAGCTCCACGAGCCCGAGTGTGAGCCGGCGCAGCTCTTCGGCCTCCGCCGAGAGCCCGCAGCGTTCGAGGCCGCGAATCAGGAACCAGTTGACGTTGATCCACACGGGGCCCCGCCAGTAGCGGCGGGGGTCATAGGCCGGGCTCGACTTGGCAACAGTCGTCAGGGCCCAGGGTGCATGCTTCGAAGGGCCATACCGCTCGCGTGACCAGAGCGACTCGGCGAAGAGCTTCCGGGCCTGACGCTCGTCGGGGACGCCCGCGTAGAGCGGAAACAGGTCGGCGACCGTGTCGGTCGTCCCGTCACCGCCATGCAGATCTCTTTCGCGATAGGCCGCCTCGCTCTCGTCCCATCGCGCCGTCAGTGCGACGCGCAGCCGCGCTGCGCGCGCCGCGGCTCGCGTACCGTTGTCGCCTACTTCCCGGAAGAGCCACGCCAGGTCGGATTCGGCGACGGCGAGCACGGAATTGAAGCAGAGATCGACGTAAGCAAACGGCATCTCTCTCAGCGAGCCGGGCCGGTAGCCACAGTCGCGCAGGCGATCGACGATCGCCAGGTATCGCCCGTACTCGAGATCAGTCGGCCTCTCCTGCGCGGCCACGTGCCGGCGGTCGCTGCGTGTAAATGTCAGCTCACGGGGATCGACGCGTGCGAGCGCGGCGTCGAAGCGAGGTGCGTTGTCAGCCGATTCCCACGGATGCACGATCGCAACAAGGCCCGAGCCGTCGAAGGTCCGCTCGCGCTCGAGCCAGCGATGCCAGGCTTCGACGGCAGGGAGGACCTCCTCGAGAAAGGGCCTGTCGGGATCCGCCTCGTGAAGCGCTCGCACCGCGCTCGCCAGCACGGGAGGCTGAGTGATTCCGCTGGTCGCAACGGTGGGAGCGCTCGCGCACTCCGCGGATTCCCAGATCTCAGGACCCGGCGTGTAGTCGACGTGCTGGTCGTGGAAGACGATGTGCGGCACCATGCCGTCTGTCCACCGGCCGCGAAGAAGCGCTCTCACCTCGTTCCGCCCACGCTCGGGGTCGACCCGGGCCAGACCGATCGCGACAAGCGCAGAATCCCAGTTCCATTGGAGGGGATAGACGCGCGGACCCGGCTTGACGAAGAGGCCCGTGTCGTTCCGCTCGAGGACTTCGACCGCGCGGGCGGCGAGTCGTGAGGAGGTCACGGCAGCGCTCCGGACTCGTCGTCCCACCCTTGCTCGTACACGAGAACGGTCCTCAGCACCTGCTCAGGGTGGGCGTCGATCAGCTCATACGCCTCGGCGGCGCGGCCGAACTCGATGCGATGCGTGATCAGCTCGTCGACGCGCAGGCGGCCATTCGCGAGGAGCTCGGCGGCGAGCTCGCGGGCCCGCGCGCGCGGCCAACGCGTGTCGCGCGGAGGACAATCCCAGCCACCCATGCTCGCGAGCAGAGTGAGGCGGTTGTGATGGAACTCGCGCCCGAGGTGCAGCTCGTCGCCGGCACCACCCGCGTAGAACCCGGCGGCGACCACCGTGCCGGCCACGCGCGTGCTCCGGAGCGCCTGATGCAGGGCAGGATACGAGCCGGAGAACTCGATCGCGACGTCGACCCCCCCGGTCGACCGCTTCAGGTCCAGCCCGACATCGGTCGCCGCCGGGTCGAACGTGACGTCGGCCCCCAGCTTCTCCGCCAGGGCACGCCGCTTCGGGATCGGATCGACGGCCGCGATCCGCGAGGCCCCATTCACCCGCGCGAGCTGCACGGCGAGCAGCCCGAAGATCCCCAGCCCGAAGATCGCTACGAGGTCGCCAACCCTTAGGTTGGCATCCTGAACCGCCTGCACCGCGATCGTCGCGCTCTGGAGCAGCGTCGCCCGTTCCGGCAGCAGCTCCGGAGGGAGGTGGAATGGCAAGCCGCGTTCTTCGTCGATCGTGAATGTGTGCGTCTCGGCATGCGGCCTCGGCAGGTGAACGAGCTCTCCCGGGCTGACCTGCCGGACCGCCCTCCCGACCTCCAGCACGCGCCCCACCCACTCGTACCCGAGACGGGCGGGATACGACTTCTCCTCACCGACCTCCACGAAGGCCCGCAGCTCGCGATCGAACTGGAGTCCGTGAAAGGGCGAGACGCCTCGCCACAGCGTGAGCTCGGTGCCGTGGCTGATCCCGCTGACGATCGCGGCCGCACGCGCCTCGTCATCGCGGAGTGGCTCGTCCGAGAACGGCGAGAGGTGGATTCTCCGCGGCCCTGAAAGGAGAAGCTCGTGCGGCATTCGCCTCAGTGATATTTGTATCGCATGAAGGACAAATAGCCCGTCGCCGCGAGTGCACCCGCGCCAAGGAAGGAACATTGGCAATCGACCCCACGCAGCCGATCCCTCTCTACTTCCAGCTGAAGACGCTGCTGCTGGAGGAGATCCTCGAAGGCCGCTACGGACCCGGCGACCGGCTCCCGACCGAGCACGAACTCTGTCACCACTACGGGATCAGTCGGACGCCGGTGAGCCGCGCGCTCTCCGAGCTCGCCGAGGAGGGGGTGATTCTCCGCCACCGCCGCCGGGGGACCTTCGTGAACGCCCACTGGCTCCGGCGCAGGACCGACCAGCCGGAGGTACGCGTCGTCGTCTCCGAGAGCATCTGGGGCGAGGTGATCCGCAACGCGGCGCCGAGCGGGATCCAGGTGAACGCCGTCACCGTCCCGCTTCCGTCCCTGCACCACATGCTCACTCACGCGGTCGCTGAGGGGCAGGCCCCGGACGTCGCGATCGTCGACTCCGTCTGGATTCCCGAGCTCGCGGTCGCCGGCTTCCTCTATGCCCTCGAGGACATCGACGGCGACTGGGTCCGGGACGTGCACGAGGTCGACTTTCTCGAGCCGCTCGTCACCGCAAACAAGTGCGGAGAGAGGACGTTCGGCGTCTCCGCATTCGCGAGCCTCGCGGGGCTCTGGTACCGGCGCGGCGAGCTGGAGGCCGTGGGGTCGCCGCCGCCGCACACCTGGGCAGACCTGCGCACAGTTGCGCGCGCCCTGTGCCGGAACGGCATGTCACATCCGATCGTGATGCCCGGAGGCTCGAAGGGTGGCGAGACGACCGCGTACTGCCTGATCGCGTTCCTGGCCTCGAACGGCGGGAGCGTGCTCGACCAGGCGATCGTCAGCCTGGACTCGCGGGAGACCGGGCAGGCACTGCGCTTCCTCAGGAGTCTGATCGAAGAGGGCCTGATGGCTCCGGACGTGGTCGGCTACGAGTGGACACGTCCGATCCGGTTGCTCGCGGAGGGCAAGGCGGCAATCAGCTTCGGCGGAAGTTATGAGGCGCAAGCGCTTGCCGAGGGGCTCGGCGTCCCGGTCGAGGAGCTGTGGGAGCATGCCGGATTCATCCCAGTGCCCGGCGGTCCGAAGGGCGCGCCTGCGAGCGTGGCCGGGGCGATGAGCTACGCGATCTTCCGCCAGGCCGCGCAGCCCGAGCTCGCGATGCGGGTCCTCGAGGCCGCCGTCGCCCCCAAGGCGCTCGCCCGCCTCGCTCGCGCCACCGGGCGCGTCCCCGCACGCCGCTCGGCGGTCGAGCTGGCCACGCCTACGCTCCCGTTCCTGGCCCAGACGTCAGAGATGCTCGAGCGGTCTGCGATCAGGCCGCAGACCCCTCTCTATCCACGGGTCTCCGCCCAGCTCCAGGCCATGCTCGACGCGGTGCTGACCGGTCGCCTCGGTCCCGCGGCTGCCGCCCGTCATACCGCCGAGATGATCGGGGCGATCACCGGCCTGCCGGTCGCGCACGAGGCGACGAGCGGGAACGGGTCGAGCCCCTCGTAGTCGCCGCAACCTCCTTCGCGGGAAAGTTCAGGCGGGATCGGCTTTGCCGAGACCGGATGTGGCGTCACCTGCTCGGCGCTGTGGTGCAAATGGCCCAGACGGCCGCCCTCCGGACCCGGCTCGTACACCCAGAACAGCTCGAACGGATCGTCGCCGTACACCTCCAAGATGTCGTGGTCGTCGCCTGCCTTGATGCACACGATGTCTCCTGCCTTGACACACACCTCTCGGTCTCCGTTGAGGATCTTTGCGCACCCGCGGCAGATCAAGTACAGCTCGTTGAAATCGTGATAGTGCCGGTCGTGCTCTCCCCCTTCGCTCGGAATCCGGAAGTAGCCGGCGCGCGGGATCTGACACCAGGTCGGCCTGCTTTCCGAATCGAGAGGACCTTTCTCAGCATGAACGACGGTCATCGAGAACCCCCTTGTTGATCATCGTCCGGCGGCGGTTCCTGCGATCGGCCGTCCCGGGCCGTCGGCGAGTGGCCGTCTTGGACCCGCGGCCCTCCATTTTCGTCATCCGGCGGTAGCAATTTGATCGTGCGCCGCCCGAGATCTCATCGTGAGTAGCTCTGCCACCAAGTCGCTTGACCAGGCCGTTTCCAAAGCCAGCAAAGATCGGCCGCCGCGCGTGGCGTTGACGAGGACGTTAATATTTGGTACACACGCGTGTCAAATCGGAGGAGGCCGGAGCGTAGCTGAGCGGCGCGAATCGGTGACTGCGGATGCGCAGCTGGCTCGGCAGGCGGTCGCGATCCTCGACGCGAACTGGACTGGTCAGGCAACGAGGGCCTCGGCTCGCCTCTACCCACATCAGTGGAGCTGGGACGCAGCGTGCGTCGCGATCGCCTACTCCCACTGGGACCAGGAGCGCGCCGAGACCGAGATCCGCTCGATCTTCGCCGGACAGTGGGGCAATGGGTTGCTGCCGCACATCCGGTTCACCGACGGCGCCCGGTACTTTCCCGGCCCGGAGTTCTGGCAGGTCGAGCGCTCCTCGGACGCGCCGTCCCGCCCTAAGACCTCGGGAATCGTCCAGCCCCCGATCCACGCCAGCGCAGCCTGGCAGGTTTACCGCAACGCGCAAGACCGTGCCGGTGCACAGGCGTTCCTGGGCGAGCTGATGCCCCAGCTCACCGCCTGGCACCACTACCTTTATCGCGAGCGAGCACGCCCCGGCAGCGGCCTCGTCGAGATCTGGCACCCCTGGGAGTCGGGTATGGACAACTCGCCGCTCTGGGACACGGCGCTAGCGCGGATTACGCCGCCGCCCAACGACATCCCCAGGTACGAGCGCATCGACGTGGAGTTCGTCGACTCCGCCCAGCGACCGACGAAGTCCGAGTACGACCTCTATGCCTACCTCGTCAGTCTGTACCGCGACGTCGACTACGACGCCGGTCGGATCCGCGAGGTCTGCCCGTTTGTCGTGCGTGACGTCCTCTTCAACTCGCTGCTCGTGCAGTCGAACCACGACCTGGCCGAGATCGCGCGGGTGGTCGGCGCCGACCCGGAGCCGTTCGAGACCTGGGCCGAGCAGACGAGTGCCGCACTCGACCGCGAGCTCTGGGACGAAGAGGAAGGCATCTATCTCGACTTCGACGTGCGGGCCGGGGAACTCATCAGGGTGCACGCCGGCGGCGGCTTCTCACCGCTGTATGCAGGCGTGCCGGCCGGGAGCCGCGCTCAGCGGCTGGTCGACCGTCTGAGGCTGACCGCCGTCGCGCTGGCCGGAGTCGGGCGGGCAGTGCCCAGCGTGCCCCGGGACGACCCTCGATTCGATCCCGCCTTGTACTGGCGAGGACCCGTGTGGCCGATGATCAATTGGGTTCTCTACGCCGGGTTGCGACGATACGGCTACGCCGACGAAGCGCGCGAGCTCCGAGGAGCCCTGCTCGAACTCGCTCGCCGCGAAGGCTTCTGGGAGCACTACAACGCGCTCACCGGCCGGGGCCAGGGCACCGACGAGCTGTCGTGGACGGCTGCCCTCGTTCTCGATCTGCTCGACGGAGCGTCGGCCGGCAAAGGAAGCAGGTCATGACCAGAAGGTGCGAGCCGGGACGGGACGTGCAGGGCACACGTCGTCGCGGCCGGCGTCGCCGCTCGACCGAGGGCGGCGGAACATCGAGACTCAGGAGGGAACCGTGCGCAGAATTCGTCTCATACCCGCAGCGCTGACCGTCCTAGCTGCTCTCAGTGCCCTCGCCGTCGCCGCCTTCCTCGGCGCGGGCGAGAAGGCGTCGGCGAGTCCCAGGGACGCCGGCAAGGTCGTTTTCCTCTCGAACCAACTGGCCCAGGTGACCGAGGTGGACGCCATGCGGAACATCCTGCTCAAAGGATTCCCCGGAGACGTCGATTACGTGGCTGTGCCGAGTGGACAGCCCCAGGTCTGGTTCAACCGGATCCAGGCGGAGTCTCAGGCTGGAAAGGGGAGCGTCAGCGTGCTCGGCGGGCTTCACGGCGACTACCTGACCGTCCAGCAGTACCTCACGGATCTGACGCCCATGGCCAAGCAGCTGACGAAAGCCGGCATTCCGGCCGACCTGATGACGCTCGGCAAGCTGGGAACGAGCAAGCAGCTCTATCTCCCGTGGATGCAGGCGACGTACATCATGGTCGCCAACAAGCAGGCGCTGCGGTACCTGCCGAAGGGCGCGAACGTCAACAACCTCACCTACGGTCAGCTCTTCCTGTGGGCCAAGAACATCAAGGACAAGACCGGTCAGGCGAGGGTGGCGTTTCCGGCCGGGACCAACGGTCTGATCAACCGCTTCTTCCAGGGCTACCTGCTGCCGTCGTTCAGCGGCGGGGTCGTCACCACCTTCAAGTCCCCGGGCGCCATCTCCGGCTGGCTGTACTTGAAGTCGCTCTGGAAGTACGTCCACCCGCAGTCGTTGGGTTACAACTTCATGCAGGACCCGCTGCAGAGCGGCGAGGTGTGGGTGGCGTGGGACCACGTTGCCCGGCTCGTCAATGCGCTGAAGGCCCGCCCGCAGGACTTCGTCGCCTTCCCGGCTCCCAGGGGGCCGAGGGGGCGCGGGTACATGCCGGTGCTGGCAGGTCTCGCGATCCCGAAGACCGCGCCGAACCCGGCCGGGGCGAGGCAGCTGATCCTCTGGCTGGAGGGCATCAGGACGCAGGCGCAGACGCTCGGGTCGGTCGGATTCTTCCCCGTGAACGGGGGAAAGCTGTCCGAGAAGCTTGGCCTCGGGCTGCTGAAGATGAACACCGCGGTCCGAAGGTCGCAGCGAGGTGCAGGCGCCGTCAAGTCACTGCTGCCGATCGGGCTCGGGCCTGAAAGCGGGAACTTCAGCAAGATCTACGTCGACACATTCACGCGGATCGTGATCAGGGGCGAAGACGTCAGAAGCGTCCTCAACGACGAGGCGGCTCAGCTCCAGGCTCTGATGAACAAGACCGGCGCTCACTGCTGGGCGCCCGATCCGCCCAGCTCCGGCCCGTGCCAGGTGAAGTGAGCAGCGGAGCAAGATGACCGGCCGAGGCCAGGCGAAGGACGCGCGATGACTGCGGTCGCGCAGCAGGCCACGCTCGGCCGTCGCATACGACGGTGGGAGGGTCTGCCCTATGGGTTGATCCTCCCAACCGTCGCGTACCTCGGACTCTTCTTCGGCTGGCCGATGGTGCAGGCGTTCAAGCTTGCCTTCCGGGAGGACGGCGCCTGGACGATCGAGCCCTTCCGCACGATGGTCAACGACGCCAACTTCAGCGAGGCCCTCAAGTTCACGCTTCTGCTCGTCGGGGTGATCGTTCCGATCCAGTTCGTGCTCGCCCTCGCCATGGCGCTGCTGGTCAACTCGAAGCTGCACGGACGCGGGCTCTTCCTCGCGATCTTCATCCTCCCGCTCGCGGTCTCCGATCTCGCCGCCGGACTCGTCTGGCAGTCGATCCTCACCGAGCGGGGGTACTTGAACACCGTGCTGGAGAAGCTGGGGTTGATCGACCAGCCACACATCTGGCTCGATCCGACCAAACCGAATCAGCTGCTCTTCGCCGTGGTGATCGCGGAGCTCTGGCGCTCGACGGCCTTCGTGATGGTCATCTTCCTCGCCGGCCTCCAGGGGATCCCGAAGGAGTACAGCGAGGCGGCCGAGGTGTTCGGAGCCGGCCTGTTCCAACGGGTGTGGAAGGTGACCCTGCCGATGCTGAAGCCATCGCTGCAGGTCGCGCTGCTGTTCCGCATCATCTTCGCCTTCGAGGCGTTCGCGGTCGTGATCGCGATAACCGGCCGAGCGAAGACCACGCTGGCCACCGAGGCCTGGCGTTGGCAAGCCGACTACTTCGACAGCCATGTCGCCGCTGCCTACTCCGCGCTGATCCTCGCGCTGTCCCTCGTGTCGGCCGGCCTGGTCGTCTGGTTGCTCCGCACGCCCAAGGAGCAGATGCTGCGATGACAGCGGCGAGAATCCCCTGGCGGCCCTGGCTCTCGCGCGTGCTGAGCTACGCAATCGCGATTGTGCTCGCCCTGTTCGTGCTGGCGCCGATCTACGTGATCACGCTGGCGGCCTTCTCGAGCGAGACCAGGGTCTACGACTACCCGAAGGACCTCCTGCCCCGACATCTCTCGACCGACACGATCAGCTTCTTCATCCACTTCGGGGGGATGCTCGACGCGCTGCAGCGGAGCGTGTACGTCGCGGCGATCACCCTGGTGATCGCCCTGGTGGTCGGGACGCCTGCCGGCTACGCGCTTGCCCGCTTTGCCTTTCGCGGGGCTGACACGGTTCGTCTGACCGTGGTTGCCACGCGCGCGTTCCCGATCGTGATCCTCTCGATCCCGCTGGCCGTGATCTTCATCCGCTGGGGTATCGACGACACTGTGCTCGGCGTCTCGATCGCCCACACCGCGCTTGCGCTCCCGTTCGTCGTGCTCACGACCTCCAGCGTCTTCGCGGGGGTCTCGCCTGAGCTCGAGGAGGCGGCGATGACGCTCGGTTGCAGCCGGCTGACGGCGTTCCTCCGAGTCGCGCTGCCGCTCGCGTTGCCGGGGCTCGCGGCGTCGGCGATCTTCGTCTTCATCATTTCGTGGAACGAGGTCTTCGCGTCTTCGCTGCTCACGCTGCGTCACCGGACGCTTCCCGCCGAGGTGCTCTCTCTTCTCGACGGCGCGCCGCTGAACTTCCGGTTCGCCGGGGGGTTCTTCCTGATGGCCCCATCGCTGATCGTGATCCTGATCATTCGGCGGTACCTGTTCTCGATGTGGGGTCGGGTGGTGAAGTAACCGTGGCGACCGTTCAGTTCCAGGCGGTCCGGAAGACGTTCGGCAAGGTCGTCGCCGTGGACGACGTCGACCTCGAGGTCGCCGACGGAGATTT
>JBKPCT010000038.1:0-5846 GCA_046727515.1 Actinomycetota bacterium | reverse complement strand
GCGACTAGATGGCATGCTGGCGGTGACCTGGCGGCGCGACGGCCACACCTGCGTCCTGATCGGCCAAGCGCCGCGCGCGGAGCTGCTGAAGCTGGCCGGCTGGCCGTTCAACCCGCCTCGCTGAGCCGGCGCGCGACCCGGTCGCGGGCGCGGAAGAGCCGGCTCGTGAGTGTGCCTTCGGGCACACCCAGCGTCCGCGCTGCCTCCGGGTAGGAGAGGCCCGCGACGTCGACGGCGATGAGTGCGTCCCGGAACTCCTCCGGCAGCTCGGCGATCGCGGCGTACACCTGACGCATCTGGGCGGCCTCGGCGGGATCATCGCTCGCGCGCGTCCTCGGCGCGTCCTCTTCGATGAGCTCGGCTGTGGCTGGTCGCCGCTGCTCAGCGCGGCGCTGGCTGATCAACGTGTTGCGCAGCGCGCGCAGCAGGTAGCCGACTTCGTCCTCGCCCCGGAGCAGGCGCGGTCGGGCGAGCACGCGTGCGTAGGTCTCTTGGACGAGGTCCTCAGCCTCCTCCCGGGAGCGCGTCCAGGCGCGGGCCGCGCGGTAGAGGCGCGGCAGCTGCTCCACCGCGCGGTCGGGGTCGAGCCGGCGCGGAGCGCGCATCAGTGCCGGGAAGGAATCGACTCGCGCGGGCGTCGGTCCCGGGTAGGCAGCAATGCAATCGAGACAAGGAGGTTCATGCGGTGAAACGATTGCTCATCCTTTGCGTCATCGGCGTCGCCGCCCTGGCGACCGGCATCGCGTTCGCGGCGAGTGGTGGTAGCGGTGGTGCTGCCCAGAGCGGCGGCGCCACCGTCTCGGTCAAGCGCGTCACCGGTGCGGGGAGAATCCTCGTCGACGCGAAGGGCCGTGCGCTCTACCGGAGTGACCAGGAGCGGCGCGGCATGGTGCTGTGCGACGACGCCTGCCTCTCGTTTTGGCAGCCCCTGACCGTCGGCGGCACGCCGAAGGGAAGCTCGCTCCCGGGCACGGTCGCCGTCGTCAGGCGACCCGACGGTCGCCGGCAGGTGACCTACAACGGCCGGCTGCTCTACTCGTTCAAGCTGGACAAGCCGGGCAAGGTGACGGGCGACGGCTTCAAGGATGCCTTTGGCGGCCAGAAGTTCACCTGGCACGTCGTTCGCCCCACTGCGGGCAAGGGCTCTTTGGGCACGACGACAACTCTTCCCACTACCACCTACCCGGGCTACTGACGAGTCCGTCGGGAAGCGATCCCCCGGTTGGCGCCGCCTTCGGGCGGCGTCAACGTCTGTTCGTCGTCCCTCGGGCGTCCTTAAGATCGTCGAGGACGAGCTATGCGAGTGCAGTACCTCGGTGGTCCGACGGCGATCCTGGAGATCGGCGGTGTTCGAATCCTGACCGACCCGACCTTTGATCCGCCGGGCGAGTACCCGATCGGCGAGCGCGTGCTGACCAAGACCCAGGGCCCGGCCCTCGAGCCGAGCGAGGTCGGACCGGTGGATGCCGTGCTGCTCTCGCACGACCAGCATCCCGACAACCTCGACCGCGCCGGCCTCGACTACCTCGAGACAGCCGCGGTTGTACTCTCGACGGCCGCAGCGCGGGAACGGCTCGGCGACCCGGTGCGGTCGCTGTCGGTCTGGGAGCAGGCGGAGCTGCCGAGAGAGGCCGCTGCTTCGATCCGGGTCACCGCCGTTCCCGCGCGGCACGGGCCCGAGGGCAGCGAGCACCTCGTCGGCGAGGTGACCGGCTTCGTCCTCTCCGGGTCAGGCCTCCCAGTGGTCTACATCAGCGGCGACAACGCCTCGCTCGACCTCGTCCACGAGATCGCAAAGCGGCTTGGCCCCGTCGACGTCGCGCTGGTCTTCGCGGGCGCCGCACAGACCGCGCTCGTCGAGGGCGCCTCCCTGACGCTCACGAGCGAACTCGCAGCGGAGGCCGTCCGGATTCTCGGGTCGCCGCAGACTGTGCCACTCCACTTCGAAGGCTGGGCTCACTACACGCAGGGCCGCGACGCCCTGATAGAGGCCTTCGAGCAGGCGGGTCTGGCCGAGCGTCTCCACCTCATCGAGCGCGGTGAGCGGATCGAGCTTTAGGGTCGCCGCCGCACGCATGTCGCAGCTTTCCACCGACTACTCGTCGGCCGGCGCCTCCCAGAAGAACAGCGGCTGGGCCGGCCACGTGTGCACCTCGGCCAGCTTGCGCCATTCATCGAGCCTTTCGCCGAGCGCCGGCCGTAGGAAGTCACCTACCAGCTCGTCCTCACTCCAAAGTGGCTCCTCGCCCTCGAGCACGAAGATCACCTCGCGCTGGGTGACGTAGGCAGCGAGCCGCGTGAACCCGGCCTCAGCAGGATCGAAAGGCGGCGCGGCAGCAGCCAGCCTCGCTGCATCAGGCTCGGATCCCTCGTGTAAACGGAAGACGACGACAACCTGCTTCATCGACCCGACCTAAGTGTCGCAGTCATTGGATCCGCCAGTCTCGAGCCCGCCGCCGAAGCCGTCCAGCGACATCGCTACGTGTAAGAGGATCATGGTGGTCCTGGAAACCCGCTGCTGGGACGCGGCTCGCAAAGGCGGAATAGGCTCTACCTTGTCAGCGGCAAACAGCAGGATCGGGAAGTTCAGTCCCTCTGACTGTGGAGTCCTCCAGGCCATTCGACACGTTGCGTAGCGCTCTCGAGGCGGGCGGCCATTCACAGGCTGTGCTCTCCCACCCTGAGACGCTCGCCCACCTCGGTTGTTTCGAGGAGCCGGTGGAGGATTGGCCGGTCTCTAACCCCTTTGTTGCGGTCCCGGCCCTCCTTTGTCTTGGTCCTGAAGATGCAGCTCTCGTCGTCGCCGATTTCCACGTGCCAGATGTACGTGAGTGTGGTGCGCGAGTGGTCACCTATCGGTCGTATGACTTCGAGCGTGCGCCAGATCCGGCCGGCGAGCTGCGCGTTGCGCTAATCCAGGTTCTCGACGAGGTTGGAATTGCACGAGGTCCCATCGGGATCGAACAAATGCATCTCCCGTGGGACGTCGCGGAATGGCTTCGAGAGGCCGGCCGGATGCCTATTGCCCTCGATGCGGCGATTGTGTGCTCGCGCCGGGTCGCCTCCCGTCCAGATCTCAACGCCATCCGACGCGCGTGTCGGCTCGCAGATGTGGTTCAGCAGGCGGTCAAGGACCACGCGGCCCCCGGGCTCAGCGAGGCCGAGCTGGCGGGATTGGCGGCAGCCGCGATGTTCCGGGAGGCGGGCCGCCGAGTTCCCGCCATACTCACCGTGACCACTGGGATAGCGACCGCGACGGGCGGTGGTGTGGCGAGCGGGCGCGTGGTCCAACAAGGCGATCTCGTCCTCACCGACACGTCACCCTGGATCGACGGTGCTTGGTCGGACACTGCGAACTCGGTGTGCGTGGGCAATCCGGATGCGGAGACGCGCCGTCGGTTCGACGCCGTTCGGTCCGCCCTCCACGAAGGCATCTCATTCTGTCGTCCCGGAGCAGTGGCAAAGGACGTCGACCGTAAGGTGCGCGACCTGCTTTCCGAGCACGGGCCTACGTACTCGCACCACACGGGCCATGGGATCGGGGCGGCTTGGTCGGAGGAGCCTCGAATCGCGCCGTACAACGACTTCCGCATCGAGGAGGGGATGATGCTGGCGCTCGAGCCCGCGATCTACCAGCCTGGATGGGGAGGCATCCGACTCGAGCACGTCTTCCGGGTGGGCGCCAGGGACAACGAGATCCTCACCCTCTTCGAGCACACGCTGTGAGCCCGCCGTGAAGGTTACGACGCTCGAAGCGATTCCGGTCAGTGTTCCCTACCGGCATCGAGAGGTGAGTTCGCAGGTCGCGAGGGACGGAGTCAGCGACGTGCTCGTGAAGCTGACGACCGATGAGGGGTATGTCGGGTGGGGCGAATCGTGCTGCGGTGCCGATACGGCCTCGGTCGAAGCGGCAGTCCGATCCATGGCTCCCTTCGTCATAGGACGCGATCCGTGGAACCGGGAGGCGATGCGCCGCGATGTGTTCACGCACGGCCTGTGGCAGTTCCGCTCCGGCACGGGCAACTTCGCTTGGGCAGGAATCGACATGGCCCTGTGGGACATCTGCGGTCGGGCCTGCGGACAGCCGCTCTGGCGTCTTCTGGGCGGGCTCCAGCAGAAGGAGGCGACGTACTTCTATTACCTCGCCCGTGGCACGAGGGAGAGTCTCGGCGCCCAGATCGCAGAGGGTCTCGAGGCAGGCTTCGAGGTCTTCTACCTGAAGGTGGGAATCGACGATGTGGAGGACCTCGAGATGGTCTCGGCGGTGCGCGAGCAGCTTGGTCCGGGGCCGCGGCTGCGGATCGATGCGAACGGGAGCTGGACGATCCCACAGGCTCTGCGGAATCTTCGAGCTATGTGCGCGTACGCCATCGATTTCGTCGAGCAGCCGGTTCGCGATCATCCGGTCGGGCAGCTTGCAGAAGCGCGGACCCGCATCGATACGGCTGTCTGCGCCAACGAAGGTCTGTGGTCGGAGGCAGACGCCTACGCGCGCATAAGGGCACGAGACGCAGACGTGTATTGCCTTTCTCCCTATTGGGTTGGATCGATCGGAAGCTTTCACCGCCTCTCTTGGCTTGCGCACCTCGAAGGGCTTCAGGTCTGCAAGCACACTCACGGCGAGCTCGGGCTTGCGGCGGCGGCCAGCCACCATGTGGTCTTGACGTTGCCGAACGGCGTGGAGGGCCATCAGCAGACGGCGTATCTCATTGAGCACGACGTCCTTACCGAGCCAATCCCGATTGCGAACGGCCCCAGATGGGGCACGATCGAAGAGCCCGGCCTCGGCGTCGACGTCGATGAGGAGCTCGTCGCCGAGGCGGCCGACCGCTACCGCGTAGAGGGCCAGTACTTGCCGTGGCAGGAGTACCAGCTCGCGAAGGAGGAACGATGAAGTCCGGCCGGTTGCAGGGCAAGGTCGCCCTTGTCGTCGGCGGCGGCTCGGGGATGGGACGCGCCGGCGCGGTCGCCATGGCCGTGGAGGGTGCGTCGGTCGCCGTGTCAGACATCGCGCGCGAGCGATCCGAGGCGGTCGCCGCCTTCATCACCGGGGCCGGCGGGACGGCCGTTTCGATGTACGTTGACGTCACCGTCCCGGAGCTGGTGCAGGCCGTGGTGGCCGAGACGGTCTCGCGCTTCGGCCGCCTGGACGCCCTCTACCACTGCGCTGCCGACGTTCATTTCGTCAACACCAGCGACAGCCGCCTGACCGAGCTCGACGACGACGTCTGGCGTCGCATGATCGACGTCCACCTCACGGGAACCTTTCTGGTTCTCAAGCACGCAGGGAGACAGATGATCGCCCAAGGCTCAGGCTCGATCATCGTGTCGAGCACGGTCGATGCGCTGGTCGGCTGCGCCGGCCTCGACTCGTACACGGCGGCCAAGGGCGGCGTGACGTCCATGGTCCGGTCCTTCGCCGCCGGGGTAGGACGGGATGGGGTGCGCGTGAACGCGATCGCGCCGAGCTTCGTCTCGACAGAGCCGCAGATGGTCTGGCTGGACGATCCGGACGCGCGGGCGACGATCGAGAGCCTCCACATCCTCCCGATCCCGACGCCTGAGCAGATCGCGCCGTTCGTTGTCTACCTCGCGAGCGACGAATCGGCTGCAGTCACCGGTACGGTCTTCCCCGTTGACGCCGGCTACATGGCGTTCAAAGCGCGGGTGGACGTCATGGGCACGATGCAGGCCGGCTACTGACCGCAGGTTTGGCATGGCGGCCATCGAGCTCGACCACGTGACGAAGGAATTTGCCGGCGGCGTCGTGGCCGTGGACGACGTCACGTTGACGATCGCGGATGGGGAATTCATGGTGCTCGTGGGCCCCTCGGGATGCGGAAAGT
>JBKPCT010000037.1:0-10972 GCA_046727515.1 Actinomycetota bacterium | reverse complement strand
TACTGGGACCTCGCGCTCCACTTCCGCGCGCTGCCGTCCTGGCTCGTGTTCGTGCGCGACCTCGTGATGCTCGGCCTGCTCGGGACGCTCCTGTGGCCGATTCGGACTCATCTGGGAATGTCCCCGGATACGTCCGAAGCGGCTAGCCGTGCTCGAGTCGCACCGGTTCGATAGCGGTTGCGCGTCCGTCTGAGTCGCAGTCGATCACAACCCCCTCGAGCCGGACACCGCCCACCGCTGGCCTGAACCGGACCGGCATCCCGGTCCGCATCCGCCGGATCGCCAGCTCGGCCTCGACGCCGATCACGGAGTCGTGCGGCCCTGTCATCCCCGCGTCCGTGATCGCAGCCGTGCCGCCCGGCTGGATCCGCGCGTCGTTCGTCTGCACGTGGGTGTGCGTGCCGATCACGGCGGTGACGCGGCCGTCGAGGTAGCGCGCCAGCGCGATCTTCTCGCTCGTCGCCTCGGCGTGGAAGTCGACGACGACGATCGGTGTCCGGGCGCGCGCCTCCACGACGAGCGCGTCGACGACCTCGAACGGCCCGCAGACGACGTCGAGGAAGAGCCAGCCGAGCAGGTTGACGACCGCGACCGGCGTCCCGTCAGTCGCCGGGGCGACTGCGAGCGAGCGTCCGGGGGAGCCCGAGGCGACGTTCGCCGGCCTGATCACGCGCTCGGAGGCCGCGAGGTAGGGCCCGATCTCGTCGCGGGCCCACACGTGGTTGCCGAGCGTGACCACGTCGGCGCCGGCGACGAGAAGCTTGTCGGCGAGCCGCGGCGTCAGGCCGCGGCCGTCGGCTGCGTTCTCGCCGTTGACGATGCAGAACCCGGCGCCGAGCTCGACTCGGAGCGCCGGCAGCCGCTGCTCGACCGCGTTCCGGCCGGCCGAGCCGAAGACATCGGCGAGGAAGAGGATGCGCACGGACGCGGTTCTAGCGCAGCGGCACGGTCGTGGCCGAGCGCACCGCGATCGCGACGTGGTTGCCGGCGTCCTGGGTATATCGCGCCAGTGCGAGCCGCTCGACCCCGGCGAGGTCGAGCACCGAGCCGATCCTCGATGTCCGGGTCGAGACCGCCGATCCCACGCGCAGCGCCGGGTCGGCGCGCAAATGCGTGATCGAGAGGACGACGGACGGCTCGTCCGAGGGCTGAATGTCGATGACGGAGCCGTAGCTCTTGCCGTCGAGGATGTAGTCGCGCAGTCCGACGACCGTGCCGTCGACCGGCGAGTAGACGTCGGTGCCCGGCGCAGCACCGACGTTCAGCGAGCCGGTCGAGGGGCCGCCGCCGCCGCCGAGCTGGTAGTACGCGACGCCGCCCCCGCCGCCGCCGAAGATCCGGTGGAAGACACGCGAGAAGAGCCCTTCGTTCGCCTGGCGACCGAGCGGGTCGAGCGGTAGCGCGTCCTCGCCGGCGCCGTGGTACCCGATCGCGGTCACGTTCCGCTCGTTCACCGGCAGCTGGATATGCAGGGGACCGTGGGTGGCGACGACGAGCGGAGTCGGTGGGCCTCCAGGCAGCACGCGCGACGCGCTGGCCGGCACGCCGACCCCGACGACAGGCGTCGAGCCGGGGCGGAACGCCGCCACGAAGAGCACGATCAGAAAGGCAAGTCCAACGAACGTGAGCACGGCACGGCGACGGGCGCGACGGGCCGCTCTAGGCGCGCGGCGCTCCGACCGCCGGTAGGCGGGGACGGAGTGCATCGGCGGCACCGTATCCGAGGTCGCCCGCAGCTTCAACCGGTTAGGGACCGAATCGAGCCAGCTCTCCTCCGGATCGAGGGCCAAAGATCCCTCGACGTCGAGGGCCCAGTCCCACACGCTCGGCCGTGGGCGTACGGCAAGCGCGGTACGATCCTCGCGATGCCCACGGGCGCTGCGCCCAAGATCCAGATCCCGCGCTGGATCCAGCTGGTCGGGCTTCCGTTGCTGTTGCTGCTCTTGTGGGTCGTCGCCGGACGTGTCTTTCACGTCGTCTTCCTCTTCCTCGTCGCCAGCCTGATCGCGCTGCTGCTCGACCCGCTCGTCAAAGGGATCGGCTCGGTCCAGCTCGGGCGGTTTCGGATCCGCCGCGGCCTCTCGGTCGCGCTCGTGTATCTCACGTTCGCGGCGGCCCTGATCGTGATCATCTGGGGTCTCGCCACCGTGGTCGTCGATCAGACGAAGACGGCTGCAAACCGATTCGACACCTACTTTACGGTCGTCCACGGACGACCTCCCACGACGGACGCCGACCGGGACGTCGACCGGCTCCAGAACTGGCTGGACACCCACGGCCTCGGCTCCATCAAGGTGGAGGAGCGCGGTCACCGCTGGGTCAGGGAGATCCGCGAGAAGGATGTCAGCAAGTACACCGGGAAAGTCGTCGACTTCGTCGAGGGGGCGGCGATCTCGATCGGGAAGTTCCTCTTCGCCGCGGTGGTCGTGCTCGTCGTCTCGATCTACATGCTGCTCGACTTCCAACGGCTGGCGAACGCGATCGACAGACGCTTTCCACCGCGCCCCGGCTCCGATCCGCTGCTCGTGCGGATGGAGCGCGCGGTCGCCGGGTACGTGAAGGGCCAGCTCCTGGTCTCGCTGATCATCGGGACGAGCGCCGGGGTGGGGATGTGGATACTCGGGGCGCTCGGCCTCGTGCCGGGCGCGGACAAGTACGCGCTCGTCTTCGGCGCCTGGGTCGGAGTGACGGAGCTGATCCCGTACCTCGGGCCCTGGCTGGGCGCGATCCCGGCTGCGATCTACGCGGTCGTGGTCGATCCGATCTCGCTGCTCTGGGTGACGATCCTCTTCCTCGTCATCCACCAGGTCGAGGGCCACGTCGTCGTCCCGAACGTGATGGGGAGTGCGCTGCGGCTCCACCCGCTGCTCGTCATCTTCGGCCTGCTCGCTGGCGGTGAGATCTACGGGCTCGCCGGGATCCTCGTCGCGCTGCCGCTGCTCGCGGCCGCCAGGGCCGCGTACGAGTTCTTCGGCGAGCGCGTGCAGTTCGAGTCGTGGACCTCCGCCGGGCCGGTCGACGTCGAGGTCGAGGTCGAGCCGCCGCCCGTCGCTCCGGTGCCCGAGCCGGAGGCGGAGACCGAGGTCGAGAAGCCGCGGCGTCGCATCCGCCGGTCCCGGACTCCGTGACGGCGCTCCTCGCCGCGCGCGGCGTCGGCCGGCGCTTCGGCGACCACGTCGCGCTCGAGTGGGCCGACGTCGAGGTCCGGTCCGGCGAGGTACTCGCACTCGTCGGCCCGAACGGCGCCGGCAAGTCGACGTTGCTCGGGATCCTCGCAGGCGCGCTGCCGCCGAGCGAGGGGTCGGTCGAGCCCGGCCCGGGTGTGCGCGTCGGCTGGATGCCCCAGCGCCCGGCGCACTACGGCCGGCTCTCGGCCCGTCAGAATCTCGAGCTCTTCGCGCAGCTGCAGGGAGCCGCGGGGGCCGATGTGCTGCTGTCCCGGTTCGAGCTACCGGACGACGGGCGGCCGGCGTCCGCGCTCTCCGTCGGCAACCGCCAGCGGCTCGACCTCGCGATCTCGCTGCTCGGCGACCCGCAGGTACTCCTGCTCGACGAGCCGACGGCGGCGCTCGACCCGCGGCAGCGTCGCCGGCTCTGGGAGACCGCGCGCTCGGTTCGGGACTCCGGCGGGGCGGTCGTCCTCGTCACGCAGAACGTGGAGGACCTCGAGCACGTCGCCGACCGGGTCGCCGCCATGCTCGAGGGTCGCGTCGTCTTCGACGGGCGGGTCGCCGAGTACCTGCGTTCCGAGGCTGCCGGCGCCCTGAGATGAAGCCGTCGCTCGCCTTCGGCGTGCTCCTCCGGCGAGCGGCACGCCCGTGAAGGCTTCGCTGCTGATCCTGCGCAAGGACCTGCTCGTGCTGCGCCGCTCACCGCTCCTGCTCGGCGTCCTGATCGCCTATCCGCTCGTGATTGCGCTCCTGATCGGCCTGACGGCGGCGTACGCGAACGCGAAGCCGCGCGTCGCCGTCGTCGGGCTCGACCGCGTTCCGCACCACGTCACGGTTGCGGGCAACACGTTCGACATCGACGCCCTGATCCACGAGGTCGGGAAGAACGTCGAGCTCGTGGCGATGAGCGAGGGCGACGCGTCCCAACAGCTCTCCTCCGGTCGCGTCGCAGCGGTGATCACCATCCCGTACGGGTTCATCGACGAGCTGAAGGGCCTCGTGGCGAGCCCGCACCTCTCGCTCGCGACGGGCACGGGGGGCATCACCCCGCGGGTGCGCCAGCAGATGCAGGCGCTCGTCTACAACCTCAACCTCCGCCTGCAGAAGGCCTTCATCGAGGCGGACATCCGCTACGTCCAACTTCTCGTGCACGGCGGCAAGGGCCGGGTCCTCGGCCACGACTTCTCGATCATCGGCCTCGACGGCACGCAGAGGGTGCTTGCGCGGCTCCCCGCCTCACCGGAGAAGGCGCAGATCGCCGACTTCGTCCACGATGCCCGGCTCGCGCTTGCGCTCACGGACAACGCGATCCGGGCAACGGCGTCGCCGATCGTGCTCGACGAGGAGAAGGGCCGAGGCCGTACGTCCGCGCTCTCCGCCCAGGTGCAGGCGTACGGGCTTGCGATCACGATCAACTTCCTCGGCCTCCTGCTCGCCGCGGGAGCGCTCGCAGCCGAACGGGACGAGAACGTGATCGGTCGGCTGATGCGCGGGCTCGTCGGCCTCGGACGGCTGATCGCCGCGAAGGTTGCCCTCGCCGTTGTGGTCGGGCTCGGCCTCGGGCTCGCGATCGTCGTCTGCTTCGGGATCGCGGTCGAGGCCGGTGACGTCTCCGGCGGGCAACCCTGGCAGCGCGTCCCGCTCGTCCTGCTCGGCGTCGTCCTGGCGGCGGCGGCGGTCGGGACCGCCGGCACCCTCGTCGGCGCGCTCACGCGTGAGGCGCGGACGGCGTCGCTCGTCGGTGTCCTCGCCGTCCTACCCGTTGTCTTCCTCGGGCTGGTGCCGCGCGAGATCGTCCCCGTCGCGGCCTGGATCAGCGACCTCTTCCCGTTCGCCCACGCAGTGCGTTTCTTCTCGGCGGCGCTGTACGACCGGGCCCCGTGGAGTGCTCTCGCGCGCGAGGCGGCCTGGCTCGTCGGGCTCGGCGCAGCGTACTTCGCGCTCGCGCGTCTCTCGGCCCGGCGCCTGGCGGTCTGAGCCGTTTCCAGCTCCGGCTCTCCGGGGACCCCCCTCCCATGGCGACGATACGTGCAGGATCTCGGCGCGGGGACCGGCGGCACTCGGTCGTCGCGCCGATTGCCGAGGCGTTCGCGGAGCACAACCTGCTCACCTATGCGGCGGCCATCGCGTTCCAGGGCCTCGTCGCGCTCGTCCCGCTGACGCTGCTCGGCCTCGGCCTGCTCGGCGCGACCGGCCATCAGGAGGTGTGGACAAAGCACATCGCGCCGGTGATCGAGGGTCGAGTGACCGCGACGGTCTTCCGCGCGATCGACGACACCGTCTCCCGCATCCTCCACCACGGCACTGCGGGGTTGATCGCGTTCTCGGTCGTGCTCTCCCTCTGGTACCTGACGGCGGCGATGCGCGCAGTGATCGAGGCGCTGAACCGCATTCACGACGTCGACGACGACCGACGCTGGTGGCACCGCCTCGCGGTCGCGGTCGGACTCGGCGCTGCCGCCGGAGTTGCGCTCTACAGCGCCGCCGTCCTGGTCATCGGCGGCCCGCGCGGCGTCGTCCTCGGACTGGTCCGCTGGGTCGGCGCCATCCTCCTGCTCGGCCTACTCGTCGGCCTGCTCGTTCGCTATGCGCCGGCACAGAGACCCCGAGCCAGGTGGGCCAGCCTCGGGGCCGCCTTCGTCGTCGGCTCGTGGCTCGTCGCCTCGATGCTCTTCCGCCTGTACGTCACCTACGTCGCCGACTTCAAGAGCCCGATCGGGACGATGACCTCGCTGCTCGTGCTGACCACGTACCTGTTCGTCTCGTCGATCGTCTTCCTGGCCGGCGTGCAGCTCGACGAGCTCCTGCGGAAGAGACGCCGAGCGTAGTCTTTCGGGAGATGAGCACCTTCCCGGTCACCCGGCTCCGCCGTTTTCGCCGTACCGGAGCGCTCCGCTCGCTCGTCCGCGAGACACGACTCGATCTCGACGACTTCGTCATGCCGCTCTTCGTCGGGCCGGCGACCGAGCCGAACGAGCGACTGCCCGCGATGGGGCGCTGGTCGGTCGACGACGTCGTCGCCGAGGTCGACCGGTTGGCGGCGGCCGGTGTCCGGGCGGTGATCCTGTTCGGGATTCCGGACGACAAGGACGACGAGGGCTCGGGCGCCTGGGACGACGACGGCGTCATCCAGCGTGCGCTACGAGAGCTGCGCACACGCTTCCCACAGCTCGTGCTACTCACCGACGTCTGCCTCTGCGAATACACGTCGCATGGCCATTGCGGGGTGCTCCGGGGAGATGAGGTCGACAACGACGCGACCCTCGAGCTGCTCGCGCGCACCGCCGTCAGCCACGCCGAGGCCGGCGCGGACGCCGTCTGCCCGAGCGACATGATGGACGGCCGCGTCGCCGCCATTCGCGAGGCGCTCCCGGAGACCCCGATCCTCGCCTACTCGGCGAAGTACGCGTCCGCGTTCTACGGGCCGTTCCGCGACGCGGCGGGCTCGGCGCCTGCCTTCGGCGATCGGCGCGGCTACCAGATGGACGCTGCGAACGTGCGTGAGGCCCTGCGCGAGTGCGAGCAGGACATCGGCGAGGGCGCGGACGTGATCATGGTCAAGCCGGCCCTGCCCTACCTCGACGTCATCCGCGCAGCCCGCGAGCGGTTCGATCTTCCGCTCGCCGCGTACAACGTGTCCGGCGAGTACGCGATGGTGAAGGCCGCCGCCGGTGCGGGATGGCTGGATGAGACGGCAGCCGCTCTGGAGTCGCTGACCGCGATCAAGCGCGCCGGCGCCGACATCGTCGTCTCGTACTGGACGAAGGACCTCGCCGCGTGGCTCTGATCACGCGCTCGGACCTCTACCGGCGCGCGCTCGACCTGATCCCCGGCGGAGTCAACTCACCGGTCCGGGCGATGGGCGCGGTCGGCCTCGACGAGCCGGTGTTCATACGACGCGGAACCGGCGCGGAGATCGAGGACGTCGACGGCCGCCGCTACATCGACTGGGTGATGTCGTGGGGGCCGCTCGTCTTCGGCCACGCCGACCTGGAGACGCTGGCCGCGGTCGGGGAGGCCGCCGCCGACGGGACGACCTTCGGCGCCTCGACCGAGCGCGAGGTGGAGCTGGCGGCGGAGATCGTCGACGCGGTCCCGTCGGTCGAGAAGGTGCGGCTGGTCTCCTCTGGGACCGAGGCCGCGATGAGTGCGATCCGGCTCGCCCGCGGCGCGACCCGCCGCGACCGGATCCTCAAGTTCGCCGGGTGCTACCACGGCCACGCCGACGCCCTGCTCGCGAGCGCGGGCTCGGGCCTTGCAACCCTCGGCATTCCCTCCTCGCCCGGCGTCCCTACCGGCGCCGCAGCGGACACCATCGTCTGCCCGTACAACGACGTCGACGCGGCCGCCGCGGCCGTTGCCCGGTGGGGCGAGGGGCTTGCCTGCGTGATCGTCGAGCCGGTGGCCGGCAACATGGGCGTCGTCCCGCCGGAGCCAGGGTATCTCGAGGCGCTGCGCACGCTGTGTAATGCATCCGGCGCGCTGCTCGTCTTCGACGAGGTGATCACCGGCTTCCGGGTCGCGCGCGGCGGCGCCCAGGAACGCTACGGCGTCATGCCGGACCTGACCGTGCTCGGGAAGATCGTCGGCGGCGGGCTGCCGCTCGCGGCCTTCGGCGGCCGCGCGGACGTGATGGAGCTCCTCGCGCCGGCGGGTGACGTCTACCAGGCTGGGACTCTCTCCGGAAACCCGCTCGCGACCGCCGCCGGGCTCTCGGTCCTGCGCCGCCTGCGCGATCCGGCCGTGTACGAGCGGCTCGAGGACGGCGGGTCGCGGCTCGAGGCCGGGCTCTCGCCCTTCGGGCGCGTGCAGCGTGTCGGCGCGATGCTCACGCTCTTCATGCGCGACGAGCCCGTTCGCGCCTTCGAGGACGCGCAGGCGAGCGACACCGGCCGCTACGGCGCGCTCTTCCGCCACCTGCTCGGGCGCGGCGTCTACGTCGCGCCGTCCCAGTTCGAGGCCTGGTTCGTCTCCACCGCGCACGGCGCCGCAGAGATCGACAAGACGGCTGAGGCAGCGCACAGCTTTTTCGACGCTGTGCCCCAGTAATGGGCCTCTGGACGACGATCGCGACGGAGGCGGAGCGAGAGAGCCCACTCTGGGCAGAGGCGCTCCTCCCTGGCCACGAGCGTCAGCTCGTGGCCGTGTTCTCGCCGCTCGGCCACGAACGCTACGCGCTCGGGCTGGAGACGATCTACGAGGGCTACCTGCTCCACTACGGCAGGCCCAGGCTGTTCGCGCCGGCCGAGCGCGATACTGCGCTCCTCCTCGGCGACTACCTGTACGCCCACGGGCTCGTTCGAATCGCCGCCGCGCGGCGCGTCCAGGCAGTCGCCGATCTCGCTGCGCTGATCTCGCTCTGCGCCCAGCTTCGGGCCGAAGGGGTCCCCGGCGACGCCGAGGCGTGGGCGGCCACGGCCGCGCTGCTCGGGCAGGGCCCCCTCGTCGAGTCCCGCGACGCGACGGCGCACGCGGCCGCTGCGCGGGAGGCGGCGGGGGACGAGGCGTTCGACCGCGCGCTCGCCGCTCACGCCGTCCGGGTGGGTTAGACTCGCGCGGTGCTGGCGCTGCTCGCCGATGCGGCCAAAGAAGGCCGGGACGTCATCACCGGCATGCTGATCGTCGGTCTCATCTTCCTCGCCGTGATCGGGCTCGGCACGCTCTCGCGGAAGATCCGCAAGCACTAGATCGGAGTGAGGCAGCGGTGCCGAGCGCGTCCTCGACCGCGCGGCGGAGTGCAGGCTCGACCGGCCCGGGCAGGTAGCCCAGCTCGCGCTCCGCCTTCGCGGACGAGAAGTAGGCCGCCGTGCGGGCGAGTTCCACTTCGTATCGGTTGACGAGGCCGAGCGCAGCGCCGGCTCGGATCGCGGCATACGGGACCGGGGCGATGGGTCGTGCACGCCCCGCGAGGTCGGCGACCGCTGTGAAGACCTCGCGTAGCGTCAGGTCGACGCCGCCGAGCAGGTAGCGCTCCTTCCGGCGGCCGCGCTCGAGCGCGAGTGCGTGGCCGCGGGCGACGTCGCGGACGTCGACGAGGTTCACTCCGATCCGCGGGTAGCCGCGGTAGCGGCCGGTGGCGACGCCACGGATCATCGCCCCTGTCGGCGTCGGTCGCGTATCGCCGTCGCCGACCGGGGTCGTCGGGTTGACGCAGACGGCACCCGCCGCGAGCGCGAGGCGCTCGGCCTCGAGCTTCGTCCGCTTGTAGGGGACGACGAGCTCCCAGGCCGGCGGCGCGTCTCGCTCGGTCGCCTGCCGGCCGGGGACGGGCCCGCAGGTCGCACACGTGCTCGTGTGGACGATCCGGTCGACGCCGGCGCTGCGGCAGGCCTCGAGCACGTTCCGCGTGCCCTCGACGTTCACCGCCGCGAGCTCGCGGGCCGGTGCGGTGAAGCTGTACAGCGCCGCGACGTGGACGACGGCCTCGCAGCCTGCGACGGCGCGCCGCAGCCGGTCGGCATCGACCAGGTCGACCCAGTCGTCTCGAACGTCGGCGCCCTGCTCGCGCAGCTCGCGCGCGACGTGCCGACCAACGAACCCGCTCGCCCCGGTGACGTAGACCAGCACCCCCGTAGACTCACACTCGTGGCCAGCCCTCGCGACCTTCGCGACTGGATCGCGCTGCTCGAGCGTGAGGGGGAGCTTCTCCGCATCGGCGCCGAGGTCGACCCGTACCTCGAGATCACCGAGATCGTCGACCGGACCGTGAAGTCCGGCGGGCCTGCGCTGCTCTTCGAGCATCCCCAGGGCTCGGAACTCCCCCTGCTGATCAACCAGTTCGGCACCGAGCGGCGGATGTGCCTCGCGCTCGGGGTCGAGCGGCTCGACGACGCCGGGCAGAAGCTGGCTGACGTGCTGGAGATGCAGCCCCCGGACGGGCTCCGGGAGAAGGTCAGGGGCCTGCTGAAGCTGAAGTCGATCGCCGGCTCGCGCCCGAAGTCGGTCCGCTCGGGCACTTGCCAGGAGGTCGTCCTCACCGGCGACGACGTGAACCTCGACCTGCTTCCGATCCAGACGTGCTGGCCGGAAGACGCAGCGCCGTTCATCACGCTCCCGGCCGTAATCACGAAGGACCCGCGGACGGGCGGGCGCAACGTCGGTATGTACCGGATGCAGAAGATCGACCGACGGTCGACGTTCATGCACTGGCAGATCCACAAGGACGGGCGGATGGACTATCTCGCCACCGACGGGCGGCTCGACGTTGCCGTCGCGATCGGCCTCGACCCCATCACCGCCTACAGTGCGTCCGCGCCGATGCCGAAACACGTCGACGAGCTGATGGTCGCGGGGTTCCTCCGGGGCGAAGCGGTCGAGCTCGTCAAGGCGAAGACGGTCGACCTCGATGTGCCGGCGAGCGCCGAGATCGTCCTCGAGGGCTACGTCGAGGCGGGCGACGAGGGCATCGAGGGGCCGTTCGGCGACCACACGGGCTACTACACAGCCCGCGAGTCGTTCCCGATCTTCCACATCACCGCGCTGACGATGCGGCGTGACGCGGTCTATGCCTCGATCGTCGTCGGCAAGCCGCCCGCGGAGGACGCCTGGCTCGGAAAGGCGACCGAGCGGATCTTCCTGCCGGCCGTGCGGATGTCCGTGCCGGAGATCGTCGACTACGACCTCCCGGTCGCAGGCGCGTTCCACAACTGCGCGATCGTCTCGATCCGCAAGACCTTCCCGGGCCAGGCGCAGAAGATCATGCACGCGATCTGGGGCCTGGGGATGCTCAGCCTGACGAAGTCCGTGGTCGTGGTCGACCACTTCGTCGACGTCCACGACTACGAGGAGGTCTTCTTCCGCGT
>JBKPCT010000036.1:0-18123 GCA_046727515.1 Actinomycetota bacterium | reverse complement strand
GGCCTCCTGCGGGTTCGACCCCGCACCGAGAAGCCACTGGGGTATGTCCCAGCTTGCCCGTGTGGAGCTCCCGTCTTCGGGGAGGGAGCAATCTGGACACTCGCGGGCGGAGGCGAGGATTGGCTCTACCGGCTCGACCCGAAGACGAGGAACATCGTCGCTCGGATCGCGCTCGGCTTTTCGGCCGGGTCGCCGTTCAACGGACGCGACGAGCTCGCCGTCGGCGCCGGCGGCGTGTGGGTCGCCGACCCGCTTGGCGACTCGGTGACCCGGATCGACCCGGTCACGAACCGTCCGAACGGCACGTTCCCGACCGGCCGGTCGCCTTCTGCGATCGCGATCGGGGAGGGCGCGGTCTGGGTCGCGAACAGCCGCGACGGCACCGTCACGCGCTACGACCCGGAGACGGCCGATATCACCACGATCAGGGTTGGCGGGACACCGGTCGGCCTGGCCGTAGGCGAGGGCGCAGTTTGGGTCGTGACACAGGCGCGCTGACGGATCGTGCCGCCGCCGCCCGGGCTCGGGTAGCTCAGCTCTCGCCCGCCCCGAGCGTCCAGGTAAACCTCGTCATGCTCTTCTGGGGCGCGAGGCCGCCGGGGCGGAGGCCGCGCCGCACGACGAGAATCGGGACCGACGCTGCCCGTGCGACCTTGAGCCGCCCTGCCCCGAGTCCCTCCGCCTCCCACCTGCTCGAGAGACCGATGACGAGGAGAGATGCGTCCGACGCCGCCTCGAGAACGCCCTCGGGGCCGCCGGGCGCGAGGATCGGCTCGCACACGATCCCGACCACGGCCTGCACGATCAGCGACGCCTTGGCGAGCAAGCGGCTGGCGTCTCGCTGACCGCGGCGGCGATCGGCTACGGTGCCGACGAGCTGAAGACGCGTCTCGGACGCTCGCGCTACCCACGCCGCGATCTCGATCGCCGACCAGTCGTGCTCCGCGCCGCTGAAGGGAACGACAACAGGGCCGGAACCTTCCCGGTGCCGACCACGCGACACGAGAACGGCGACATCGCTCGGGCTGTTGCGGAGGATTCCTTCCAGATCCGGATCCGGGATGCCGTGCTCGAGGAGGTTCGGCGTGTCGACGAGCACCAGGTCGACGTCCTGCTCGGTCGCGAGCTGGACGGCGTCGTCTCCGAGTGTCGGCGAGGTGTAGGCGGCAATCCGGACCTGCAGGCCGCGAGCGACGAGCTCGTCTCTGAGCGCGGCCAGCCGCTCCGTCGTCGGGGCGGCCTCTTCGCCGCGCTCGAGCAGCCGCGCGACGATCAGCTCACGAGGCGGCCGGCGGGCGAGAGGCTCGGCAATCGAGAGCAGCGCGAGCGTGTTCGCGTCGTCGCGAGGCACGACGAGGATCGACCGGTCCGAGGTCGCGGGCTCGGAGGGCCGCAGCGGCGCACCATTCGGCTCCGGAAGATCCAGGTTCGGCTCCTGCCGGAGGATCGCGCGCTCGAGGTCTTGTAGCGAAGGACTCGGGTCGATGCCGAGTTGATCGACGAGTACGCGCCTCGCGTCCTGGTACGCCGCCAGCGCCTCGGCTTGCCGGCCCGAGCGGTAGAGGGCGAGCATCAGCTGGCGGCAGAAGCGCTCGCGGAGTGGGTGTTCACGCATCAGGACCTCCAGCTCGCCGGCGAGCTCGGCATGCCGGCCGAGGCCGAGGTCCGCCTCGATGCGCCGCTCGAGCACTGTCAGCCGGAGATCTTCGAGGCGCGTGATCGTGGCCTGCGCGAACGGGTCGTACGCGAAGTCGGCCAGCGCCGGGCCGCGCCATAGGTCGAGCGCTGCCCGCAGCGCCTCGGCGGCGAGTGCCGGTTCGGCGCCGTCGGCGTCGGAGGCGAGATCCTCGAAGCGGTAGAGGTCGAGCTCGCCGCGCTGCACCCGGATCATGTATCCCGGGGGCTTCGTCACCAGGCGGTCGGCGGAGAGCTCCTTGCGCAGGTGCGAGACGTACGTCTGCAGCACATTGACCGCCGATTCCGGCGGATGCTCGCCCCACAGCTCGTCGATCAGCCAGTCGCGCGAAACAACCTCGTTCGCCCGCGTGAGCAGGAGCGCGAGCACCGCGCGCTGCCGGGCCCCGCCCAGCGGCACTACTCGGTCGCCGTCGCGAACCTCGAGCGGCCCCAGGATCCGGAAGTCCACCTGCGCGGAACCTAACCCGCCCCTCATGCGGCTGTCCAGAGAGCTTCAAGCGAGCGGAGGGACGCTCTGGCCAGAAGGTCGCGGCGGGCGACCAGGGAGCACGAGGAGGAGCGATGAAGACCTCGACCAAGGCGAAACTGATCTCGACAGCGCTCGTGGCGGCGGCAATCGCGGCACCGATCGCGTACGGCGGGAGTGGCACATACCCGCATCTCAGGAGCGGCGAAGGCTTCAGCTTCAAGGCTCCGAGCTACTGGAACGCCGGCCCGCTCCAGATCGATCCGAACACACCGACGCCCTCGAGGGCGTACCTGGAGCGTTATCTGGGCGAGTATGCAGGTGCGGGGCCGAAGGTCGAGCGGATTGCGCCGCCCGTCCACATCAACCGGAGCCTCGAGGTGCCGGCGCGGTATCTGGGCTCGGGCGTTCAGACCCCGGCGCCGACGCCGATCAACCGCAGCCTCGAGGTACCGGCGCAGTACCTGCCGCCGTCAGAGCCGGTTTCGGTTACGACCGGGTCGGATGGGTTCGACTGGCAGGACGCCGGGATCGGCGCCGCCTTCGTCGCGGGGCTGGGGATCCTCGGAGTCGGCGGATTCCTTGCGGTTCGCCGGCGCCACGGGGTCGCGCAACTCGACGTCTGAGCCGGCGGTTCGCCTAGTGAGCGGGCCCTACGAGGGCCCGTTCACGCGTTCAGGCCGCGGTCGCGCGGATCGAGAACATCGGCTCGCCGGCCGCGGAGAGCACGGCCTCGCCCTCGTTCGTGAAGACGTGCAGGCGCGCGGCGTCGAGCGCGATCTTGACCACCGCGTCCGGCTCGACCCCGACGGACGGCGGCGCGAGCGCCTTCACGAGCGTGTGCCCGACCTGGAGGTCGACGACGGTCTCGCCGCCGAGCGGCTCCGACGTGTAGACGGTGGCGCCGAACGCGTCGTCGCCCGCCGCGTCGACGCGGACGTCCTCGGGGCGTACGCCGAGCAGGCAGTCGCTGCCCTGGGCCAGGGTCTGGTCGAACGCGAGCCCGCGCGTCTTCACCTCGATCTCGAACAGGTCGTGCCTCAGCTCCGGTGCACCGTTGCGCGCGCCGACGGTGCACGGGATGAAGTTCATCGGCGGGCTGCCGACGACGGTGGCGACGAAGCGGTTCGCCGGGCGGTGGTAGACGTCCTCCGGCGTGTCCACCTGCTGGACGACCCCCTCGCGCAGGATGGCGACGCGGTCGGGCATGCTCATTGCCTCGACCTGGTCGTGCGTGACGTAGACCAGCGTCCGTCCGAGGTCGCGCTGGAGGTGCTTCAGCTCTGCGCGCATCTCGAGGCGCAGGAGCGCGTCCAGCGCGGAGAGTGGCTCGTCGAAGAGGAACGCGCGCGGGTCGCGGACGAGCGCGCGGCCGAGGGCGACGCGCTGGCGCTCGCCTCCCGACAGCTTCGCGGGCTTGCGCTCGAGGAGATGCTCGATGTGCAGGATCGCTGCCGTCCTGTCCACGCGCTCCCTGATCTCGTCCTTCGGCCGCTTCTGCTGCCTGAGCGGGAAGGCGAGGTTCCCGAACACGGTCTTGTCGGGGTAGAGCGCGAGGTTCTGGAACATGATCGCGATGTCGCGGTCGCCCGGGTAGACGTCCGTGATCCGCTCGCCGTCGGCGTAGACGTCCCCCGACTCCGGCCGCTCGAGCCCGACGATGGTGCGGAGCAGCGTGGTCTTCCCGGCACCCGGCGGGCCGAGCACGGCGAAGAACTCCCCGTCTTCGATCTCGAGCGAGACGTCCTTCAGCGCGGTCACGTTCCCGAACCGCTTCGTCACCTGTTCCACCCGGAGCGACGCCATCAGCGGATCGCCTGCCCCGTCTCGTCGTCGAAGAAGTGGATCCGCTCGAGGTCGGCGGCGACGCCGACGTTCTCGCCGATCCGCGGCCGGTTCCCCGGCGTGCCCACCACGCGCACGTCGTGGCGGTCGAGCGAGAGGTGGACGACGTCCTTCGCCCCGAGCGGCTCGACGAGATTCACCTTTCCGCGGAGCATCGCGTCGGGCGAGTCCGCCGCGACGATGCGCAGGTTCTCCGCCCGGAGGCCGACGCTTACATGCCCGGCTCCGTTCGCGCGCGGCCGCACGTCGGTCAGGGACGCCGGCAGGAAGTTCATCTGTGTCGACCCGACGAAGCCCGCCACGAACCGGTTCGCCGGCGAGTCGTAGATCTCAGCGGGCGTGCCGTACTGCTGCAGGACCCCGAGGTTCATGACGGCGATCCGATCGGCCATGCTCATCGCCTCGATCTGATCGTGCGTGACGTAGACCATCGTCTGGCCGACCTCGTGCTGGATCCGCTTCAGCTCCGCCCGCATGTAGGCGCGGAACGCGGCGTCGAGGTTCGAGAACGGCTCGTCGAGCAGGAAGATCGCCGGGTTGACGATCATGCTGCGGCCGAGCGCCACCTTCTGCATGTCGTTCACCGACAGGCGCCCTGCATTGCGGTCGAGTGCGTCTGTCACGCCGACGATCTCGGCCACGCGCCGAACCTCGCGATCGAGCTCTTCCTTCGACGGCTTGGGCTTCCGCACCCGCAGCCCGAAGGCCAGGTTGTCGTAGACGCGCATGTGCGTGAAGATCGCGTAGTTCTGGAAGACGAAGCCCACGTTCCGCCGCCCTGGGTCGACCCGGCTGATCGGCCGGCCGTCGAAGTAGATCTCCCCGCTCGTCGGCCGCTCGAGGCCCGAGATCATGTTCATCGTCGTCGTCTTGCCGCAGCCCGACGGCCCGAGCAGCGCGAGGAACGACCCGTCGGGCATCGTCAGGTCGAGGTCGTCGACCGCAACGAGTGAGCCGAAGCGCTTCGTCAGATGCTCGAGCCTGATCTCCGCCATCAGCGTTTGATCGCGCCGAACGTGAGCCCGCGAACGAGATAACGCTGGATCAGGAGCCCGAAGACTGCCGGCGGCAGGATCAGGATGCAGGCGAGTGCGGCCTGCTTGCCGTACTCCTGGCCCGCCGAGCCCGACTGGAGCGACTGCAGGTAGACGGGCGCAGTCTTCGCGTGGTCCTGCGTCATCACGAGCGCGATCAGGAAGTCGCTCCAGTTCAGGATGAAGACGAACAGCGCCGTCGCCGCCAGGCCACCCTTGACCTGGGGCAGCACGGCCTTGAAGAACGCGCCCCACTGCGTGCAGCCGTCGACGATCGCCGCTTCCGACACCTCGCGGGGGACCTCCTGGAAGAAGCTGCGCATCAGCCAGACCACGAACGGGAACGTGACAGCGCCATACAGGATGACGAGGCCCTCCAGCGTGTCCCAGAGGCTGAGGTACACCCACATGAACAGGAGCGGGATGATGATCGCGATCGGCGGAAACATCCGTAACTGGAGGATCTGGAACGGCAGCAGCCGGCCGCCGGCGCGGAAGCGCCCGATCCCGTAGGCCGCGAAGATCCCGACCAGCAGGGCGAGGACGGTGCCGGCGCCGGCGGCGATCAGGCTGTTCTTGATGTACGGGAGGGCAGACAGCGAGCGGTCGCTGAAGAACCCGCTCGTCGGCCCCTGGATGCCGAGGATGTCGGTGTAGTTCGAGACCGTCGGGTTTTGCGGGTACCAGTAGACCTTCCCGGGCGGGTTCCACTCGTCGAGCGGCTTGAACGACATCGTCACGGTCCAGTAGAGGGGGAAGCCGAAGACGACAGCCAGCACGAGGATCGCTCCCCAGCGGCCGATCCTCTGCAGCCACGGCGAGACGACGCTCCAGCGGCTGACCGTGGGCTGCGCACGGGCGGGGATCGTCGCCGGAGCGCTCGTCATCAGACCTTCGCCTCCGCTGCGATCGCCTCCTCGAGCCGTTCGGCCTGCACGGTCTCGGTGCCCACGAGCTCTTCGAAAGTCTCTTCCTGGGCTTGCTCGATCGGCCGGACGGCGAACAGGCCGGCAAAGCTGACGATGATCAGGACGATGATCGCGGCCGCGCTCGCGAACCCCCAGCGCGAGTTGACGATCACCTCGCGGTACATCCAGATCGAGATCGTCGTCGACGCCTCGCCGGGCCCGCCGCCCGTGAGCAGGAACGGAGCGTCGAAGACCTTGAAGACCTCGATCGAGCGGATGATCAGGGCGATCAGGATGATCGGCCACAGCATCGGCAGCATCAGGTAGCGGAACCTGTGCCAGAAGCTCGCGCCGAGGATGCGCGCCTGGTTCATCTGGTCTTCGGGGAGGGCGACGAGGCCCGAGAGCAGGATCAGGAACATCAGCGGCGTCCACTGCCAGATGTCGACCGTGATCGCCGACCACATCACGATCCCGGGGTCGTCGAGCCAGTGGATGCTCACGTCGTGGCCGACGATCGCCGCCAGGAACTGGTTCAGCGGGCCGTCGACCTGGAAGATCATGAAGAAGATGAAGCCGGAGACGGCCGGGACGACCATCATCGGCAGCAGGAAGAAGAGCGTCAGCGGCCCGCGGCCGCGGAACTCCTTCAGGAACAGCAGCGCGAGGCCGAAGCCGATCAGGAATTCGACAGTGACGGCGACCACGAGGAACCACACCGTCAGCCACATCGCGTGCCAGAAGCTGCCGCTGGTCAGCGCCTCCCAGTAGCCGTCGAACCAGTGCCAGTAGTGGTAGGCGCCCCAGACGTTGTCGCCGCTCGTCGGTGTCCACTCGGTGAAGCCGATGTAGATCGCCACCGCCGCAGGGAACGCGACGATGAAGAACATCAACAGCTGACCCGGCGCGACCGTCAGCGACGAGACGACCTTCTCCGAACGGCCCCCAAAGTCCGGCAGGCGCCTCTTGGGCGCCTGCCGGACGGGGTGTTCCGTCGTGATGTCCGTCATCGACGAGCGGACTCCGGACTACTTGATCGGCGCGTTGGGTCCGTACCGGCCCTTGGTCGGGAATGCCGCGTAGCTTGCCTTGATCGCCTTCGCCTGCCGCTCGGTTCCGAGCCGCTTCGTGATCTGGTTCCAGCGCCGCTCGACGTTCTTCATCGCCTGCTGCGGAGACTGCTGCTTCGTCAGCATCTTCTGCAGCTCCTGGTCGAGCGCCTGGTTGTACTGCGGCGCGCCGCGAATGGTGATGCCCGGACCGCTCCGCGGGATGATCTCCTTCAGCGCCCGGACCGGCTGCGGCTGGTACTCCGCGATCACGAGCGGGTCGTTGAAGGAGATGGTGTGGTGCGGATCCTGGTACCCGCCGGGGTTCGCCGTCAGGTACGTGTACATCCGCGCGCCGCCCGCCCACTGTAGGAACAGGTAGGCAGCCTCGTGGTGCGATTTCGGCGCGAACGCGTTCACGCCATAGGAGATGTTGTAGAAGATCACCGTCCGGCGGACGAGCTTGCCGTTCACCATCCGGCCCGGCTGGACGTCCGTCCGCAGGTACTTGCCGAAGCCCTTGTCCAACGTCTTGTTCGCCGGCTGGATCAGCTTCGTCACGTTCGGGAACGTGCCGCCCTGGACGCCGTTGCCCGACCCGAAGAGCTGGTACTGCGCGAGCCAGTCCTTGGACAGCGCACCCGGCTCCGACCACCCGAGCGAGCGCAGGTGCTCCTCGGCCGCGCGGATCCCGGCCGTGTTGTTGACGTTCGCCGACCCGTCGGGCTTGAAGTAGAACATGTTCGGGTCGGCGGAGCAGAGGAATCGGTGCTCCCAGTTGACGATGCCCCAGAACGGGCACTTGCGCTCGACCGAACCGTACAACGGGGTGCTCGCCTTCGGCCGGTTGAAGAACGCCGCGATCTTCGCCTGATCGTCCCATGTCTTCGGCACGGTCAGCGGCTGCCCGTACTTGTCTTCGAACGCCGTCTTTTCCTTCGGGTTGTTGAAGAGATCGGAGCGGTACACGTACGGCTGGGTGTCGTTGTCGAACGCGACCCAGTATGTGCTGCCGTTGTACTGCGTGAAGAGCTGCACCGTCGGCCGCCCGCCGAGGTAGCCGTACTTCGGATCGTTCCAGCTCGGCCGGTACTTGCGGACGTAGTCGTCGAGCGGCCGCAGCAGCCCCGCCTCGGCGTAGTCGCCCGTGTCTTCGATCGCGCCGGTGACGAGATCGAAGCTGCCGTTCTTCGTCGAGGCGTTGCGGATGTTCGTCTGGTACTCGGAGGCCGGGTTCGTCTCGACGAACTTGAGCTTGATCCCGGTCTCCCGCTCCCAGATTTGCGCGATCGACGCGTCGGCGCCCTTCGGGAACTTGTTCTCGAACTGCGGCCGGGCGAAGTTGAGCGCCTGGACGACGAGTGTGTCGGGCGCCTTCCCGGCCTTGCGCAGCGCCTTCGCGGCGAGGACCGCCCGGCCCTCCTCCGAGCTCGCCGGGTACTGGTAACGGCGGGCGCCGGGGAAGCCTGTCGGGCCGCCGATCATGCCGGGCGCGAGCTGGCGTGCGGTCAGTGCCTTGTTCCGCGAGCTCGTGCTCCAGCTCTTGGCCATCGCCGGAGCGCCGCCGACGACGAAGCCGGCCCCCGCAACGCCGGCCGCCGTGATGAACTTCCCGCGAGAGAGCCGCTTCTCCCCCGCCGGGCCCCCGTCCTGCTCCTCAGGAGGGATTGCGCGCCCCTCCTCGTTGCTCTTGCTCATCCCATCTCCTTCCGTCGAGAGCACGACGTCTCCCACGCGGTCCGGCGGTGCGCGTTCTGGCGCGGCAAGAGGAAGTGCGCAACTGATCCGAACACGAGGGTGGCGCGACGTATATCAGGGTGCCGGCCTCTTGTCTACGTTCCTTTGACTCACGCGTCGTGCGGGTGCTAGGTTCGGCGCCTCCGTGTTCGGAACAGTGGAGCGCCCGTGTCGCTGAGGCCCGCCGTCAGGCGCCCGAACCTTCCCGCCACGATCGCGAACCGCCTTCGGGCCCAGATCGTCAGCGGTGAGCTCCCACCGGGGTCGCAGCTGCCGGGACACCGCGACCTGGCCGCAGCGCACGCGGTCAGCGTCGGTTCGATGCGCGAGGCGATCAGCATGCTGATCTCGGACGGGCTGATCGAGACTCGGGCAGGCCGCGGGACCTACGTCGCGGCGTCACCCCAGCGAGCAGGGCGACCACGAGCCGGCGCACCGCTGCTCCGGCAGGAGGTGGAGGAGCTGACCGAGGCGCGCCGCGTGATCGAGGTCCAACTCGCGACACTCGCGGCCGAGCGCGCGGGGCCGGAGCAGGTCGATGCGCTGCGGCGCGCGACGGAGCGACTGGAGGCCGCTGCAGCGAACCCGTACGAGTACCCCGAAGCGGACGTCGAGTTCCACCTCGTGCTCGCCGAGGCCGCCGGCAACCGCTACCTGCTGCAGGCGATGGTCGACATCCGCGCGCTGCTGAGACAGGACATGGAGCTCGGCGCCGAGGCGGCGATCCGCCGCTTCGGCGACCTGCGGCCCAGCGTCGAGTCGCACCGCCGGCTGCTCGCGGCGATCGCCGACAAGGATCGCGCTCGGGCGGCCGAGATCGCGGACGAGATCGTCAGCCGCAACCAGAAGTTCGTCATCGGCCTCTACGCGATCGCACACTCGACGGACGGCGGCTGATGACCTGGGACGGCGTCCACCTCTTCGAGTGTCGGGCGAGGGTGTTCTACGGGCGCGGCGCGTCCGCAGCTGCGGGCGAGCGCCTCCGAGAGCTCGGCGTCGAGCGTCCGCTCGTCGTCTCGGACCCGGGTGTCGCGGCCGCGGGCATCGTCGATCCCGTCGCGGACGCGATGCGGCAGGCTGGGCTGGAGCCGGTCGTATACGCGGAGACGGAGTCCAACCCGACGACCACGAACATCGCTGAGGCGGCAGCGTTGTACCGCGAACGCGGTTGCGACGGCCTCGTCGGCCTCGGCGGCGGCAGCTCGATGGACTGCGCCAAGGGCACCGGCCTGGAGCTGACGAGCGGCGCGCCGATCGGGCGCTTCGTCGGCAGGGACAACGTCCCGAACGAGCTCCCTCCGCTCGTCTGCGTCCCGACGACCTGCGGGACCGGCTCCGAGGTCACGTTCGTCGCCGTGATCACCGATCCCGACGTGCGCTTCAAGCTCGTCTTCGCCGACCGCAAGCTCGGCGCGGACGTCGCCCTCGTCGATCCGGACCTCGTCGAGGCGGCGCCGCCGCACGTGATCGCGGCGACGGGGGCCGACGCGCTGGCGCACGCCGTCGAGTCCTACGTGAACCGCGGCAGCGACCCGCTGCTCGGCGCGCTGAACATCGCCGCGATCCGGATGATCGGCGGCAACCTGCGCGCTGCGGTAGAGACGCGTGAGCCCGCGGCGCTCGAGCAGCTCATGCTCGCGAGCACGATGACGGGGATCGCGTTCAACATGAACGCGAACGCGATCGTGCACGCGGCCTCGACGCCCGTCACCGCGCGGCACGGCGTCCCGCACGGCGTCGCGAACGGGATCTTCATGCCCTCGGGCCTCGCGTTCCTCGCGCCTGCCTGCTCACGGGAGCTGCGGGACGTGGCGGAGACGCTCGGCGAGGACGTCTCCAGCCTGTCGGACGAGCAGGCAGCGGAGCGCGCCGTCGAGCACATCCGCGCGCTCCTGAAGTCGATCGGAATCCCGGCGACGCTCCGGGACTGGGGAATCGACGCGGCCGAGTTCGACATCCCCCAGCTCGTCGAAGACGCGATGACGAGCCGGAACATCGCCACGAACCCGCGGCCGGTGACGCCGGCCGACCTCGAGGAGCTCTACCGGGTGGTCCTGGGATGAGGATCACCCGCGTCAAGACACACATCGTCGACACGCTGATCCCGGAGGAGCACCGCGTGCGGAGCGGCGCCGGCTACAAGCTCCGGCGCCACCCGTACTCCGGCGAGATCGGGATCGGCGCCGGGTCGCGGCCGGCCTTCGGGCTCGTCAGTGAGGTAATCCCGGACCGCACCTCGACCTCACTCGCGTGAAGGCGCTCGCCAAGCTCGCGCCCGGCCCGGGCAATGTCGGCCTCTCCGAGCGAAGTGCGCGGGCGCCGGCGCCGGGAGAGGTCGTGATCGCCGTCTCCGGCGCCGGCGTCTGCGGCACCGACCTGCACATCGTCGACGACGAGTTCCGCAGCGCACCGCCGGTGACCATGGGGCACGAGGTCTCCGGGGTCGTCTCCGGGGCGGGTCCCGGGGTGAGCGACGAGTGGCTGGGCGCGCGCGTCGTCTCGGAGACGTACTTCTCGACGTGCGGCGCCTGCGAGTGGTGCCGCGACGGGCGGACGAACCTCTGCCCGGAGCGGCGGTCGATCGGCTCGCTCGTCGACGGCGCCTTCGCGGCGACGCTCGTCGTGCCGGTACGAAACCTGCACCGGATCCCGGAGGAGCTCGACGAGCACGCCGCGACACTGTGCGAGCCGCTCGCCTGCGTCTGCCAGTGCCTCTGCGACCCTGCCGCCGTCACCGCCGGCGACGAGGTGCTCGTCACCGGCCCCGGGCCGGTGGGACTGCTCGCCGCCCAGGTGGCGCGCGCGCTCGGCGGGCGCGTGCTCGTGAGCGGGCTCGCGCGCGACGAGGTGCGGCTGGCCACGGCGCAGGCGCTCGGATTCGAGACGGCGACGGCGGAGGAGCTGGACGCGAACGGGCGCTTCCACGTCGTGATCGAATGCTCCGGGAGCGCAGGCGGTGCGTCGGCCTGCCTCGAGGGCGCGCGGCGCGGCGGCCGCTACGTCCAGATCGGCGTGTTCGGCCGCCCGGTGACCGTCCGCCTGGACGCGGTGTTCGAGAAGGAGCTCGTGCTCACCTCGGGCTACGCGTCCACGCCGCGGTCGTGGCGCCGGGCGCTCACGCTCCTCGAGGAACGCCGAGTGCAGCTGGAGCCGCTCGTCAGCGAGGTCGTGCCGCTCGACGCGTGGGAGCGCGTCTTCGCCGACCTTCGCGCCGGACGGGCGGTGAAGTACGTGTTCGACCCTCGCCTGTGACCCCGACCCCCTAGTCCCCGGGAGGAGGACGCACATGAAGATCGGGCTCTTCACCGTCCTGTTCAACGACAAGCCGCTCGAGGAGGTGGCGGACTATGCGGCCGGGCTCGGCTACGAGATGGTCGAGCTCGCGGCGTGGCGCGGCTCGAACCACTTCGACACCGACCGAGCCGCCGAGGACATCGAGTACGCGAAGGGCGTCAAGCAGATGCTCGCCGACAAGGGGCTCGAGATCTCCGCGCTGTCGAACCACCTCTTCTCGCAGATGGTGCTGCCGTTCGGCGACGCGAGCCTCGACGAGTGGGCCGGCACCTCCGACAAGGAGGAGATGGTCAAGATCGGCACCGAGCACATCCTCAAGACCGCCCGGGTCGCGAGCGAGCTCGAGATCGAGACCGTCGTCGGCTTCTTCGGCTCGACGGTCTGGGAGAGCTGGTACATCTGGCCGCCGCAGCGGCTGAAGATCTACGAGGAGGGTTGGGACCTCTTCGTCGAGCGCTGGAACCCGATCCTGGACGAGTTCAAGAAGCTCGGCGTCCGCTTCGCGCACGAGGTGCACCCGACCGAGATCGCCTACAACGTGTACACGGCCGAGGAGGCGATCAAGCGGCTCGGGCGCGACGACTGGGGGTTCAACTTCGACCCCAGCCACCTGATCTGGCAGATGATCGACCCCGTCGTCTTCATCAAGAAGTTCGGTACGCGGATCTTCCACGCGCACGCGAAGGACTGGGAGCTCCAGAGCGACATCCTCCACATCGACGGCGTCACCGCCACCGGTTCCTGGCAGCGCGGCGACCGCGCGGCGAGGTACCGCGTCCCCGGCTGGGGCGACGTCCCGTGGAGGCGGGTGATGACGGCGTTGCTCGAGGTCGGCTACGACTACGTGCTTTCCTTCGAGCACGAGGATCCGGTCATGTCCGAGGAGGACGGCTGCGAGCAGTGCATCCAGTTCCTCAAGCCCCTGATCATCAAGAAGCCGCTCGTTCCGGGTCAGGCCTGGTGGTTAGCGTGAGCGAGAAGGACGTCGGCTTCGTCACGATGGGGCAGGCGGAAGTGGCCGAGGAGATCCCGACGATCGGGATCGGGATGCTCGGCTACGCCTTCATGGGCAAGGCGCACTCGAACGCGCTGAAGAAGATCGCCTACATGACGTGGCCGCCGCCCTACATTCCGCGGCTGGTCGCGATCAGCGGGCGGACCGAGGACGCGGTCAAGGAGGCGGCCCGCCGGTACGGCTACGAGAAGTGGTCGACCAGCTGGCAGGACGTCGTCGACGACCCGGACGTGCAGATCTTCGACAACGGCGGCCCGAACGACATGCACGCGGAGCCGTCGATCGCGGCGGCGCGCGCGGGCAAGCACGTGATCTGCGAGAAGCCGCTGGGCCGCACCGCGGACGAGAGCTACGAGATCTGGAAGGGCGTGGCGGAGACCGGCGTCAAGCACATGACCGCGTTCAACTACCGGTTCTACCCGGCGATCCGCCTCGCGAAGGAGATGATCGACGCCGGCGAGCTCGGCGAGATCTACCACTTCCGCGGCCGCTACCACCAGGAGTGGATCATGGATCCGGAGTTCCCGAAGGTCTGGCGGCTCGACAAGGAGGTGGCCGGATCGGGCGCCCTCGGCGACCTCGGCGCCCACGTGATCGACCAGTCGCGCTACCTCGCCGGCGAGCCGACCGCCGTCAACGGCGTCCTGCGCACGTTCATCGAGGAGCGGCCCGGCGGGACGGTCGACGTCGACGACGCGTTCGAGGCGACGGTCGAGTTCGAGAACGGCGCGATCGGCACCTACGAGGCGACGCGGTTCGCGCTCGGTCGCAAGAACCAGATGCGCTGGGAGCTCAACGGGTCGAAGGGCACGCTCGTCTTCGACTCGGAGCGGGCGAACGAGCTCGAGGTGAACATGGGCGGCTCGACGCCCGGCGAGCACGCCCAGGGCTTCCGCACCGTGCTCGTCTCGGAGGCGTACCACCCGTACTGGCAGCACTGGTGGCCCCACGGGCACATGATCGGCTGGGAGGACAACTTCGTCCACGAGCTGCTCCACCTGCTCACGGCGGTCAAGGAGGACACGCCGATCGGACCGCACGGAGCGACGATGGAGGACGGCTACCGTTGTGCGGAAATCTGCGACGCGATCGTCCGCTCGCACGAGAGCGGCCGCCGCGAGGAGATCACGTACCGGACGCTGTGATCGACCTGAGCGGAAAGCGGGCGGTGGTGACCGGTGCCTCGCAGGGCATCGGCGCCGCCGCGGCAGTTGCGCTTGCGCGGGCTGGGGCGAAGGTCGCGTTCGACTTCGGGACCGCCACCGAGAAGGCAGGCGAGACGGTGGTGGCGGTGCAGGCGGTCGGCGGCGAGACGATCGTGCTCCAGGGTGACACCGGCGATCCCGCCCACGTCGACGAGCTCGCGCGCGAGGCCGTCGAGGCATGGGGCGGGATCGACGTCTGGATCAACAACGCCGCGCGCCTGCTGGTCAAGCCGTTCCTGGAGATGACGGACGACGACTGGCACGGCCTGCTGGCGGCGAACCTGCACGGCTACTTCTACGGCTGCCGCGCCGCCGCGCGGCAGATGATCGCGCAGGGCAGCGGCGGGCGGATCGTCAACGTCACGTCGATCGTCGACGTGCAGCCGATCGCCGAGCTCTCGGCGTACGTGACGGCGAAGGGCGGGATCCTCGGGCTGACGAAGACGCTGGCCGTCGAGCTCGGGCCGCACGGCATCACCGTCAACGCCCTCTCGCCGGGCGCGACCGACACGCCGCTGAACGCGGTCGCCTACACGCCGGAGGTGCGCCGCAACTACCAGCACCGCATCCCCCTCGGCCGCATCGCCTCCCCCGAGGAGATCGCCGACCCGATCGTCTTCCTCGCCTCGGACGCCTCGCGCTACGTCACCGGCGTCGAGCTGCTCGTCGACGGCGGGATGGTCCTGAACGGCAACGTCGGTCATGCTCGAGCGTAGATCGGTCATGCTCGAACGTAGGAAGGAGAACTGATGGAAGCAGCGCCATTCGGAGTGATCCCCGCGATCCCGACGGCCTTCAGCGACGACGGCCGCGCGCTCGACGTCGACGCGCTCCGCCGGGTCGTCCGCCACGTCGTCGACGGCGGCGTGCACGGGATCATGACCACCGGCGGGACGGGCGAGTTCCCGCACCTGTCGCGGGAGGAGCGGCGGCTCGTGAACGAGGTCGTCGCCGCCGAGGCGGCCGGGGCGGTGACGATCTTCGCCGGCACGTCCGCCTGTGCGACGTGGGAGGCGATCGCGCTCGTCGAGGACGCGGCCGCCGTCGGCGCCGACGCGGCGATCCTGACGCCGCCGTTCTACTTCGGGATCCCGGAGGAGATGCTGTATCGCCACTTCGCGGACGTGGCCGCCGCCGGGATCCTGCCGGTGGTCGTCTACAACAACCCGCTCTACACCGGCAACCGGCTCTCCCCCACGCTGATCGCCGAGCTGATGTCGCTCGACGGCGTCGTCGGCCTGAAGCAGTCCGAGGACGACTTCGGCCAGCTCGTCGAGGCGCTCCGGCTCGCGGAGGCGAGCGGCCGCAGCCTCTGCACCGGGATCGACAGCCAGTTCTACGCCGCCCTCTGCATCGGCGCCCGCGGGATCTTCTCGACCGCGGCGTCGATCGTCCCGGCGCCGATGGTGCGTCTCTGGGACCTCGTCCAGGACGGCGACCACGAGGAGGCGCTCGCGCAACACCGGGCGCTCCAGCCGCTGAACCGGTTCCTCGAGTACGACCCGGGGTACGTGTCGCCGACGAAGGAGGCGCTCCGGATGCTCGGCCTCGACTGCGGTCCGGTGCGGCGACCCTTGCCCGACTTCCCGGAGGCCGAACGACCCGCGCTGCGCGACGCGCTCGCCGGCCTCGGCGTCCTCGAGCCGGAGCGCGTGGCATGAGGTCGCTCGCTTTCAGCTCGCTCCCGCGGCAGGGAGCCTGCCAATGAGGCTCGTCACGTTCGAGCACGGCTCGCGGCGTGCGCTCGGCGGCGTCGACGGGGACGCCGTCGTCGACCTGCAGGCGGCCTACGCCGCCCACCTGGCCGAGGTCGAGGGCGATCCGAACGCGGCCGAGATCGCGGCCGCCCGGATTCCCGGCGCGATGACCGCATTCATCGCCGGGCTCGAGCCGTCGTGGCAGGCCGCCGACCAGGCGCTGGCACGCGGAACGCCGTCGTACCCGCTCGCAGACGTGCGGCTGCTCGCGCCGCTCGTCCCCCCGATCATCCTGAACAGCGGCCAGAACTACTGGGACCACAGGGACGAGAAGCCGCCCGTCGACCAGCACGATCCCGAGTTCTTCCTGAAGGCTCCGCTCGGGGTGATCGGCCCGGACGACCCGGTGATCCTCGATCCCGTCGTGACGCAGAAGCTCGACTACGAGGTCGAGCTCGGCGTCGTGATCGGCACGCCGGGCCGGCACATCCCTCGCGAGCACGCGCTCGAGCACGTCTTCGGCTACACGGTCACGAACGACGTCACGGCGCGAGACCGGCAGGCGGTGCCGCACCCGGAGGGCGGCTTCGAGTACCGCCTCGGCCCGGGCAAGAACTTCGACACGTGCGCCCCGATCGGCCCGTGGATCGTCACGCGCGACGAGATCGCGGACCCGCAGGCGCTCGGGCTGCGGACGTACGTGAACGGGGAGTTGCGCCAGTCGAACTCGACCGCGAAGATGATCTGGGACGTCGCGACTCTCGTGTCCTTCTTCTCCGACTTCTACACGCTTCAGCCGGGAGTCCTGATCGAGACGGGCACCCCGGGCGGAACCGCGTGGGCCACCGATCCCGAGATCGGCGGCAAGCCCTACGAGCGCGACGACGTCAAGCGCGCCGGCTACCTGCAGCCCGGCGACGTCGTCACCGTCGAGATCGACGGCATCGGCTCGCTCACGAACCCGATCGTCTCCCCGGACGGGGCAGCGCTCCCCGGCAGGGCAGAGGCGGCCAGTCAGACAGGAGGTTGAGCATGGCGCAGGCATTCCTCGAAGAGGCGCCGACCCTCTTCATCAACGCGAAGCTGATCGACGGCAACGGCGGCGAGCCCGTCGAGGACGGGGCCGTCCGGGTGGAGGGCAACCGCATCACCCACGTGGGCAGGACCGCCGACTGGGGCGAGAACCCGGACGGCAACAACCGCGTCCTCGACCTGAAGGGGAAGGTCCTGATGCCCGGCCTGACCGAAGGCCACTTCCACATCTCGTTCTGGGGCGTCCGCGAGCTTCCGGACCTCGACCTGAAGCTGCCGGCGGAGCTCTCGACGATCTACGCAGTGAAGAACGCGGAGCTCGCGCTCCGGTGCGGCTACACCTCGGCCGCGAGCGCCGGCGCGCTGCATCGTGTCGACGTCACGATCCGCGACGCGATCGAGGAAGGGGTCATCGTCGGACCGCGCCTCGCCGCCTCCGGCCGCGACATCTGCGCGACCAGCGGCATGCTCGACTGGAACCCCTCGTTCTGGCGGCTCGGGATGGAGGGCCTCGCGATCTTCGCCGACGGCGTCGACGAGGTGCGCAGGGCCGTGCGCCAGAACATCAAGGAGGGCTGCGACGTCATCAAGATGTACGTGACGGGCGAAGGCCTGCTCCGAGGGCGCCCCGGGATCCCGCCGGAGGAGACGATGTACTCGTTCGAGGAGATCCAGGCAGCGGTCCGCGAGGCGCACATCCGCAACCGGCAGATCGCCGCGCACGTGCGGGGAGACGACGGCGTCAAGGTGTGCGTCGAGGCGGGCATCGACGTGATCGAGCACGCGACGTACGCCGACGACGAGGCGATCGAGATGATCGCCGCGAGGCGCGACGACGTCTTCGTCGTCCCCGGTCTGGGCTATCACTGGGGCATCCTCCAGAAGGGCCTCGCCTGCGGGATCTCGCAGGAGATGATCGACGCGTCCGGCTACCAGGACGAGTGGGAGCGCGGCTGCCAGGCGATGCGCAAGATGCGCGAGGCCGGCGTCCGGATCATCCCCGGCGGCGACTACGGCTTCATCTGGTGTCCGCACGGCGAGTATGCGAAGGACATCGAGCTCTTCGTCACCGACATGGGGTTCTCGCCGATGGAGGCGATCGTCGCCGCGACGAAGCACGGCTCGCAGCTGATGCGGATGGAG
>JBKPCT010000035.1:0-3457 GCA_046727515.1 Actinomycetota bacterium | reverse complement strand
GGGTGTGGGTGCGGCAGGCCGGGATCGACGCCGGCGTGCGTGACGGGGTGACGAGCGAGGAGCGCGAGGAGCTGCGCCGGTTGCGCCGCGAGAATCGGATTCTGCGCGAGGAGCGCGAGGTGCTGCGAAAAGCCGCGGCCTCCTTCGCGAGGGAGAGCGAGACCCGGTGAGGTGCTTCCGCTTGATCCGGGCGGAGAGGGCCAATCACGCGATCTCGCTCATGTGCCGGGTGCTGGGCGTCTCCCGCCCACCAGTCCCGAAGACGCCGGTCGCGCCGACGGAGCTGCCCCAGACGCCGATGCCCGGGCCGTTGTGGATGCCGCGGACGCCGTAGCCGTTGCCGCTGGTCGAGCCGTTGTAGCCGACCACGGCGGCGGAGTTGGCGCCGGCCTGGTTTGAGGTCACCTGGCCGAGCAGCGCGACCGCCCCGGCAGCGGTCGAGGCGGTATCGCCACGCACCGCCGCTGTTGTCCCGCTGGTGCTGAAGTGGCCCCCGTAGACGCCGCCGCCGGTCGAGGCCGCCCCGAGCAGACCCCAGCCGCTCGAGGTCTCCCCGTGCACGCCCAGACTCGCATCGGCGCTGTTGACCACCTTCAGCTGCGCCGCGCCAGCGGTCGAGCCGGTCAACAGCGTCGTCCCATCGACCGTGTTGGTCACGCCGAGGTTGAACACCCCACCGACCCCCGAGCCGGCAACCGCCACCGGCACACAAACCACCACCACGACCAGCCCGACCAGCACCGGCCTGAGAGCAAACCCGCTCATCACACACCCCCTGGGGGAGAAAGCGCACGTAACCGCGCGCACGAATGGAATCGGGCCGGACCCTAGAACGACCGCCACCCCACCGCAACCCCGGCGAGCAGGCTCGCGGGCGAGGGCCGGGGCAGACCCGCGGCCCTCGCCCCTCGGTGCCGCTGTTAGCCGCCGATCCCGGGTGGGGGCGGAAGCGGCAGGGTCGCCTCCGGGGTCGGCGGGGTCGCTGGCGGCGCCGGTGGCGTCTTTTCGATCGAGTCCGAGGCCGGCCTGCCGTAGGCCTGCGGGTCGACGTACTTGCCGCGCTCCTCGCCGGTCTTTGCCTGTTCTGCCTGGAACGGGTGCGCGCGCAGGTAGGCGTCGTTTCTCCGGGCGCTCACCTGCCAGGAGACCTTCACGTTCGCCTTGTCGGTCTGGATCGTGAACTGGTTGTTCTGGATCTCGCGGCTGACGCGCGCGTTCCAGCCGCGCGTGCCCACGATCGTCAGCTGGTAGCGGAAGTCGGTGTTGATCCGATCGAACCAGGCCGGCAGCTGCACCACCGCCAGCCCCTGCCCGTTGGTGCTCACGTTGCCGCTGTACACGTTCAGGACCTCGTTCGACTCGACCGCCGCATGCACCAAGAACTTGTCCCCCGGATCGAGCGGATCGTCGATCCGGAAGTTCTTCGTCCCGGTCACGTTCAGGTCGCCGCTGATGGTCACCTTGCCGTTGAAGTAGCCGGCGTAGCCGCTCGACGAGATCCCGAAAACACCGTACGCGTTCGGCCCGGTGTCGTCCTCGCCGAGGACGCCGTTGCCGTCGGTGCCGGTGCTATAGAACAGTCCGCCGTTGGGTCGAGGTGCCGCACACGACCCCTCAGAGAGGCACTCACGGAGGAACGCCGGACTCGTTCGCCGGGACCTCCGAGGCGCTACCGGCTCCGACGGCTCAGCATCTCCGCTAGTGCCCTGGTGTCCCAGTGTCCCGGTATCCCCCAGCGCTTGTGTCCCACACGCTTGATCGCAGCACCGCAGCATCGCAGCACTTGCGGCGTTGCTGGCGCGGCTTGGTTCCTGGATCTGGACCCGGAAGAGACTGATGTGGCCGGGAGGCTCGAGCGGCGCTGGGAGGCCCTCGTCCGGGCCGCTGCCGAGGGTGACACGCACAAGGTCATAGCGGTCTGGGAAGGACGCACCGCATTGAAGCGGCACAACCAGGGCCGCTCAGCCTTGGCGACGAAGCACGAGGGCGGGCGCTCGCGGAAGCCAAGCTGTTGCGCCTGGTCGCGGATCTTGGCGACAAAGACCCGGTCTTCGCTGGGATCGCCGACGAGCTGAACCAGGCGGCGGATCTCAGGAAGCAGCTCAAGTCGATCAAGAAGGCCCGGCGCAAGCGGGCCCTCGGATCCGAAACTCTCGACACGCATGGGAGTGATGGGCGATGAGGTACATAGCTCGTCGCAGTCTCGCTGTGGTCCTGCAGGTCGTCGCGTTCGTCCTCTTCTGGGCCGCTCGCGATCATCGCGTATGTCTGGGCGCTCGCGCTCGTAGCGATCATGCTGCTCGCAGTTGGAATCATCGCGCCGATCGTTCTACTGGTCGGCTGGACCGATGACCTACTGGATGGCTGGATCGAGAACCGCTTGCCACGCTACTCGGCGTGGAAGCCGTTCCCTCGTGATATCCCTCGCCCGTTCACATGGGGACTCATGCTGATCCGGCCGGTCGACCGGCTGGCCAGCACGGCCGAGCGGCTCAAGGAGGTGGAGTGAGACAGCCGACCGAAACCGAGCAGCAGCTCTGGCGGCTGAACATCGGGCTCGCCGGGATGGCGCTCGACTCTTAAACAGGATGGCATTTCCCCAGCACGCCAACATCAAAGATCTCACCGTCGGTCTGAGAGGTTCGAACCCTTGGAGATAGGCCCGGAGCGGGTTCGGGTCGGGAAGCCACACGACCGGGATGATCCCGAGGCGCACGGTCAACTGCTCCAGCGCGTCGTTCCGTCCGACCCTCGTCAGGATCGGGGTCGCGCTCGCGCCCATCCCTCCGCGGAGGCGACGAGCGTTCCAGGAGATCCGCTGGAGCAGGAAGTTGCGCCGAGCAGCGGGAAGGCGGTTGATCGCTGACTGCGGCATCTCAGCTCGGCGGCGGAACTAACCCGGCGCTCGCCTTCTGCAGGTGGTAGGTGGTCGAGAGTCCCGCGACCGGTTGCCCGGAAGCGTCCGGGGAGTACGAGTACTTGATTCAAGGATGATCCTTCCTGAGCGCGCGTAGGGCTTAGGTGGCCCAGGGAGGCACTCTCGAGGAGAGAGAGGGCAGCCGTAACGCTTTTGGCTCAGGGTCGTGCGACAATGGCAACGACTGTTCTCCCGAACAGGCTCGCCTGAGCGCCCCCGGCCGCCGGGGGCGCGAGGGTCTTTCGGGAGGCGGCACGTTTGGAGCCGAGGTTTCGGGAGGACGGATGAGACACCCTTTGCCAACCTCCTACGCTGCGCACGCGATCACCTCCGGCTTGGAGCGGTTGCGTTGATGGACGGTTTCGTCGTAGAGCGCGCGCTTGTGGAGCAGGTGCCAAAGCAGCTCGAGCCAGCGGTTGGCGAGTGCGCGCAGGGCCTTGTAGTGGGTCTTGCCGGCGGCGCGCTGGCGGTCGTAGAAGTCGCGCGCCCACTGCGAGCGCGTGAGGCTGCAGAAGGCCCACTGCATCGCCGCTTGGCGCA
>JBKPCT010000034.1:0-15707 GCA_046727515.1 Actinomycetota bacterium | reverse complement strand
TCCGCAAGGCCGACGAGTGGGCCGACCTCGTCGTCGTGACGATGCACGTCGGCGGCGAGGGCTCCGACCGCCTGCACGTGCGGCCCGGGACCGAGTGGTTCCTCGGTGAGAACCGCGGCAACTCGATCGCGTTCGCCCACGAGGTCGTGCAGGCGGGAGCGGACCTCGTCGTCGGCACCGGCCCGCACGTGCTGCGCGGAGTGGAGTGGTACCACGGTCGGCTGATCGCCTACTCGCTGGGCAACTTCGTCGGCTACCACACGCTCGCCACGGACGGCGTGGCGGGGGTGAGTGGGATCCTCCAGGTCACCCTCCGACGCGATGCGTCGTGGGTCGCGGGCGAGCTCGTCCCGATCACGATCGCCGGCGACGGCATCCCGCGGCCGGACCCGGCCGAGGCCGCGCACGGGCTCGTCAGGAAGCTGTCGCGCCAGGACTTCGGACGACGTGGGATGTTGGTCTCGAGGACGGGGGTCCTCCGTCCGCCGCGGTAGACCCGCCCCGTCCGTTAGCGTGCGGCTCTGATCAACTCGCCCTGGGGTCCGAAAGGGGGATCATGCCCGCCAAGACCGAAGCGGCCCCGCTCACCGAGCACGAGTCCAGCTGCTTCTCATCTACGGTGAGAACGACCACACCGTCCCGAAGGCGGTCGTCAAGGCCTTCTACAAGAAGGAGAAGAAGAACTCGGGCGTGACCGAGCTCGTCGAGATGAAAGGCCGCGGCCACGCGCTGACGATCGACAGCGGCTGGCAAGAGGTCGCCGAGACCGCCCTCGCCTTCATCAAGAGATTCGTCTAGTGACCTGCTCCCACCTCGACCAGATCCGCATCACCGAGCTGCCCGAAGAGATCGAGGGCTGCGAGGAGTGCCTGAAGATCGGCGGGCGCTGGCTTCACCTGCGCATGTGCGAGACCTGCGGGAAGATCGGCTGCTGCGACTCCTCGCCGAACAGGCACGCGTCCCGACACGCGCACGAGGAGGGGCATCCGATCGCCCGCTCCGCCGAGCCCGGCGAGGACTGGAGCTGGTGCTTCGTGGACGAGGTCGCGTTCGTGGTCGGCTAGATGCAGCCGCTGCCCCCGCTCCCTCTCGAGCAATGGGAGCCGACGAAGGACACGCTCCACCTCTGGGTCCAGATCGTCGGCAAGGTGAAGATGGCCTCGCTGCCGCCCAAGAACCACTGGTGGCACGTGCCGCTCTACGTCGGCGTGCGTGGCCTGACGACTCGCGTTCTCCACTCGGCCGACGGCACCGCGTTCGAGATCCAGTTCGACTTCGTCGACCACCGGCTCGTCGTCGAGACCGCGGGTGCGACGGGCAGCTTCGAGCTCGTCGACGGGCTGTCCGTCGCCGACTTCGACGCCCGTCTCCACGCGGCGCTCGGCCAACTCGACGTGAAGATCCTCGAGCGGCCGTACGGGCTGCCGACGATGACGACGCCGTTCAGCGAGGACAGCGAGCACGCGTCCTACGACAAGGACGCGGTCGAGCGTTTCTGGCGGGTGCTCGACTGGAGCGCCGGCGTGCTCGAAGAGTTCAGCGGCTGGTACTGCGGCAAGCAGAGCCCCGTCCACCTGTTCTGGCACGGGCTCGACCTCGCGGTGACACGGTTCAGCGGTCGGCGGGCGCCGCCGATGCCGGACGCAGATGACGTCACGCAGGAGGCGTACACGCACGAGGTCGTCTCCTTCGGCTTCTGGCCCGGTGACCAGAACGTGCGTGAGCCGACCTACTACTCGTACACGCTGCCCGAGCCGCCGGGTCTGCGCGAACGGCAGCTGTCACCGGCCCAGGCCTTCTGGGCCGACCAAGGCACAGGATCGCTCGCCCGCCTGCCCTACGAGGTCGTCCGCACCGCCGACGATCCGCGCCAGACGCTGCTCGAGTTCCTGGAGAGCGCATACGAGGCGGGCGCGGACACGGCCGGCTGGGACCGGGCAGGGCTGATGTCCTCCTGGTGCCCGATTCCCGCGGCATGACAGCCCGCCAGCGGCTGACGCTCGTCGCCGCGATCCTCGGCTCCAGCATCGCGCTGCTCGACGGAACGATCGTCAACGTAGCGCTGCCCGCGATCCAGCGCGACCTCGGCGGCGGTCTCCCCGCCCAGCAGTGGGTGTCGAATGCGTACCTGCTCGTCCTCGGCTCGCTGATCCTGATCGGAGGATCGCTCGGCGACATCTACGGCCAGCGGCGGATCTTCACGATCGGAGTCGGCGCGTTCGGGGTGTTCTCGATCGCGTGCGCCCTCGCGCCGTCGATCGGCGTACTGATCGCAGCGAGGGCCCTGCAGGGCGGGGCCGCCGCGCTGCTGACTCCGAGCTCGCTGGCGATTATCGTGACGACCTTCCCGGCCCGGCAGCGTGCGGCGGCGATCGGCTCCTGGACGGCGTGGGGCGGGATCGCCGCGATCGTCGGGCCGCTCCTCGGCGGCGTGATCGTCGACCATGTCTCGTGGCGCTGGGTCTTCGCGGTGAACGTGCCGCTCGTGGCGGCGACGATCGCAATCGTGCTTGCAGCCGTGCCTCCCGGCGGCCGGCGCGTCCCCCGTCGGGTCGATTGGCCCGGGGCGGTGCTCTGCGCGCTCGGCCTAGCCGGCTTCGTCTACGGCCTGATCGAGCAGCCACGCTACGGATGGGGCGATCCTCGGATCTTCCTCTCGCTCGTTCTCGGCGTGCTCGTCTTCGCCTCGTTCCTGCTGTACGAGCGGCGCGCTGCTGAGCCGATGCTGAAGCTCGAGCTCTTCTCCCGGCGCAACTTCTCGATCGCGAACGTGGAGACGCTGACCATGTACGCCGGCCTTTCGATCCTCTTCTTCTACCTCGTCATCTACCTGCAACAGGTCGCCGGGTACAGCGCCCTCCGCAGCGGGCTGGTAACGCTGCCTGTGACGATCGTCATGTTCCTGCTCTCACGCCGGTTCGGGATGCTCGCGGACCGGTACGGGCCGCGACTGTTCATGGGCCTCGGGCCGCTGATCGCAGCCGGCGGGATCCTGCTCCTGTTGCGCGTGGGGATGAACGTCTCGTTCTGGTCGGATCTGCTCCCGCCGTTGCTCCTCTTCTCGCTCGGCCTGTCGATGACGGTCGCGCCGCTGACCGCGACCGTCCTCGCCGACGCAGACGAGAGCGACGCCGGCATCGCCTCCGCGATCAACAACGCGGTCGCGCGGGTCGCGGGCCTGATCGGCGTGTCGGCGATCGGCGTGGTCGTCGCCGGGCGCCTCGTCGGGGACACCTTTGGGCCCGACCAGGGCTCCGTGGACGCCTTCCACGTCGCGATGCTTATCTGCGCGGCGCTCGTGGCGGCGGGCGGCGTGATCGGCCTCGTGGGGATCGTCAACCCGCGTCGAACGGTGAAGGCCGAGGGCTGTCCCGGCGGGCAGCTCGCCGGCGCGCCCGAGCCGGCCGCATCGACTATCCCGGGTTGACCTAGCCGAGCGCTTCGGCGAGCGCACGCGTCGTCAGCACTCTGGCGAGGTGCCGCCGGTACTCGGCGCTCCCGCCCGTGTCGGTCGGTGGGTCGGTGCCTTCCGCGGCCTGCTCGGCCGCCGTCGCGGCATCCGCCCCTCCTGAGAGGGCCTGCTCGACGGCCGCTGCGCGGAGCGGCGTCGCGCCCATGTTCGTCAGCGCGACGCGCGCGGACCCATTGGCCTGGACAGCGGCCACGCCGACCGTCGCCCAGTCCTGCGAGCGGCGGCGGAACTTCAGGTACGACCAGCCCCCAGTCAGTGCGGGCACGCGGATCTCCGTGAGGACATCCTGGGGGCCGAGCGCGGTCTCGAAGACGCCCTGGAAGAAGTCGCCGGCAGGGATGCGCCGCTCGCCGTCCGGGCCACGGGCGACGAGCTCCGCCTCGAGCGCGAGCAGCACTGCCGGCATGTCCGCAGCGGGGTCGCCGTGGGCAACCGACCCACCGATCGTCCCGCGATGACGGACCTGCGGGTCACCGATCAGCGACGCCGTCTGCGCGAGGATCCCGCATCGCGTCTGCAGCGTCGCGTCGCCGGCGAGATCGTGGTGACGTGTCAGCGCGCCGATCGCGATCGCGTCCCCGTCCTCGTGGACGTACGAGAGGTCGCGCAGCCTGCCGATGTCGACGAGCAGCGACGGCCGCGAGACGCGCAACCGCATCAGCGGCAGCAGCGAGTGGCCGCCGGCGAGGAGCTTCGCCCCGTCGGAGGAGCCGAGCAGCTGAACCGCCTGGTCGACCGATTCCGCGACCTCGTATTCGAACCGGTCGGGGATCATCCGGCACCCCCTGAGATCGCGCGCCAGACTCGCTCGGGCGTCGCCGGCATCTCAAGATCCTGCACGCCGTACGGCGCCAGGGCGTCGACGACGGCGTTCATCACCGCGGCCGGCGCGCCGATCGCCCCCGTCTCGCCCACGCCCTTGACCCCGAGCGGGTTCGTCGGGCTCGGAGTCTCGGTGCGATCCAGCTCGAACGACGGCAGTTCCGCAGCCGACGGCACCAGGTAGTTGACGAGGGATCCGGTCACGAGGTTCCCGTCCTCGTCGTAGACCGCCTCCTCGAAGAGCGCCTGCGCGATCCCCTGGGCGATTCCGCCGTGCACCTGCCCGTCGACGATCATCGGATTGATCACGGTGCCGAGGTCGTCGACGGCGACGTAGCGCATCAGGTCTGCCGCGCCCGTCTCCGGGTCCACCTCGACGACCGCGATGTGGGCGCCGGCGGGCCAGGAGAAGTTCGGCGGGTCGTAGACGTAGCTCCCTTCCAGTCCCGGCTCCATCCCTTCCGGCAGGTCGTGCGCGGTCCAGGCCGCGAGCGCTGCCTCGCCGACGGTCATCCCGCGGTCTGGGCTCCCCTTGACGGAGAACCGTCCGGCCGCGAACTCGAGATCCTCCTCGGCCGCCTCGAGCTGGTGCGCGACCAGCCTGCGGGCCTTGTCGAGAACTCGGTCCGTGGCGTGGTAGAGAGCGACTCCTCCGACGGCGAGGCTGCGGCTGCCGTAGGTGTCCATGCCGAGCGGCACGACGGACGTGTCACCGTGCAGCACCTCGACCGCGTCTACGTCGACCCCCAGCCGGTCGGCGACGATCTGCGACCAGGTGGTCACGTGGCTCTGCCCGTGCGGAGAGGTACCGGTCAGTACCTGCACCGTCCCGGTCGGCAGGCAGCGGATCGTCGCCGCGTCCCAGCCGCCGGCGCCGTAACGGAGCGCAGCCAAGATCCGCGACGGCGCGAGCCCGCACATCTCGACGTACGTGGACAGCCCGATTCCGAGCTGCTTCGGGTCGCTGCCCTCGCGCCGCGCCGCCTGCTCCGCCCTCAGCTCGTCGTAGCCGACGAGCTCGAGTGCCCGGTCGAGCGCCGCGTCGTAGTCGCCCGAGTCGATCGTCAGACCCGAGGCGATGTCCGCCGGAAACGCCGAGATGAAGTTGAGCCGGCGCAGCTCCGCCGGATCCTTGCCGAGCTCCCGCGCGAGTGCGTCCACGGCCCGCTCGATTGCGTACGTGGCCTCCGGCCGGCCGGCGCCACGGTAGGCGTCGGTCGGCGTCGTGTGCGTGAACACTCCCGTGCAGGAGAAGTCGTAGGCGTCGACGCCGTAACAGCCGCCGTACAGCCAGGCGCCGAGCAGAGGGATACCCGGGGTGACGAGCTGGAGGTAGGCGCCCATCGCCGCGGTCAAGCGGACGCGGACCGCTCTGATCTTGCCCTCGGCGGTAGCTGCGAGCTCGATCTCCTGAATCATGTCGCGCCCGTGGATCGTCGCCTCGCAGGCCTCGCTGCGCTCCTCGATCCACTTCACCGGACGGCCGAGCTTGCGCGCGAGCGCGAGGGCGAGCTGCTCCTCCGCGTATACGTTCAACTTGGAGCCGAACCCGCCGCCCACTTCCGGGGCGATCACGCGCAGCTTCGCCTCCGGGATCGCGAGCGTCATCGCAAGCAGCACGCGCAGGATGTGCGGGATCTGCGTCGACGACCAGACCGTGAACTCGCCCTGGGCGGGGGCGGGCTGGACGACGATGCCGCGCGGCTCGATCGCGACCGGAATCAAGCGGTTCTGCCGGTAGCGCTCGTGGACGGTCACCTCCGCCTCGGTGAAGGCCTTGTCGACGTCGCCCGCCGAGAGCGCCCAGTCGTAGCAACGGTTCGTGTCCAGCTCGTCGTGGACGAGCGGGGCTTCCGCTGTGAGCGCAACGGCGACGTCGGTGACGGCCTGCAGCGGCTCGTACTCGACCTCGACGAGCTCAGCCGCGTCCTTCGCCAGCGCGCGGCTCTCGGCGACCACCAAGGCAACGGCGTCGCCGGCGTAGCGCGCCTTGTTGCGCGCGAGCGGCCAGTGCTCGGGAATCTTGATGTCCTCCGTCACCGGCCAGGCACAGGGCAGAGGCGCGGAAATGTCGCTCGTGAGATCCTCTCCCGAGTAGGCCGCGACGACACCCTCGGCAGCGGCCGCCTTCGAGAGATCGACCTTGACGATGCGCGCGTGCGCGTAGGGGCTGCGGACGAGCGCCATCCAGACCATCCCGGGAACGGTCAGATCGTCGACGTAGCGGGCCTGGCCCGTGAGCAGAGCCGGGTCCTCCTTGCGCGGGACAGCGGCGCCGATCGTGATCGCCTGGCTCTTCTCGACGGTGGCCATCTCAGGCACCCGCGGCGGCCTGGACCGCCTTGACGATGTTGTGGTAGCCCGTGCAGCGGCAGATGTTTCCCTCCAGGGCCAGCCGGATCTCGGCCTCGCTCGGGCTCGGCTGCTCGGCGAGCAGGCCGACTGTGGCCATCACCATCCCGGGCGTGCAGTAGCCGCACTGGAGCGCGTGTTGCTCGTGGAACGCGCGCTGCACGGGGTGCAGCTCTCCGTCCTGCGCCAGCCCCTCGATCGTCGTCACCTCCGCTCCGTCGGCCTGCACCGCGAGCACCGTGCACGACTTGACCGACTCGCCGCCGAGCAGCACCGTGCACGAGCCGCAGGACGAGGTGTCGCAGCCGACGGTCGTTCCCGTCAGGCCGAGTTGCTCACGCAGAAAATAGACGAGCAACTGCCTGGGCTCGACCTCCGCCTCCCGCCTCTCCCCGTTGACGGTGACAGCGATGTCTCTCACGCGAGCCCTCCTTCGTCGGTGCCGGGACCATAAACGGTGGCGGCGAGAGAGACATTGACGCATGTCGATGTATCTGATATATCGATGACTGTCGATGTCTGCGCTGTCCGTGATCGCGTGCTGCCGGCCACTCGACGCCCCGTCGCTCTCGGCTGACGAGGCGGAGGCGACCGCCCAGCTGTTCAAGACGCTCGGCGACCCGGCGCGGGTGCGGATCCTCAACGTGCTCGCGACGACTGAGGGGCCCGTCTGCGTCTGCGAGCTCACGCCGGCGCTCGGCCTGTCGCAGCCGACGGTCAGCCACCACCTGAGGAAGCTGACCGAGGCGGGCCTGCTCGCGCGCGAGCAGCGCGGGGTCTGGGCCTATTACTCGATCGATCCGGACGCCGCCGACCGGCTCGGCGCACTGGCCGATCTGAAAGGAGGACGACGATGACGGATCTCGCTCTGCGCGAGGAGGTGCGCTCAAAGTACGCGGAGGCCGCGGAGCAGGGGTGCTGTGGCAGCGACTGCGGCTGCGGACCGGAGTTCTACGAGGGCGAGGGTCCGACCGGGATCCTCAGCCTGGCCTGCGGCAACCCGGTCGCCGTCGCCGACCTACACGAAGGCGAGACGGTGCTCGATCTCGGCTCGGGCGGCGGGCTGGACGTGATCCTCTCCGCCGAGCGCGTCGGCCCGACCGGCATCGTGTGGGGCCTGGACATGACCGAGGAGATGCTCGCGCTCGCGCGGCGGAACGCGGCCCAGCGCGACGTCACGAACGTCCACTTCCTGAAGGGCCACATCGAGGACGTTCCGCTCCCGGCGGATAGCGTCGACGTCGTGATCTCGAACTGCGTGATCAACCTCTCGACCGACAAGCCGGCCGTGTTCCGGGAGCTCGCGCGCGTGCTCAAGCCCGGCGGGCGCCTCGGGATCAGTGACGTCGTCGCGGAGGATCGCCTGTCGCCCGAGGACCGCCGCGACCGTGGCAGCTATGTCGGCTGCATCGCCGGCGCGCTCTCGAAGAGCGAGTACGAGCGAGGCCTAGCCGAAGTCGGCTTCGGCGACGTCTCCGTCGAGTTCACGTACGAGGCCGCGGACGGCATGCACGGCGCCATCGTCAGGGCGACGAAGCCCTAGGACCCGCGCCGCGGACGAGCTGGTAGGCGAGCGCGCCGATCGCAGCGCCGAGCGGCGGCGCGACGAGGTAGATCCACAGCGAGTGCAGGTGGCCCGAGACGATGGCGGGGCCGGCGGATCGCATCGGATTCATCGAGGCGCCGGAGATCGGACCGCCGACCATCGCATCGAGCGCGATCGTCCCGCCGATCGCGATCGCCGCCGCCTCCCCGACCGCCCGCGTGTCTGTCGCTACGGCCATGATCACGAACATCAGAAACGCGCTCAGGACGACCTCCCAGAGGAAGGACTGCCGGTCCGAGCCTGAGGGGAGCGTGGCGCCGACGTGCGCGATGTTCCCGAGCGAGCCGCGCAGCACCGCGGCCGCCGCCAGCGCGCCGGTCAGCTGCGCGCCCCAGTACGCGGCGGCACGAGGCCAGGGGAAGTGCCGTGTGAGCGCAAACGCGAACGTGACCGCGCCGTTGAAGTGGGCCCCGGAGACGTGGCCGACCGCGTAGATCATCGCCATGATCACGAGGCCGAACGCGATTGCGACCCCGACGTGGCCGAGCTCGTGGGTCTTGGCGTCCACCATCACTGCACCGGCGCCGGCGAACACCAGCGCAAACGTGCCGAACGCCTCGGCGGCGAGACGACGCCCGAGCGGCACCAGCGCCATGCTCGACTCCTCTCATCGATGGCGATCGATGACTATGATCCCAAGCCCATCGATCCGTGTCAATATGTTTCCGATGCAGACGATCGCGACGGTCGCCGCCTCGTGCCCGCCCCTCCTGCAGGGGCCGCTCGAGGAGCGCGAAGCTCAACGCCTCGCCCAGGCGCTGCGCGCCATCGCCGACCCGGCTCGTCTGCGGCTCCTCAGCCTGATCCAGGCCCAGCCGCACAACGAGGCGTGCGTCTGCCACCTGACCGATCCGCTCGGGTTGAGCCAGCCGACGGTGAGCCACCACCTCAAGGTGCTGCTCCAGGCCGGGCTCGTCGAGCGCGAGCAGCGGGGGAGCTGGGCGTACTATCGGGTGACGCCGGAGCCGCTCGCCGCGCTGCGGGACGTGCTGGCCTGAACGTCCTCTTCGTCTGCGTGGGCAATCAGGGTCGGAGTGTCATGGCCGAGCGGCTCTTCCGCCGCGCGGCCCCGCAGCACGAGACTCGATCGGCCGGGTCCGAGCCGGGCGCGGCGATACATCCGCAGGTGCTGGAGGCGCTTGCGGAGGTCGGCATCAACGCCTCGGACCACGTGCCGCACGCGCTGGACGACGACGATGTCGCCTGGGCGGACGTCGTCGTCGCGACTTGCGACGACGCCTGCCCCGTCGTCCCGGGGAAGCGCTACGAGAGCTGGGCCTTGCCTGACCCCGCGAACCGGCCGCTCGACGGCGTCCGCGAGATCCGCGACGAGATCGCGCGCCGTGTCGAGTCGCTGCGCGCCGAGCTCGCCTAGCGGCGCGCGCCCGCGAGAAGCCGGCCCGCCGGCACGCCGCGGATCGAAGCGTCGAGCAGCTCGACCGGGTGCAGCGCGGGTAGGCGCGTGCCCGACTTGCGGAGGTACGTCGAGACCTGGACGAGGCAGCCCGGGTTTGCGCTCGCGTACGCGGCGGCGCCGGTCGCGACCACGTTCGCGGCCTTGCGCTCGCCGAGCTCCGCCGCCGCCGCCGGCTGGACGAGGTTGTAGATCCCCGCGCTCCCGCAGCAGATCGGCTGCTCCGCGGGCTCGACGAGGTCGAGTGCGGGGATCGAGCAGAGCAACGCGCGCGGGGCGTCGCGGATCCCCTGCGCATGCCCGAGGTGGCAGGCGTCCTGGTAGGCCACCTCGAGCGGCAGTTCACGCCGCTTCGCCCGCGGGCCGAGCCCGGCAAGCAGCTCGTTCACGTCGACGACACGCACTGGGAGGTCCGATTCCTTCAGGTGCGACCCGCAGCCGGCCGCATTGACGACGATCGCGTCCACGCCGGCGAAAACCTGGGCAACCCGCTCCGCGCGTTGCCGTCCCTGCGCCGCTCGGCCCGCGTGCAGGTGCAGCGCACCGCAGCACTCCTGATCGCGCGGCACGACGACCTCGCAGCCTTCGGCGGCGAGTACCCGCGCGGTCGCCGCGTTCACGTCGCCGAAGACGATGCGCTGGACGCAGCCGACCAGGAGACCGACGCGGGCGCGCTGCTTGCCCACCGCCGGCGTCACCTCCGGCGGACGCTCCGACGAGCGCCACGGCGGCTTCAGCGCCGCAAACGGCTTCAGCCGCCCCGGCAGCCACCGCGGAGTCAGCTTCAGCGCCGCCCGCAGCCGCCGCGGGTGCGGCACGGTCGCGAAAATCAGCCCGCGCTGGACGCGCTCGCCGAGCGGGCGCCGGTGATGCTCCTCGACGTGCGCGCGCGTCTCCTCGATCAGCCGGTCGTAGCGAACACCGGACGGACACGATGTCACGCACGCCATACAGCCGAGGCAGCGGTCGAAGTGCTGCACCGTCGTCTCCGTGAGCGGAAGCGAGCCGTCGACGAGCGCGCCCATCAGGTAGATGCGCCCGCGCGGCGAGTCCATCTCCTCCTGCCAGAGCGGACCGTAGGTCGGGCACGTCGGCAGGCAGAAGCCGCAGTGGACGCAGTCCGAGATCAGCTCGGGATTCACGCAAGCACCCCCTGCGGATCGAACTCGGCGCGCACGCGCTCGGCGAGCGCGATCTCGGCCGGATCGCGCGCATCCGGCACCGGGTCGCGCACGTGGGCAACCCCGGCCGAAACCCGAACCACCGCCGCGTCCAGCCCGCCGAGCGTCCGTTCTAGCTCGCCCGGCGCGAACAGCAGCCGGCCCCGCGACGCGCGCTGTCGCGCCTCGCCGGCCTCCCAGACCGAGCCGAAGTCCTCCTCGCCTCCGACGAGCGTGCGCGCGGCACCGAACTGCTCGTCGACGGCGGCCCGCGACCCCTCGATCAGGACTGCGACCCACCCCGGCCAGACGACGTCGAGCGCCGAGAGCTCGAGCGGCGAGTGCAGAAGCGCGCGGGCGGTCGCCGCCGCCTCGCCCGCGGACTCGACCGGCACGGCCAGCGTCCGCGAGGCTTCCGGCCGCGGGTGGAGACGCAACGCGATGCGCGCAATCAGTCCGAGCCGGCCCTCCGAGCCGCAGAAGAGCTTGCCGAGGTCGTAGCCGGCGACGTTCTTCACGACCTTCCCGCCGGCGCTCGCGACGGTGCCGTCCGCCAGTACCACGGTCACTCCGAGCACGAGGTCTCGCGCCGTCCCATAGCGATGCCGCCGCGGGCCTGAAAGGTTGGCGGCGACGCACGCTCCGAGCGTCGGGTTGCCAAGCGGGTCGAGGGCGAGCATCTGGCCGTGGTCGGCGAGCCGGACATTCAGGTCGCGCACGCGCAGGCCGGCCTCGACAATCGCGGTCAGGTCGCCGGCCTCATGCTCGAGCACCTGGTCCAGGTGTCGTGTCGAGAGGACGACGTCGCCGCCCGCGCGCTCGATCGAGACCTGCCTCCCCTCCTCCGCGGCGGCTGCGAGCACCTCGGCAGCCTCGTGCACGCTCCAGATCTCAGAGACGCTCGGCAAGCCCTGCCTTCTCGAGCGGGTGCGCGCGATAGGGGCCCGGCACCTCGCCGCAGAGGCGCGGCGTCGGGAAGACCTTCCCAGGGTTGCAGAGCCCGGCGGGATCGAAGGCGCGGCGGAAGCGCTGCATGGTCTCCAGGTCGTTCTCGCCGAAGAGCAGCGGCATCGAGCAGGCCTTGTCCGTGCCGATTCCGTGCTCGCCTGTCAGCGAGCCGCCGGCGTCGATGCAGACCTCGAGGATCGCCTCCGCGAGCGCCCGCGCCTGCTCCGGCTCGCCCTCGACGCGGCCGTCGTAGAGCACGAGCGGGTGGAGGTTGCCGTCGCCCGCATGGAACACGTTCCCGACGCGAAGGCCGTACTCGGACTCGAGCTCGGCGATCCGCCGCAGCACCTCCGGCAGCTTCGTGCGCGGCACGACGCCGTCCTGCACGTAGTAGTCGTTCGCAACCCGACCCATCGCGGCGAAGGCCGACTTCCGCCCCTTCCAGAGCAGCGCGCGCTCGTGGTCGTCGGCGGCGGTCCGGATCTCCCACGCGCCGTGCTCGCGGCAGATCGCCTCCACGGCGGCGAGGTCGAGCTCCACCTGGCAGACCGCGCCGTCGAGCTCGACGAGGAGCAGCGCATTTGCGTCCGGGTACCCGGGATGCACCGCGGCCTCGGCCGCCTCGATCGTCAGCCGATCCATCATCTCCATCGCCGAGGGCAGGATCCGGGCGGCGACGATTCCCGAGACGGCTCCCCCGGCCGCGTCGGTCGAGTCGAAGGCGGCCAGCACCGTACGCACGCACTCCGGGCGGCGCAGAACGCGCAGCGTGATCTCGGTCGCGATCCCGAGCGTCCCCTCCGAGCCGACGAACGCGCCGAGCAGGTCCGGCCCGGGCGACTCGCGTGCGACGCCGCCGAGCCGGACGACCTCGCCGCCCGGCAGCACCGCAACGAGGCCGGTGACGTGGTTGGCGGTGAAGCCGTACTTCAGGCAGTGCGCACCGCCGGAGTTCTCGGCGAGGTTGCCGCCGATCGTGCAGACCTGCTGGCTCGAGGGGTCGGGCGCGTAGTAGTAGCCGGCGCCGATCACCGCCTCGGTCACCTGCAGGTTCGTCACGCCGGGCTGGACGACGACCCGCTCGGACTCGAGCTCGACCCGGAGGATCCGAGTCATCCGTGAGAGCCCGATCACGACACCCTCGGCGACTGGGAGCGCCCCGCCCGAGAGTCCGGTGCCCGCGCCTCGGGCGACGAACGGAACTCCGGCGGCGTGGCACGCGCGCACGACGGCCTGCACCTGCTCGGTCGTCTCGGGCAGGACGACGAGCGACGGCACGACGCGGCGCCCGGTCAGGCCGTCGCACTCGTAGGTGCGGAGCTGCTCCGGCTCCGAGATGACGGCGCCTGACGGCACGGCGGCTCGGATCTCGTCGGCGAAGCCGACGCTGTCGGCGTCACCACCTCGCCTCGCACCAAGGCCGACAGCTTCGCCGTCGCCTTTGTCCTCGGCTGCGTCTCTCATCGCGCTCACGCTAGCGCCAGACGTCGGTGATGCCAATGCGCCTGAGGTGCAGGTGCGGATTGGCGACGTCGTAGCGCGGGACGTAGCCGATCGTCCACGCGGCTTTGCGCACATCCGCGTAGCCGACGAGAAACCCGCTGCCCGCGCACTCATACCGCACACGCTGACCGGCGAGGCGGAGGGTCGCGCCCGAGACGGCGATCACGCAGCGCTTCGCGTTCGCTGTCCAGATGCCCCACGGAGCATTCACCCGCCCACGGCGCGCTACCACGCGAGGCAGCCGCCGGGTCAGCTCGACCAGCCTGACAGTCTTCGACCAGGGATCGAAGGGACAGAGCAACGTGCGGCTGTGCGCAGTTGCCGAGAAACATGGGTCGATGAAGTGCTCGTCCGCGAAGCAGCGCCACGCATCGGCCCGCGGCGTCGAGCGGGCGGGCGCGACGCAGTGTCCGGCCACGTCCTCCGTGACGACCAGGCGGCGTGCCGGCTCGGCGCCCCGGAACCAGACGGTCTCGTGGACGACCGGGGCAGGTGCAGGGCGACCGGCCGCGATCGAGAGCAGCGCGGCCGCGGCGAGCGCGAGAAGGGCCACCATGCGGCGTATCTTCGCAGCCCCTCGTTAGAGTCCCGCCCCGATGGCCGGTCCGGGGGCAGGCATCGAGCTCCGCGGCGAGCGCGACGAGGAGATTCTCTCCGGCGAGGCGCTCGCCTTCGTCGCCGACCTGCAGCGAACCTTCGGCGGGCGGCGCGAGGGACTGCTCGCGGCGCGCGCGGCGCGGCAAGAGCGCCTGCTCGACGGCGAGCTGCCCGACTTTCTCGAGGAGACGCGGGCCGTCCGCGAGGACGAGTCGTGGCGCGTCGCCGAGGCACCGCCCGACCTCCGGGACCGCCGCGTCGAGATCACCGGCCCGACCGATCGGAAGATGGTGATCAACGCGCTCAATTCGGGTGCGCGCGTCTTCATGGCCGACTTCGAGGACGCGAACTCGCCCACCTGGTCGAACCTCGTCGAGGGTCAGCGAAACGTGATCGACGCGATCGAGCACACGATCTCGCTGGACACGCCGGAGAAGAGCTACCGGCTGAACCAGCAGACGGCGACGTTGCTCGTTCGCCCGCGCGGCTGGCACCTGCCCGAGCGACACGTGCTCGTCGACGGCGAGCCCGTCTCGGGCAGCCTCTTCGACTTCGGCCTGTTCATGTTCCACTCGGCGAAGCGCGCGCTCGCGCACGGGACCGGCCCGTACCTCTACCTCCCGAAGCTCGAGGGCCACCTCGAGGCGCGGCTCTGGAACGACGTGTTCCTGCATGCCCAGGGCGCGCTCGGAATCCCGCCGGGGACGATCCGCGCGACCGTCCTGATCGAGACGATCCTCGCCGCGCTCGAGATGGAGGAGATCCTCTACGAGCTGCGCGAGCACTCGGCGGGTCTGAACGCCGGGCGCTGGGACTACATCTTCAGCGTGATCAAGAAGTTCCGGCACCGGGACGACTTTGTCCTCCCCGACCGCTCAGCCGTGACGATGACCGTCCCGTTCATGCGCGCCTACACCGAGCTGCTCGTCCAGACCTGCCACAAGCGGAGCGCATTCGCGATGGGTGGTATGGCGGCGTTCATCCCGAACCGGCGCGACCCGGAGGTGACGGAGACTGCGCTCGCGAAGGTGCGTGAGGACAAGTCGCGCGAGGCAGGCGACGGGTTCGACGGCACCTGGGTCGCGCATCCCGACCTCGTTCAGACGGCGACCCAGGAGTTCGACGCGGTGCTCGGCGAGCGGCCGAACCAGCTCGACCGACAGCGACCCGACGTGGCGGTGACCGCGGAGCAGCTCTTGTCCGTACCCGAGACCCCCGGCGAGATCACGGAGGCGGGCATCCGGCAGAACGTCTCCGTCGGGATCCGCTACCTCGCCGCCTGGCTGAACGGCACCGGCGCGGCCGCGATCGACAACCTGATGGAGGACGTCGCGACCGCTGAGATCTCGCGCTCGCAGCTCTGGCAGTGGGTGCGGCACGACCGCGTCGACCGTGACCGGGTCGTCGAGATCGCCGACGACGAGATGGCCGCGCTGCCGGAGACCCCGCGGCTGGACGAGGCGCGCCACGTCTTCGAGCAGGTCGCGCTCGCCGACGAGTTCGTCGACTTCCTGACGCTGCCGGCGTACGAGCTGCTGGACTAAGGCGGACGATCGGGCTCGAGCCTGACTCTCCGTGCGGAGACCCGGCTAGCCGAGCGAGCAGGCCGAGGCCTTCAGCTCCCTTCTCGCAATCTCGTTCGACTGATTGCTGAGCGTGGCGATCGAGATTCCGATCCTGGCGAGCTTCACCGCGTTCTGCTTCTTCGACGCGACGATCGCGTCGTCGATCTTGTCGTGGATCTGCTGCGCGAGCGAGACGAAGCGGTCGGCCGCGTCCTCGAGCTCGGCCGGCGGCTTCAGCTTCTTCGCCTCGTCGATCGCCTTCTGGAAC
>JBKPCT010000033.1:0-5739 GCA_046727515.1 Actinomycetota bacterium | reverse complement strand
GCAGACGACGACGCAGCCGCGATGCGCGAGAGGCCGCCGAACTCCCGTCGGCGCCGGCCGGCGGGGTGAGCGTCGCCACGCCCCGGCCGCGAACGAGGCTCCCCGTAAGGCTGGCCGAAGCGCTCACCCGCCCGCGCCACGCCTTCTGGGAACGACGTTCCGGCACGCCTTCAGGGCGGCATTGAGGTTCGCCTTCTCGGCGCCGGTGAGCTTCACCGGCTGCCGATCGACGCCGCTCTCGCGGGGCTTCGAGCCATCCATCTTCTCGGGGTCCATCCGAGGGTCGGGGAGCGGGATTCCGTTCGCGCGGAGGCAGGCGACAACCCGCACCTCCAGCCGGTCAATCTCCTTGTCGCACGCCTTCTGGGCGGCCTTGTACTTCGCCGACTGCGGATTGACCGCGCTCTTGCCGCCGATCTCCCCACTACCCTTCGAGCCGCCGTTCGCCCCTGGGCTGGGGAGCGTGATTCCAAGCGCGCGCATGCAGGCGAGTCTCCTCGAGTCCACCGCCGCAGCCAGCGCCGAGTTCTGCACCGCCGCTTGGAACGCCAAACTCTTCGGGCTCGGCGGGCGTGGAGAAGTCGCGCCGGCCGGCGCGGCAAGCAGCGCCAGCGCAATGATGGTGGCGCTCGCGGCGATGGCCCCTTCCCGTCGGCGGCGAGGCAAGCTCCCCTTGTTCTTCGTGTGCATCTTCGTTCTCCGTCTGCTGATCACGGCTGCCTCCTAACTCGTTGGTCTGCTACGGCCGGGCGCGCTGCGCGAGAGCGCGGTCTGGCCGGTCTTCGAGTCCGGGCCAGACCCAGGGCCTGTTCGCTCGTCTCGCATCCTCGAAGCCGGCGGGACAGCGTCCAGGTCGCGCCGGCCAGGCTCACCATCGCCGACAGGCCCGCGGTGTCGGTGCTGTACAGGTTCTGGCTTTGCCCCAGCGACACGAGACTCATGTCGCCAAGCTACGGGCGGCCCCACGCTATCCGCATCGGCCGTTACTGGGAACGTCGGCGTCCCCGATCCGTGGAGAAGGATCGTCGGCGCGCGGATTGAAGGAGGCGCGCGGACGGCTACGCTTCGCGTGGCACACCGTGCCGACCTCCTAGACGGCCATATGTACAAGCGCTATCACGTCACCACCTTCGGGTGCCAGATGAACGCCCACGATTCGGAGCGGATCAAGGGGATGCTCGAGTCACTCGGGCTCGGCGAGGCGGTCGCTCAGGAGGACGCTGACGTCCTCGTCTTCAATACGTGCACGATCCGCGAGAAGCCCGACCAGCGCCTCGCCGCGCACCTCGCGCAGGCGAAGGCGCTGAAGGATCGCGATCCGGAGCGCGTGATCGCCGTCGGGGGCTGCTACGCCGAGGCGCAACGCGAAGGCATCTTCGAGCGGTACCCGTTCGTCGACGTCGCGTTCGGACCGGGCTCGATCCCACACCTCGGCGAGTGGCTTGGAGCCGGGGGGCACGCGCCACGCGGCGCGTTCGGCACGGCCGAGCAGCGCCGCTTCTCGGCCACGCTGCCCCTGCACCGCGAGCGCACGTTCCAGGCCTGGGTGCAGATCTCGATGGGCTGCAACTCGACGTGCGCCTACTGCATCGTCCCGGCCGTGCGTGGCCGTGAGGCTAGCCGGCGCCCGGGCGAGATCCTGGCGGAGATCGAGCAGCTGGCGCGTGACGGCGTGCGCGAGGTCACGCTGCTCGGCCAGAACGTGAACTCGTACGGTCGGGATCTTCCGGTCGACACACGGGTCGGCTTCGCCGAGCTACTGCGCGCGGTCGATGCGGTGGAGGGGATCGAACGGATCCGCTTCACAAGCCCGCATCCGAAGGACTTCCGCCCAGACGTGATCGCGGCCATGGCCGGCTGTGCCTCGGTTTGCGAGCACGCGCACCTGCCGCTCCAGTCCGGGGCGACCCGCGTCCTCAAGCGCATGCGACGGACGTACTCGCGGGAGCGCTACCTGAGGCTCGTAGGAGAGCTTCGAGCAGCGATTCCCGACGTCGCGCTGACGACCGACCTGATCGTCGGCTTTCCCGGCGAGACCGAGGAGGACTTCCTGGAGACGGTGTCTGCGGTCGAGGAGGTCGGCTACGACGGTGCGTTCACCTTCGTCTTCTCGCCGCGCAGCGGCACCGAGGCCGCCACGATGCCCGAGCAGGTACCCGAGGAGGTCAAGCGTGGCCGGATCGAGCGCCTCATCGACGTCGTCCAGAGGACAGCCGCCGACCGCAACGCGGAACGGCTCGGACGCGTCGAGGAGGTCCTGGTCGAGGGGCCGAGCCGAACGGATCCGGCGCTTCGCCGCGGCCGCACCCGTCGGAACACGACGGTGAACTTCACCGGGACCGCAAACGCCGGGGAGCTCGTCCCGGTCGAGATCCAGGGCACCACCTCGACGACGCTAAGCGGTGCGCAGCTCGTCGCCGCAGCCGCCTGAGCCCGCCGTCCTGGGTCTCTTCGGGCCGACGGCGAGCGGCAAGAGCGCGGTTGCCGAAGCTGTCGTCCGCAGGATTCCGGCCGAGCTCGTCGCCGCCGACTCGGCCCAGCTCTACCGCGGCCTGCCGATCCTGACGAACCAGTCGCCGGCGGCGCTCGTCGGCGTCTGGGAGCTCGACCACGAGGCGTCGGTAGCCGAGTATCAGGGACTCGCACACGAGGCGATCGACGCAGCCCTCGCAGCCGGGCGGACACCGGTCGTTGTCGGCGGCACCGGTCTCTACTTCCGTGCCGCGCTCGGCGGGCTGGACGTCCCGCCTGCGCCGGAGCCGGGCGCGCGCGAGCGGTGGGCGGCCTGCTACGACGAGCTGGGCGGCGACGCGGCGCACGCATTGCTCACCGACCGCGATCCCTCGGCCGCGGCGGCCGTCCACCCAAACGACCGGCGCCGCGTCATCCGAGCGCTGGAGCTGGCGGAGGCCGGGCACTCGCTTCGCGGTGAGAGGCTGTGGAAGGACGAGTCGCGTCAACCCACGCTCGTGATCGGACTCGACGTTCCCGGCGAGGAGCTGGCGCGGCGCATCGAGGAGCGGACTCGCGCGATGTTCGATGCCGGGGTAGAGAAGGAGGTGGCTACAGCTCTCGCCAGGCCGCTGTCGGCGACTGCGCAGAAGATCATTGGGCTGCGCGAGGTCTCCGAGCTGCCGCGCGAAGAGGCAATCGCGACCCTGGCGGCACGGACGCGGCGATTCGCCGCGTACCAGCGGAAGTGGATGCGGCGGTTTCCAGGCCTCGTTAGCGTGCGGGCGGACCGGTCTCCTGACGAGGTGGCGGATGAGATTCTCGCGCTGGCGGGCAGCGGGAAACGAGTACCTGCTGGTCGAGCGGGCTGAGCTCGGCGAGCCGCTGACCGCTGAGCGCGTTCGTGCAGAGGTCGCTGGGGCAGACGGGATTCTCGAGGTCGTCTGGATGGCCGGACTCGAGGCCGAGATCGTGATCTGGAACGCGGACGGATCGACGGCGGAGATGTCCGGCAACGGGACGCGGATCGCTGCGCGTTGGCTTGCCGAGCGCAGCGGCGGCGGGGAGGTGCGGATCCGCGTGGCCGGGCGCGAGGTTGCCGCTCACCCGTTGCCCGGTGGGGAGATCGAGCAGGAGCTCGGCGCTGTGGAGGTCTACGAGCGCGAGCGGATCGCCGGGCTCGACGTCGTCGCCGTCCGGGTCGGGAACCCCCACGCGGTGGTGCTCGGCGAGCCGGACGATCTCCCGCTGATCGGCCCGCTGCTCGAGACTCATCCGCGCTTTCCGGAGCGCACGAACGTCCAGGTCGCGCGGGTCGACGGCCCCGGCCGGGTGACCGCCCGGGTGTGGGAGCGCGGCGTGGGGGAGACCGCGTCCTCCGGGACGGGCGCGGTCGCGGTGGCGGCGGCGACGCACGGTGAGGGCGAGGTCGTCGTCTCCTTTCCAGGCGGAGACCTGCTCGTCCGGATCGCGGAGGGCCGGGCACAGCTGACCGGGCCGGTCGAGCGCATCGAATAGGCACGCAATCGGCACAGACAGGTCACGCCGCGCAGGCTAGATTGGAAAGCCCGCCCATTTGAATCCCCGGGGTGGGTGGGGGTTAGGGATGGGACCTACGGCCTGCGCCCGCCACAGGTCCAGGCCTGTCCGGTCGAGGCCGCCGCGCCGCCCTACCCCGCCGAGATTCCGTACTCTCGGAGCGCGTCGTTCAGCGACACGCGCAGGTCTGTCGACTCGCTTCGCCGGCCGATGATCAGCGCGCACCCGAGCTGATACGTACCGGCCGGGAACTCCTTCGGTCGCGTGCCGGGGACGACGACGGAGCGCGGCGGCACGTAGCCGCGGTACTCGACCGGCGCGGGCCCCGTCACGTCGATGATCGGGACGCTCGCCGTCAGTGCGACGAGGGGACCGAGCACCGCGCCCTCGCCGATGCGAACGCCCTCGGTGATGATGCAGCGCGAGCCGATGAAGGCGCCGTCCTCGACCACGACGGGCCGTGCGTTCACCGGTTCGAGCACGCCGCCGATGCCGACGCCGCCCGCCAGGTGGACGTCCGCGCCGATCTGCGCGCACGACCCGACCGTGGCCCAGGTGTCGATCATCGTGCGCGGGCCGACCCAGGCGCCGATATTGACGTAGCTCGGCATCATCACGACGTCCTCCGAGAGGAACGACCCGTAGCGTGCGACCGCCGGAGGGACGACGCGAACGCCGAGCGCGGCGTAGTCGTGCTTGAGGGGGATCTTGTCGCGGTACTCGAACGGGCCGAGCTCGATCGGCTCCATCTCGCGAAGGCGGAAGTAGTCGAGGATCGCCTGTTTCGCCTCCTCGTTCACGACCCAGTCGTCGCCGTCGCGCTCGGCGACGCGGATCTCACCTCGGTCGAGGCCGGCGATCGTCTCCAGAACGCGGTCTGCGCTCACAGGACGCGCTCCAGGAGGTCGGCCGCCCACCCGCACTCGGCAAGCGTCGGCACGAGCGCAAGCCGCACGTACCCCTCGCCGGCTGCACCGAGGTACGCCCCCGGAGCGACGACGATGCCGTTGGCGAGCAGCCGTTCGGCGGCCGACACCGAGCTCTCGCCGCCGGGCACCTCGACCCAGAGATACATCGTCGCCTCGCTCGCCGCCACGCGCCAGCCGTTTTGCTCGAGCGCCGGCAGGAGCACCTCGCGTTTTCGCCGGTAGGCCTCGCGCGTCCTCGCCACGTGCGCCTCGTCGCTCCAGGCGAAGACGGAGGCGCGCTGGACGAACTCCTGCGGCGCCGAGCCCGTCGACGGCCGATACGTGCGGAGCGCCGCGATCACCTCCGGCGCGGCGGCGACGAAGCCCGACCGGTAGCCGGTCATCGAGGAGCGCTTGGAGAGCGTCTGGAAGACGACGACGTTCGTACGGTCGGCGACCTGGAAGGCCGAGCACGGCGGCCCGGCGAACCAGAGCTCGCTATAGGCCTCGTCCGAGCAGAGCAGGAAGTCGTGCTCGCGGGCCAGCTCGCTCAGCCGCTCGTAGAAGGCGAGCGTCGCGGTCGCCCCGGTGGGGTTGTTCGGGTAGTTGACCCAGAAGAGTGCGATCCGCTCCCAGTCCTCGATCGCGTCGAGATCCGGAAGGAAGCCGTTCTCCTCGAGCAGCGGCAGCACCTCCACCCGCGCCCCCGCGAAGGCCGCGCCGCGGCCGGGCACCGGGTATCCGGGCTCGGTGACGACCACCGTGTCCTTCACGCTCGCCGGGTCGAGGGCTACCTGCGCGAAGCTGAAGATCGCCTCCTTGCTCCCGTAGGTGGGGATCA
>JBKPCT010000032.1:0-7386 GCA_046727515.1 Actinomycetota bacterium | reverse complement strand
GGTGCGCTTTCCGCGCCAATCGTCCGGACGGCGCGGCGTCGCCTATCTCGAGTTCACCCGCAGTCATCGCGGCCTTGCGATCGCCGGTGTCGCCGCGAACGTCTCGATCGGAGCCGACGGGACGATCGAGGAGGCTCGGCTCGCGCTCGCAGGGGTCGGCCCGTGTCCGATCCGCGTGGCGGCGGCAGACAGTTTGCGCGGTCAGGTCCCCACCGAGGCGCTCCTCGAGGAGATGGCGCAGGAGGTGCGGCGGACGCTGGAGCCCAGCGACGACGTCCACGGGTCTGCCGAGTTCCGCCGTCATCTCGCGGCGACCCTGGCGGCGCGGGCGCTTAGGCGTGCGACAAAGCGTGCTCTCGACGAGGAAGACGGCAACTGATGGAGCCCATCGGGGCGGTCACCGTCGACCTGGCGGTCAACTTGCACCGGTACGTCCGGGAGGTCGAGCCGAGGTTGCTCCTCTCAGACTTGCTCCGTCACGAGCTCGGCCTCACGGGGACCCACGTCGGCTGCGAGCACGGCGTCTGCGGCGCCTGCACGGTCCTGCTCGACGGGCAGGCGGTTCGCTCGTGCTTGTTGCTCGCGGTCCAGGCCTCGGGAAGGTCGGTCACGACGATCGAAGGCCTCGGCGAGCCCGACAACCTCCACCCCGTTCAGCAGGCCTTCTCGGAGGAGCACGGTCTCCAGTGCGGCTTTTGCACGCCGGGCTTCATCCTCTCGATCGCATCATTCCTAGAGGAGATTCCGCTTCTCGATGATCGGCGGCTAAGGGAACGACTTGCGGGCAACATCTGCCGCTGTACCGGGTACGTGGGCATCGTGCGCGCGGCGCGGCGCGCCGCCGCCATCCGGGGGGAGCCGAGATGAGGCAGCTCGGCAGGCGGATCCGCCGCCTCGAGGACCTGCGCTTGATCACGGGCCGCGGCCGTTACGTGGACGATATCCACCTCCGGGGGATGCTCCACGCCGCCGTCGTGCGAAGCCCGGTGGCGCACGGGCTGGTTCGGGGGATCGACGCGGGCGCCGCGCTTGCTCTGGAGGGAGTCCACGGCGTGCTTACGGCTGCCGACCTCGCCGCCCTCGGCGTGGGCGATTTGACGGTGAACTGGCTGCACCCAGGGCAGCGAAACGTGTCGAATCCCGTACTCGCGAAGGACCGTGTCTACTACGTCGGCCACCCGGTCGCGGTCGTGGCCGCGGAGAGTCGATACGTCGCCGAGGACGCCGCGGATCTTGTAGTGCTCGAGATCGACGAGCTCCCGGCCGTCGTAGGTGCTGAAGAAGCACTCGAGGAGAACGCACCGCTTCTCTACCCGCACTGGGAGACGAACGTCATGGCCGAGACCGTCCTCGTGGGGGGTGACGTCGATGCGTGCTTCTCGGCTGCACCAGTCCGCGTGGCTGGGCGTTATCGCGTCCAACGCCAGGCGGCGATGCCGATGGAGACGCGCGTGGCCGTCGCCGACTACGACGGCACAACCGACCAGGTCCTCCTCTGGAGCTCGACGCAGACCCCGCACCTCGTCGCGTCGATGATCGCGCAGACGTGCACCTGGCCCGAGCAGAGAGTTCGCGTCGTCGCGGCCGACGTGGGCGGGGGATTCGGTCCGAAGGATCACGCTTATCCAGAGGACGTCCTCGTCTGCGTACTCGCCCGGCGTCACGGGCGGCCGGTGAAGTGGACCGAGGACCGGCGGGAGCACTTCCTCGCCACGCTTCACGCGCGAGAACAGATCTGGAACGTCGAGCTTGCCGCCGACGAGCACGGGCGCGTCTTAGGCCTCCGCGGCCGGGTCCTGTACGACAGCGGCGCCCACTCGTCGAACCACGGCATCGGTCCGGCCAGGCTTGCCGCCGACCTGATGCCCGGCCCCTACGACATCCAGCACTACCGCATGGAGGTTGTCGGAGTCGTCACGAACAAGGTGCCGAGCGGTGCCTACCGCGGCTTCGGCATGCCCCAGGCGGTCTTCGTGCTCGAGCGCCTCCTCGATCGTCTCGCTCGTCGCCTCGGGCTCGAGCGTGCGGACGTGCGGCGCCGGAACCTAGTCCGCGCCGAGGCCATGCCCTACGAGAGCGTCACTCACCGTCGCTACGACAGCGGCGATTACGGGCAGGCGTTCGAGCGGCTGCTCGAGCTCGTCGAGTACACGGCCTTTCGGAGCCTTCAGGAACAGGCCCGGAAGGAGGGCCGTCACATCGGCATCGGTATCGCGCCGTTCGTGATGGAGTCCGGCCTGCCGTCGTCACGGGTGCTCGGCGCCGGGGGCGTCGGGTACGGGAACTACGAGACGGCCATCGTTCGCATGGACCCCTCCGGCACGGTGACTGTCCTGACCGGCGCATCCTCGCAGGGGCAAGGGGTGGCGACCACGCTCGCACAGGCCTGCGCGGAGCGACTCGGACTCGATCCGGAGCGCGACGTCGACGTCGTACAGGGCGACAGCGCCATCACTCCTTACAGCCCGGCAGGAGCGATCGCGAGCCGAATCGCCGTCGTCTCTGGACCTGCCGTGCTGCTCGCCGCGGACAAGCTCGCCGACAAGCTGCGGCGGATTGCGGCACACCTCCTCGAAGCGAGCGAGTCGGACATCGAGCTGGCCGGAGGTCGTGCGTTTGTGCGTGGTGCGCCGGCCGCGGGGCTCGACATCGCCGCGCTCGCGCGGGAGGCCCACCTCGGGCAAAACCTCCCGAACGAGATGCCGCCCGCCCTCGAGGAGTCACACCTGTTCAGTCCAGCGACGAGCAACTACCCCTACGGCGCCCACGCAGCAGTCGTCGAGGTGGACCCGGACACGGGCAAGTTCGACGTCCAGCGCTACGTTGCCGTGAACGATTCGGGAACCATGATCAACCCGGCGATTGTCGAGGGGCAGATCTGCGGCGGCGTTGTTCAGGGGATCGGCAGCGCCATGCTCGAGGAGCTCGTCTACGGCGACTCAGGCCAGCTCCTGACAACGTCGTTCATGGACTACCTGCTGCCAACCGCGGCCGACGTTCCCGACATCGAGCTCGAGTTGCTCGAAACACCCGCGCCGGATGTCCCCGGGGGCATGAAGGGTGCGGGCGAGGTCGGCATCCTCCCTCCCACGGCTGTCCTGGCAAACGCGATTGTCGATGCACTCACGCCTCTGGGCATCGAGGTCGACGAGTTGCCGCTCGACCCGAGCCGCATCTGGCGACTTGCGGAAGCATCGCGGGCGAGAAGCGTTGCCGGCGGCGGTTGACCGCATTCGCTTCGTCGTGTATCGCAATCCGAGCGATGAGGACAAGAAGGCTCTCGGGCATCGGGACCGGTTTCCATGAGGCCCTTCGTCGGCTCCGCGCGCTGAGCGGGTGACGACGAGTTTGGTCGCGCGGGTCGCCCTTCGGAACGGCGTCTCCGTCGAGGATCCCGTGACGGTGGTGCTCGGCTTCCTAGAGGCAAACCCTCGTTTCGACGTCAGCGACCCTTCGCGACCGGCGTCGTTCGGCGAGTCGGACCTGAGGCTGGCGAACCGCGGCGGCGCCCGCATCTCGGCGGCCGAGATTGCAGCGATCCTGGAACGGCGCCGCACAATCGAGCGAGCCCTACGGGCAATTGCTCCTGATGCTTCGCTGTCAGGCGCGGCGACCGCATTGCCGTGGCTGCATCTACGGCAGCTCTTCGACGCGTTCGCAGACATCCGCGGGGTCGGCTTCTCGAAGATGACCAAGGCACTGCACCCGAAGCGCCCGGCGTTGATCCCCATGCTCGACAGCGTCGTCCAGAAGTACCTGGAGGACGACGACCTCGGAGCCCAGGCTCAGTTCGGGGAGCGCGCGCTCGGGCTCGTACGCGGCTACAAGCGCGACCTCGACCGCAACCGAGCGGCGGTGCGAGCGGTCCGGCACGAGCTCGCGAGGCGCAGTTACAGGCTCACCGAGCTGCGAATCCTCGATCTGCTGATCTGGTCCGTCGAGGCCGCGGGCTGATCGACGGACGCCCCGCGCCTCGAGGCCGCGGGCTGATCGACGGACGCCCCGCGCCTCGGAGCAGCAGACCACCGTCCACCAGGCAACCCTAGGATGCAACCGTGACGGGCGCCAGCGGAATCAGGCGAATCACCTGCATCTGCGGCAAGGTCCTCGAGGACGACGACGATGATGGGCTCTGGGAGAAGGCACAGGCGCACATCGCCGCCGACCATCCGGATCTCGTAGGGAAGGTTTCGCGCCTGGACATCATCGCGAGGGCCGAGGAGATCTAACTAGACGGCGGTCGTGGCGGCCTTGCCGAGCAGGCGCCGGTGGACCTCCTGCACCGTTGGGCTCGGAGGAATTCCGAGCTCTTCTCGGAGGGTGATGCGCAGCCGGTCGTAGACACGCAGCGCCTCTGCGACGTTCCCGCTTCGCTCGAGCCCCTCCATCAGGATCCGGTAGCCGGTCTCGCGGAACGGAGCGAGCTCGACGAGCTGACGGGCGCAGTTCACGGCTTGAGGCAGCTCCGGTCCACCGATTCCGAGGCTGGCCGCTGCCAGGCAGTCCAGCCCGCTGAGCCGGGCCTCGTTCAGACGTCTCCGCCAGTCGTCGAGCCAGGGGCGGTCGTGGCCTCGGAGCAGGGGGCGGCTGGCGATGTCATAGGCGAGGCCGGAGGGGCCCCACGCGGCTGCCCACTCGCTCCTCGCGACGTGCGACTCCGCCCGATGGAGCGCTTCGAACGCGGCCTCGACGTCGACGAATGCGTCCGCCGGCAACACGAGCTCGATCTGTGCTCGTCCCGTAAGCAGGTCGGCACGGAGGACGCGGCGCAGCTTCGAGAGCAACACGCTGAGGCGGGCCCGGTGGTCGGCTGGCGCCTCCTCGCCGTAGACCGCGATCAGCAGCTCGTCGCGATCGACGCGGCGGAGCCGGTTGAGCACGAGGTACGTCAAGAGCAGCTGACCCAGGACTCCCGGCAGTGAGTCCTCGACCCGATGCCCCTCCAGTCTCACCACAAGCCGGCCGCAGAGCTGGATTCGCGTCCCGCCTGACTCTGCCATCGCCACAGCTTAGAAAGCTCGGCGAAAGGTTCGGGAAAGCCGCGGCCGCGACCATTGCTCTCACACATGAGCGAAGGAGGAGCGATGGCAAAAGAGTTCACCTGCGAGCTGGACGGCTTCGTTATGCGCGGCGAGGCCGACGACGACCTGGTTGCTCACGTCGAGCGCCATATCGGCGAGGCGCACGCCGACCTCGTCGGGAAGCTCTCGCGAGAAGACATCCGCATCAAGGTCGCGAAGGAAGCACGAACGGCGGACGGCGTCACCAGCCGTCCCGACCTTCAGTAGAGCGATGCGGATCATTTCCGTCAACGTGGGTCTTCCCCGCACCGTGCCGTGGAAGGGACGCGACGTCACGACGGCGATCTTCAAGGAGCCGGCCAAGGGTCGCGTGCCGATCCGCCGCCTGAACATCGCCGGCGACCGCCAGGGCGACCTCACCGTGCACGGGGGCGCCGCGAAGGCGGTGTACGCGTACCCGCTCGAGCACTACCGGTTCTGGCAGGAGCAGCTCGAGCAGGAGCTGACCTTCGGCTCCTTCGGGGAGAACCTCACGGTCGAGGGGTTACCACTCGAGGAGGAGGCTGCAGTCGGCGACCGCTTCCGGATCGGCAGCGCCGAGCTCATCGTCACTCAGCCGCGGCTGCCCTGCTACAAGCTCGGGCTTCGTTTCGGCCGCGAGGACATGGTCAAGCGATTCCTCGCCAGCGGCCGCACTGGCTACTACCTCGCCGTCGAGGTGGAGGGCGACGTCGCAGCCGGCGACCCGGTCGAGACAGTTGCGCGCCATCCAGCGCAGATCCCGATAGCGGAGATCACTCGCGTGTTCTCGAGCGATCGGGACGACGTACGGGCGATCGAGCGCCTCGTCGCCCTCGACGCCCTGCCGGAGGACTGGCGGCGCCACTTCGCGAAGCGGCTCGAGTCGTTGACGCACGACGGCAATCGACCTGGCAGGAAGTGAAGGGCGGAGGCACGCGCAGGCACGATGAGCCCAGACTCCACCCAATCCCGAGGGGCGTCATCGCCGTCTCTACGCCGCCCCTGGGCGGGTATCGCGGCCGGCTTGGCGTGCCGGTGTTTGGACGCCCCGCTCGAGCAAGAACGGCGCGGCCGAGAGGTATTTGTAGCCGGAGTCGGGTGCGAGGGTCACGACGACGTCATCGGGGCCGAGCTGCTCCGCTAGCTGGATCGCTGCAGCTACGTTGGCGCCTCCGGAGACACCGGTGAAGACGCCCTCGTCGCGGGCCAAGCGCAGCGTCGTCTCCAGAGCGTCTCGGTCGTCGACGGGTATCACCTGATCGACGACGTCGGGTTCGTACAGGGGCGGAATGAAGCCGCTCCAGCCTTGGATCCTGAACGGACCGCTTGGGCCGCCGGAAATAGCCGCCGATCCGGCCGGTTCGAGGGCGACGATCAGTGCCTCAGGGTTGGCCTCGCGAACAGACCTCGCTACCCCTTGCAACGAGGCCGAGCTGCCGACGCCGGTGCAGAAGGCGGTTATCGACGAGCCGAGTGCATCGGTGATCTCGCGGCCCAACCCAGAGTAGAGGCCGTCGATGACATACGGGTTGCGGAACTGGTCGGTGAAGTAATGGTTCGGAAGCTCGGCCAGCTCCGAGGCCCGTTCCACCATTCCGGCGATATCGGCGGGCGTGACAGTTCCTTGTTGCACTTTGGCCGGGAGGAGCATCAGCTCTGCACCCAGAGCCCGCATCAGCCGTTGAGGCTCTTGACTGAAGCAGGTCGAGGTGACGATCTTCAGCCGGTAGCCCTTTACTGCGCAGACGAGCGCCAGGCCGGGCCCAGTGCTGCCGCCGGTGTACTCAACGACCGTCGCGTCGGAAGTCAGCAGGCCATCTTTCTCGGCTCCCTCGATCATCGCCAAGGCAAGGCGGTCCTTCATCGAGCCGGTCGGATTGAGGTACTCGAGCTTCAGAAGGATCCGGGCGCCGCTGGCAGGACGGACACGCTGCAGCTCCGTTAGCGGTGTCCCGCCGATCGCGGCAAGTGCGCCCGGCCTTCGTGTGAGGGTCGAAGGAGAGCCTCTTCCCATCCGCACCAGCTTCCCTGCTCTGACCGATCGGGGCAAGCGCGGCTTTTCGATTGTTTCGATCATGACTCGAGATCGGTGGCGATGACGTCGCGCCCCTCCCGAGCGAAGCTGGAAACTTCCCATGACCGATGGCTTTGGCGCCGTCAGGTCTGCCCGCACGAACGGTGTCCCGTTCCTCGGCACCTGCGGCGGCTTTCAGCACACGATCCTGGAATGGGCCCGGAACGTTCTCGGCTTGGAGGTCGACGTCGGCGCCCGGCGACGAGGCCGGCGCGTACTGCGAACCCGCCGGCAGCTCGTCGATTCGCTGGTCAGACTCCGGCGCGTGGG
>JBKPCT010000031.1:0-4577 GCA_046727515.1 Actinomycetota bacterium | reverse complement strand
CCCTTGATCGCGAAGACAGCGATGTCGTACTCGTCGACCAGGGCCGCGGCGGCGTCATCCTGGGTCGAGAGCGGGTTGGACGCGCACAGGACGACGTCCGCGCCGCCGGCCTTGAGCGTGCGCGCGAGGTTCGCCGTCTCGGTGGTCACGTGCAGGCAGGCGGAGATCCGGTAGCCCGAGAGCGGCTGCTCGCGCGCGAAGCGCTCGCGGATCGCGGCCAGCACCGGCATCTGCCGGTCGGCCCACTGGATGCGGCGAACACCCTCGGGAGCGAGCGCCAGGTCCTTCACGTCATATCGCTTGGTCGTCCCCATGGTTCCTTTCGATCAGGCGGCCAGCAGCCGCTCGTGCTTGCGCTGTTCCCACTCGAGTGCGCTCCCGCGCCCGGAAAGCCAGCTGTGCACCGCGTCACGCAGGCCGGGCTCCTGGCGGAGCCGCGCCGCGAACGCGAGCTCGGAGAGCTCGATGCCGAAGCAGGCCCGAAGCTCGCGGAGCGAGCGGAGCTGGTTCACCTCGCGAAGACCGTAGACGCGATAGCCGCTCGGTCGCCGGGCCGGCACGAGGAGCCCCGTGTCCTCGAGGTAGCGCAGCATCCGGGGCGACCACCCCGTCTGGGTTGCGGCTGCGCCGACTGTCAGCTCCACGGCCCAACCTTACCACAAGCGTGTCAGGGTTCCGAGGTCCCCTCTCGGCCGTAGTTGTCCTCGAGCCGCACGACGTCGTCGAGCTGCGGCGTCGAGACCTCGAGGATTCGCGTGTCCGCCAGCGCCGTCAGGCGGTGCACGGTCCCCGGCGGGAAGTGGAAAGCCTGTCCCGCCCCGATCACCTCTTCTCCGAGGACTCCCTCCCCCGGTTTCCCCAACTCGAGTCGAGCCCGGCCCTCGAGCACGTACCACGCCTCGTCCTTCTCCTTGTGGAACTGAAGGCTGAGCGACTCGCCCTTCTTGACGAGCAGAATCTTCCCGGCGTAGACGTCGGTCACCGCCCAGATCAGCTCGGAGCCCCAGGGCTTGTCGACCCTGCGCGGGTCGAAGGCGAAGCGGTCGACCCCGGTCAAGTTGGGGGAGAAGATGTCCGGCCGCACGGCACGGCGATCCTACGCCTGCCGGTGGTCGGTGTCGACGTCGTCGCGGTGAGGGCATGCACGAGGCAGCAATGTTGACGGGCGCCGATCAATCGGTCAGCCAGTCAGGGTGGGCCTCGACGTGCTCCTGGGCGCGACGGAGCTCCTTCGGCGTATTCACCGTCAGCCAGACGCCCTCGTGCCGGTAGGCGCGCAGGCGGCCCTCGCGGACGAGCTCGGGGAAGGTCGTCGTCTCGTGGTCGCCGATGTCGGGCAGCCGCTCGATCGCCTCCTCGGAGAAGACATAGACGCCGCAGCTGACCCAGTACGGGATCGGCCCGCCCTCCCTGAAGCCGGTGATCACGTCGTCGCCGCCGAGCTCCACGACCCCGAACGGCGAGGCGGGGCGGGCGACCGTGATCGTGGCGGCGGCGTCCGTCTCGCGGTGGCGGGCGAGGAGCGCACGGAAGTCGACCGCCACGAGCTCGTCGCCGTTCAGGGCAAATACGTCACCGTGCTCCTGCCGCTTCCGGGCAGCGAACTTGATCCCGCCGCCGCGGCCGAGCCGCTCGGGCTCCTCCGCGCAGACGATCTCGGGCGCGAGACCGGCCAGCTCGGCGGTGAAGAGGTCGCCCTGCCCGGCGGCGCAGGAGACGATCACGCGCTCCACTCCGGCCTCCGCGAGGCGCGCGACCTGGTACGCGGCGAGCGGGCGCGCCCTGATCTGGACGAGCGACTTCGGCCGCCCGCCGGCCGCGTCGCCCATGCGCTCGGCCTTCCCGCCCGCGAGGATGATCGCTTCCACTAGTGGGGGAGCTTCGAGCCCGGCTCCTCGGTCTCGGCGAGCGCGGCGAACGGCGAGCCCGCCCGCCCCACCGCCTCGTACGCGTACCCGGCCGCGCGCATCGCATCGAGATCGAGGAGGTTGCGCCCGTCCACGAGCAGCGGCGTGCGCATCGTCTCGCGCAGCTCGGCCCACGGCAGGTCACGCAGCTCAGGCCACTCGGTCACGATCACCGCGGCGTCGGCGCCGGCGAGGGCGGCGGCGGCGCTGTCCGCGAACTCGACGCCGTGCAGGAGCCCGCGCGAGTCGACGACCGGATCCCACGCGACGACCTGCGCACCTTCGGCGAGGAAGCGGGCGGTGAGGACGAGGCTCGGAGCCTCCCGGAGGTCGTCGGTGTTCGCCTTGAAGGCGAGCCCGAGCAGCGCCACCCGCTTGCCGCGCAGCGATCCCAGGTGCCGCTGCACCTTCGCGACCGGCCGCCTGATCTGCAGCTCGTTCACCTCGATCACCGAGGAGACGAGGTGGAAGTGGTAACCCGAGTTCCCCGCGAGCAGTTTCAGGAACGACACGTCCTTCGGGAAGCACGAGCCCCCGAAGCCGATCCCGGCCCGCAGATAGTGGGTTCCGATGCGACGGTCGAGCCCCATCCCTCGCGCGACGTCCTCGACGTCGGCGCCGACCAGCTCGCACACGTTGGCGATCTCGTTGATGAAGCTGATCCGCGTCGCCAGGTACGCGTTCGCGGCGAGCTTGACCATCTCCGCGGAGAGAACGTCCGTCTGGACAACCGGTGCGCCGAGCTCCCGGTGCAGCTCGGCGACGGCTTCAGCGTGCGCCTCGTCGTACGCGCCGACGACGACGCGGTCGGCTTCCATGAAGTCGCGGACCGCAGTCCCTTCGGCGAGGAACTCCGGGCAGGAGACGTAGCCGACATGCGTCAGTCCGCGGCGGTCGAGCTCCGCGCGCACTTTCTCCCCTGTGCCGACCGGCACCGTGCTCTTCATCACGAGCAGGACCGACCCGAGGTCCGGCGGCAGGTCCTCGATCACGGACCAGACCGCGGACAGGTTCGCATCGCCCGACGGCGTCGGCGGGGTCCCGACGCAGACGAACAGGAACTCGCTGCCCTCGACCGCCTCCTCCATCGAGAGCGTGAAGGAGAGGCGGTCGGCGTTCCGCGCGACGACCTCCTCGAGCCCCGGCTCGTAGAAGGGAATCCGTCCGGCCTGAAGCTGATTGATCCGCTCGGGGACGACGTCGCGGACGAGGACCGTATGGCCCAGGTCGGCGAGACAGGCGGCGCTGACGAGGCCGGCGTAGCCTGCGCCGAAGAACGCGATCCGTGCCATCGGGCGCGAAGGCTACTTCTTTGCCGTCAGCGGTCGCAGCCCTTTGGCGATCGCGATCATCGTCTCGTTGGAGAGGTCGTTGAGCAGGGAGTTGACGACCCAGTAGGCCGCCCCGTTCTCGTGCAGCACGATCATGTGGAGCTTCGGGCCGTCGTAGTAGAAGTCGAAGGGCCGCCTCTTGAGCACGTGGCGGAAGCTCTTGTCGGCGAGGATCGGCGCGTCGTCCCAGCTCGTCTCCTCGATTCCCCAGTAGGCGCCGCCGAATGTGCGGAAGACGAGCCGCACCGCATGATCAGAGTCGTGGATGCGGTACCTGTAGTACGGCTTCTGGCGGTCGGGGTAGGACGTGCTCTCGATCACCGAGGGGAACTCCAGCTTGAATCCGCGCACCCGTTTCTGGAGCGCCTTCAGCGTCGTCAGCGTGTCGTAGGAGTTCGACTCCACGTGCGGGCGCCCGCGCGTGCGGGGCGCCTTCACCGGCGGCGCCGGCGTGATCGTTCCGTGGAAGGTGGAGCCGACGACGACCGTGATCATCGCGTTGCGGCCGAGCGACCGCACCTCGGGGGGAATCGGCTCGGCGTCGGCCGGCGCGAAGAGCTTCGCCACGGACTTCGCGGCCGCCGCCGAGCGTTTCACACGCGGGTTCCAGTAGACCTTCGACGAGTAGTAGTCTGCGCGCGGCGCGTTTCCGGTGGCTCCCTCCGGCGGGGGCACGATCCGGTAGCTGCGCTGGGAGAGCAGGTAGCCGGCATCCGCGGCGGCGCCCTCGATTCCGTTCCCGTTCAGCACGGTGATCGTCGTCTGGGCAGGCGTCGGCGTGTTCGTCCGCACCTTCCGTCCGAGCGCGACGGCGGTCGCGACCTTCGCTGCCTCGACGTCCGGGTTCAGCCAGTCCTGCACGGCCGCCTGGATGTTGGACGGGTCCGTACGCAGGTCGGAGTAGCCCGTCAGCCCCTGTATCTGGGTCTGGAAGAAGTGGCCGGAGGGCAGGTGGTACGCGAAAAGCGCGTAGCTGAGGATCGTCTTGCCGGAGACGCTGCGGCCCCCGCCCGCGCCGACCTCGATGTTCTTCGTCAGCGCGCCGATGATTTTCGGCACCTTCGCGATCGAGAAGTTGTGCGCGAGCTGGTACTTCATCGCCTTGACGAACTGCTGCTGGCGGGCGACCCGGTAGAAGTCCGAGTCCGTGTGCCGGAAGCGCACGTAGTCGAGCGCGCTGCCACCTGTGAGCAGCTGATAGCCAGGCTGGAGGTTGATCTTGGCGTAGCCGAAGGCCGGGCTGAGGCCGGCGTTGTTGTTGAAGTAGCGGCGGTCGACGTCGATCCAGACGCCGCCGAGCCGGTTGACGATCTGCTTGAAGCCGCGGAAGTTGACCGTG
>JBKPCT010000030.1:0-8502 GCA_046727515.1 Actinomycetota bacterium | reverse complement strand
GCTCGACCGCAAGCCGCGCCAGCTCTCCGGCGGCCAGCGCCAGCGCGTTGCCATGGGTCGCGCGATCGTGCGCGACCCCAGCGTATTCCTGATGGACGAGCCCCTTTCGAACCTCGACGCCCGGCTGCGCGTGCAGATGCGGGCCGAGGTCGCGCGGATCCAGCACGAGCTCGGCGCGACGACCATCTACGTCACGCACGACCAGGTCGAGGCGATGACGATGGGAGACCGGATCGCGGTCATGCGGGGCGGAACTCTGCAGCAGACGGGCGAGCCGGAGGACGTGTACCGCCGGCCCGTCAATCTTTTCGTCGCCAGCTTCATCGGCAGCCCGCCGATGAACCTCGTACAAGCGCAACTCGATTCGCGGAACGGCGAGCTCGTCGCGCTGATCGGCGCTCAGGAGCTCGTCGTTCCCGCGGAGGTGGCGGGTGAGCGCTCGGCGCTCGCCCGATACGCGGGTCGGACCGTCGGCCTCGGAATCCGCCCCGAGCACGTGCGCGAGCCGGGTCTCAGTGTCGACGGCCCGAGCTCACGGCTCCGCGGCCACGTGCAGGCGACGGAAGCGCTCGGCTCGGAGGTGCTCGTCCACCTTGCCGTGGCGGCCGAGCCGGTCCTGACGGAAGAGGTGCGGGAGGTTGCGGTCGACGTCGACGCTGCCGCGCTCGAGCAGCTCGAGTCCGAGGCGCTCGAGCGCCGGACGCTCGTCATCGGACGGTTCGAGACATCGGAGCGGCTCCGGGGGGGCGAGGAGATGGAGGTCGCAATCGACTCCCGCAAGCTCCATTTCTTCGACCTGGAGACGGGGCTCGCGATCTACGGCGATAGCTTGGTGCGTTGAGCTTTGCTCACTCGCCTGACGGCTCCATCACCCGGAGACGTTAGCGGCCGGTTAGTAATGTCTTCGTGCCGCAGGTCGAGCGACTCGACCTCGGCGACCGCGGCGGGCAGGTCAGCCGGTTCCACGAGTATCTCCTCGGCAAGCTCTAAGTCTGGGTTCGCGGCAGCGAACTCGCGGGCGGCGGCCAGGAAGCCAGCAAAGGTCCCGTCTGCCTCGTCGAGCACCTCGTTCGCGTTCCTAGCGACGGTCAGTGTGCCCTCGGATGCGCCGGTGATCCGTCCGAGGACCCGGATGCCGTCGGCGGCCATCTGTCGCACATTTACGTCGTAGTCGCCGTTCACGCCGGTGACGACGATCGACGGAGGCCACTGCCGTCCGTGAAAGCTGTCGATCGTGGTGGCGAAACGGCCCATCCGGTCAAGCCGCCAGTAGACGTCTTGGCCGCGGAACCGCCGCGGAACGCGCCGATGCCTGGAGACCGACAGAAACACCCTGCGTCCACCACGCCGAAGCTCCTCGCCGATTTGGCAGCCGGACGCCCCGCTACCGACCACGAGCACGGTGCCGTCCGGCAGATCCTCCGGACGCCGGTACCGGGTCGGATCGATCTGCATCACACCCGGCGCAACGTCCGTGGCGAAGTGCGGAATGTAGGGTCGCTGGAACGGCCCCGTCGCGACCACTAGCTGACGGGCGCGAACCGTACCTCGGGGGACCGACACCACAAATCCGTCTCGGTCCTCACGCACCTCGGTGACCTCGGTGTGTTCCCGCAGCGGACCTCGCGTGCTCGCCGCGTAGTTCTCGATCACGCTCAGGATCTCGCGCCAGTGCGCGAATCCGTCCGGGTCACCGCCCGAATACGCGTACCCCGGCAACTTGAGCGACCAGTTCGGGAACTGGAAACGCAGCGACTCCCAACGTTCGCTCCGCCAACGGCCCCCCAACTGATGCCGCTCCAGCACGATGTGCTCGCGAGCACATCGCTGCAGCACGGCACTCATGGCCAATCCCGCCTGGCCTCCTCCTATAACGACGATGTCGTGCTGTTCCCGCATACGCGGCCTCGAAAGGGAGCCGAGACGGAGCCGCAGCCTGACACTGATCGCAGAGTGCTGCAACCCTCGCATGGGCGAGCGTACTGTCGCTCGAGAGTCAGTCGGGGATAAAGACAACTCTGTAGTGACAGAGTGGTCGCCCTCTCTCCGAGTGATTGGAGCAGCTCGCCACCACCGAGTCCTTGCGTGTGTCAGAGCCCGACTGTGGTCCCGACCGTACTCTGGACGAATGCGTCGGGAAAGCGCGCAGCGAGCTGGTGGATCGCCTTCCAGCCGGTGCAATGAGCCGGGACAATGAGGGCGGCAGAGAGTTCGTCGAAGGCGCGAACGGTCGGGGTAATGATGGTCTCGAACATCGGGCCGCTCAGGTGAAAGCCGCCGATGATCGCGGCGATCTCTTGCTGGCCGGTCAGCCTCTGGGCATAGCGGACGGTGTTCACAATCCCGGCGTGGCCGCAGCCGCTGAGGATGACGAGGCCGCGTTCGGACAGCCGAAGCACCATCGCCTGGTCATCGAGGATCAGCGGGTCGGGTTGCCATCCGTCGTTACGAAATGCGTCGTGTCCCTGGAAGCCCGTCTCGAACTCAGTCGTTCGATCGACCTCACCTGTGATCAGCACCGAGCCGTCGAGCAGGAACGAGGGTTGGCGCTCCTCGACGATGTCGAAACCAACTCCCTCGAGGGCGGAGCGACTCGTCGAAGGAAGCTCGGCCGGGTCGAGCCCGGGAAAGCGGATCCTGCGCCGACTCCAGAACTCCGGATGAATCATCACCGGCAGACCGGCGCGCCCGAGCGTTCGCGCCACGCCCTCCATTCCGGTGACGTGATCCCAGTGGCCGTGGCTGAGAACGATCACCTCCACGTCCGTGAGTGAAAGGTCCAACCGGCGCATGTTCTCGACCATCCCGGTCGGGGAGACGCCGGTGTCGAAGAGCAGCGTGCGCTCTCGGCCGTCCTTCTCGACTCGAACGAGTGCAGAAAAGCCATGCTCGGCGATCAGTGCGTCGGGAACCCCTTCATCGACGAACCGCGCAGGAACCCGCGCAGCGGAAGCTGCCAGCGCCTTCGGCGCGTTGAACCGTGTCACCGCGTCCTGATCCGGGATCAGAAGATCCGTGACGTTGTCCATCAGGATCGTCACGCGAATCCTCTCGACAGGCTCAAGCTCGATCTGAGCCATTCGCGACTCCTCTTCAGCGGACCTCCATCATTCTACGACGGTCAGATTCGACCCATGCCCTAGTCAGGAGTAATCGCAACTCTGTAGTCACTGCTCCGCTACCTGTGCTTGGGCGGCGTAAGTTGGCGAAGTAATGAAACGGGGGCGCGGCGCGCCCCCGTTCTGAGACACCGCGATGAGTGGGACGGACTAGTGGACGACGAGGTTGCCCCCGGTGACGATCCCGCTCCCCTGGGACATGTCGTAGTCGCCGCTGGCGTTGGTGGGGCCTTCATTCGCGAGCACCGCGATCTGATCGCCGTTGCTGCCGGACGTGCCGCCGTCGATCACCTTGGCGAAGAAGTAGTCGGGGTCGGCGTGGTAGTCGGTGTAGTTGGCGCTGCCGTTGGTGATCGTGCCGGCGAAGACGGCCGTGTGGTCGTCGATCTGCCTGTACGAGGTGACGACGCCGTGGAGCCACGCGCCGGTGCTGTTCTGGTAGTCGAGCGTGCCGCCGGCCTTGATGTTGGCGTTGAAGCTGACGTGCCCGGTGACGAGGCCTTGGTAGTCCCAAGTCACGTCGCCGGTCGCGTGAGCCGGGCTCGCCCCGGCGACCGCCAGCGGCACCGCGATCGCGGCGGTGGCAGCAGCGACGACCAGCGTAAAGATGAGCTTGCGCAGCGAAGATCGTGGTCGGGGCGGTCGCTCCAGCCTCGCCCGACCCGATCCCGATCGTGCTCCTACCGGGCTTCGAGTACCGAATGCGCGAATGGCGGCACCCGCAAACCCACGAGGTCCACTGGCGGCTCGAGCGGAGAAAATCCGCCCAGCAGAGCGAAGACGACGAATAGCCTCCGTGCCCCAGTCGGGGATAAACACGACTCTGTAGTTGCCGAGACGATCCGCTGGTTTAGTCCAGACGACACGCTCGCCTGCGCCAGCGTTCGGGAATGTCCCTTGAGAGCTGTGCCGCGCGTTGGGCTTAGAGCAGCGAGGCGATCCGCTCCGAGAGACGCTCGGCGAGCATGATCGTAGGGACGTGGGTGAACCCGGACGGGACATCCGGCATGACGGAGGCATCGACGATGTAGAGCCTGGCTGTGCCATGCACTTGGCCGTCAGCGTCGACGACGGCGCCGTCCTCCGGCCGCGGCCCCATCGCACATGTGCCGACCACGTGAGGCAAGGAGTAGACCTCTGCGCGGACGAGTTCGGAAAGGGGTTTGCCGTTCGCGACCGAGGCGAGCGGCTTGTCACACAGCCGCCGGATCTCCGGAGCACTTGCGATCTCTAGGCCGCGCGCGTAGGCCTCCGCCAGCCGTTCGACGTCGGAGGCTTCTGTCAGGCTCGGCAACTCGATCATTGGCGGATCTGCAGCGGCGGCCGACCGGAGGCGAACGCTTCCCCGGGAGAGCGGCCTCAGCAGCACCACTTCGAACCCGAACCCTGGCGGGTCATCGGCCGCGTCCGGGTCGCACAGCCAGAACATCAGATCCGGTGTGTCACTGGGGAAGCGACCCGTACTGTGGAACGTGGCGATCGAGTGCAGGACAGGGACGCTTCGTCCTGGCCCGCCGTAGCCGAAATCGAGAAACAGCGACGGGTGATCGGCAAGGTTCGCGCCCACCCCGGGCAAATCGACGCCGACCGGAACTCCGACAGCGCGTAGATGGTCAGCGGGACCCAGACCGGAGCGCATCAAGAGGACGGGACTTCCGTACGTCCCGGCGCAGACAACGACATGACCCGCGTGGACGACGGTTCCGTCGGCGAGTCGAACCCCTCTCGCCTCGGCTCCGTCGAAGACTATGTCGGCAACCTGCACATCTGCTCTGATCGTCAGGTTCGGCGGGGTCTGGCCGACGGCGAGGTATGCATCCGCAGTGGTGACGCGGACGCCGTCGCGTGTGTTCATGGGCATTCGTCCGACTCCGACGGCACCGGGCTCGTTGTGATCGTCGACGCTCGGGAAGCCTGCCGCCTCAAGCGCTTCGATCGCGGCCGCGGCGATCTCCGTGTAATCCAGGTCGAGGTAGCGGGTCGATGGCATCGGGCCGTGGTCGCCGTGCCAGAGGCGGTCGCCGAAATCCGTATCGGTCTCGAGTCGCTTGAAGCACGGCAAGACGTCGTCGAAGCCCCAGCCCAGGTTCCCCAGCGCGGCCCATCCGTCGTAGTCGGCGGGATGGCCGCGCGGTGTAAAACGCGTCACCCAAGACGTGCCCCCGACGAGCTTGTTCCTCCACACATTCCTGACGGAGCCGTTCCTGTCAGGCCTAGAGGTGTAGCCCCAATCGAACTGCCGCGTGATCCCCCAGCCGTTGCGGATCTCGTCGGGCGCGTCGCTTCGCCGGTCGGGACCGGCCTCCAGCAGGAGCACCGCGTACCCGGCCGCCGCGATTCGAGCAGCGACGACACAGCCAGCTGCGCCAGCGCCCACAACGACGACCGCGTACTCCTCGCTCATCGATCGCACCGCCCTTGCCTGCCCGGCAGGACATTCTCCTCGATGCGCAGTGATGCTGCCAGATCAGCATACGCCGGAAACGGAGGAAGCGAAGCGAACCTCCAGTGGGCGAGCGTACTGTCGCTCGAGAAGTCAGTCGGGGATAAAGACAACTCTGTAGTCGCCGAGTAGATCGGCTGAAGGTTCGGGCCAGGGCTGCGCCGCGATGATCTTCGGAGGGCCGTCGGAGCGTGGCCCGAGAGCCGGAGCCGCCAAACGGGGTGCCCCAATTACCATCAGCCGCCATGGCCGCGGGCCTAGTCATCCGTCCCGAGTGCGACGCGGACCACCCCGTGATCGCAGAGGTGGTGCGGGCGGCATTCGTCGGACACCCCGACGAGGTCGCGTCGTTCGTCGCCCGCATTCGGGCGTCGGAGCAGTTCATTCCGGAGCTGGCGTTGGTCGCCGAGGACTCCTCCGGTGTGATCGCTCACGTGATGCTGAGCTGGGTCGGCGTTGAAGGCGGATCCCGTGCGAGGATCCTCAATCTCACGCCGATGTCGGTTCGCCCTGACCGCCAGCGCATCGGTGTGGGGGCACGGCTGATCCGGGACGCGCTCGGCCGCGCCGAAGAAGCAGGCGAGCCTGCCGTCATGGTCGAGGGCATTGCTGCGTACTATCCGCGCTTCGGCTTCGAGCGCGCTCGGCTTCATCTCCCCGCATCCGAAGATCCCCGACGAGGCTTTCATGGTCAAGCGGCTCCCGGGATACAGCCCTGACCTCGCCGGTCGGATCGTCTATCCGGCCGCGTTCGACGCTCTCGGGTACTAGCGATCGGTCCAGCGGCTGTCTTGAGCGAAGTCAGTCAGGGGTAATCGCTACTCAGTAGTCACCAAATAGATGAGCCTGGCCGCGACGGTCCGTGCTTCAACGGCTGACCCGCGTCTCTCTAAGCTCGAGCAGGCGGTCGGCTACTGCGGAGTTGTGACCCGGGCCCGATCGCGGCGCGCGAGGGAGGGCGGGGCACCCGGCCCCGAGGCGAAGCGATTCGGCCCTGCCCGTGGTGCTATTCGGGTTCGACGTGGAGGCTAAGCCCCTCCACCGAGCAGATACGCACACAAGTCCCAGAACTGACAGCAGTCTCGGAGCGTGCTCGCCACGTCTCGCCCCCAAGCCTCACTCTCCCCCAGGGTGTGCAGGGCTCAAGCACCACTGCTCCTTGCCCAAGGAGAGTGTTGGTTCCGACCTGCGGCGCTTGCCGCTTCGACCACCAAACGCAGTACAGGACGGTGACGATCTCCCACGTGATCGCAGCCGCGAAGCCGACCCCGTTCCACGGATGAGGCAGCAGAAGGAGGAGCACAAACCCGACCAGCAGTGCAAGCACAGACTCCCTTGTACCTGAAGCGGGCTTCGTCATGGAGAACCGGTTCGCTCATCGGAAATTTGGGGGGTGGGTATGCCGGGGCCGGCCCCGCTCGTGCGGGGGCTCGATCCCGCTGCTTCTTCACCCCCGAGCGCGACGCCGGCAGCGAGCTTCGGCGTGTTACCAGCAGGCTTCCTCGCTACACGACGCGGTATTCATTCTTTGAGGGTCGAGGTCATGCGCCTACTGTGGGCGGCTTCCAGGCGCAACCCCCCTTCGACCTTCCTCTGATAACTCCATGTACGGCTGCGGTCCGAGGCGGGCACCGCCTCCCGCCACCACGGCGCCTACACGTAAGGATTCTGTGCACCGTGCCGACTTCCGCGCCGAGTTGTCGCCTCATATGTTGAGGGAGGACGTCCCTCCGGTGCCGGTGGCCTGCGGGCCCGCCGGCACCGCGATTAACCCCGGCTTCGACGAGACGATCCGCTGGTTAGTCAGACGACACGCTCGCATGGGCCAGCGTGTAGGAAGCGCCCGAGCGCGGACCTAGTCGGATTCGTACTGGAGAGCGTGCGCCCAGTCCTCGTCGGCGGCGAAGGGGCAGTTGGGCGAGCGTACTGTCGCTCGAGAAGTCAGTCGGGGATAAAGACAACTCTGTAGTCGCCGAGAAGATCGGCTGAAGGCTCCGGCCGGGCTGCCCCGCGATATTTTCGGAAGCCGGCGGAGTCTCCTCTGCTGACATCGACACGGGAGGCACTTTGATGCTTGTGAACGCTCCCTCCTCAATCACCACCACGCCAGTCCGCGTTGCCGACCTGCTCGCCGGGGGCGAGCGGATGCCGGTCTACGTGCAATCGGGAGCTCGACGACGCGCGCAGCGAGGACGACTACACCATTCGCGAGTGGGTCGAGGCGCCCGGCGTGCGCTATGTGCCGGTCGACGGCGAGCTCGAGTTGCTGCCCGGGCTCCGGCTCGTCCCGGCACCGGGCCACACACGCGGCATGCAGGTGGTCGTCGTCGAGACGGGCGGGCGTCCGGTCGTCGTCGGCGGCGACGTGGCGGTTTGGTTCGGCGAGCTCGACGAGCCGCACAGCGAAGGCCAGCTGCGGGTACGCGCGCTCGACCCCGAGCTGGTCTGGCTCGCGCACGAGCACAAGCCGTGGCGACCCCACACCGTCTAAGCCATCCGTTGCGTCGAGCGCCCGCCGCGATAGATACGACCCCGGTACTGGGGTCTCCAGGCAAGGGGCGGACGGGCCAATGAGGATGACCCGCCGTTGCTCACCTTGCTCCAAGACGTTGTGGGTGCGGCGCCAACGCAGCGCTGGCCGCCGAGATCATCCTGAAGGCGATCCGCGGGCTGACCTAAGTGGCGCGCTGACGCGGCTACCCTCGGTTGGTGCCGGCGGCGCTCACGATCCGCGACCTGGCGAAGCGCTACGGCTCCGTCGAAGCACTCAAGGGAGTCGATCTCGCCGTGGACGAGGGTGAGCTCGTCGGGCTCCTCGGCCCGAATGGCGCCGGCAAGTCGACCCTCATCAAGATTGTCGTCGGCCTCATCCGGCCAAGCGGTGGCCGGGCGATCGTCGTCGGCTCGCCGGCGGGCTCGCGCGTGGCGCGCACGTCGCTT
>JBKPCT010000029.1:0-5444 GCA_046727515.1 Actinomycetota bacterium | reverse complement strand
CCTGCAATTCCCGGTATTACGAGCGACCCGCAAGCGCTCGGTCATGCACTTCCTCGGCTCCGACATCCGCGGGAAGCCGCCCGCCGAGCTCGCGTGGGCGGCCCGCGCGCAAGCGCGCATCGTCGGCTCCTACGACGCGATGCGGTGGGTGCCGGAGGCCGAGGTCGTGCCGCCCGGGATCGATCTCGGCGACTACACGGCGGTGCCGCCCTCGGACGCGAGCAAGCCCGTCGTCCTCCACGCCCCGTCCAGTCGCCGCCGCAAGGGCACCGAGCATGTGATCGCCGCCTGCAACCGGCTCCCCGTCGAGCTCGAGATCGTCGAGGGCCTCCACCACGACGAGGCCCGCCGGCGCTACGAGCGCGCCGACATCGTGGTCGACCAGCTGAACGCCGGCTGGTACGGCGTGTTCGCGATCGAGGCGATGGCGCTCGGCAAGCCTGTCGTCACATTCCTGCACGAGGAGGCGATCGCGCGGACCGAGGACGCCTTCGACACCCGAGTACCGATCGTCAGCGCCACCGCCGAAACACTCGCCGACCGCCTCCGCCCGCTCGTCGAGGACGCGCAGGAGCGCCGCCGCATCGGCGCCGCCAGCCGCGCCTACGTCGAGCAGGTCCACGACGCCGACAAGATCGCCGACCGCCTGCTCGCCGTCTACTCTCGCCTTTGAATGGCGCTCGGCGCGCAGGTCAAGCGGCTCGGGAAGCACACGGCCGTGTACGGCCTCGGCGGGCTCGTCTCGCGGATCCTCGCCGTCCTTCTGCTCCCGCTCTACACGACCTACCTCGGCCCGCGCGGCTTCGGGAAGATCGAGACCGTCGTCGCGTTCACGACGGTCCTCGTGATCGTCCTCCGCATGGGGATCTCGAGCGCGTTCTTCCGTTTCTACTTCGACTCCAAGGACGAGGCGCGGCGAACGCTCGTCGTGCGGACGAGCTTCTGGTTCACGATGACGATGGCCACCGCCGGGCTCATCGCCGGCTGGGCCCTCGCGACCCCGCTCGCCCACGCGCTGAGGCTCGGGGACGACCCCTGGCTCGTCCGTGCGGCGTTCGTCGGCCTCTGGGCGCAAATGAACTACGAGCAGCTGACCTCGCTGTTCCGAGTCGAGGAGCGCTCGACCGCATTCGTCGCCGCGAGCGTCGCGAACGTGCTGATCACGGTCGGCTCCACCGTCATCCTGGTCGTGGCGCTCCACAAAGGGCCGACCGGCGCCGTCGTCGGAAACTTCCTCGGGACGCTCACCGTCTACGCCGTGCTGCTCGGCTACCGGCGCTACCAGCTCGGCCTCGGGTTCTCGCGCGATCTCCTGCGGCAGATGAACAGGTTCGGCATGCCGCTCGTGCCCTCGGCGCTCGCCCTCTGGGCGATCAACTTCATCGACCGAATCTTCATCGCTGGGTACAAGGGTCAGGCCGAGGTCGGCGTCTACTCGGTTGCGGTCCGGATCTCGTCCGCGATCGTCTTCCTGCTGATCGCGTTCCGGCTCGCCTGGCCGGCATTCGCGTACTCGATCGAGGACGACCGCGAGGCGCGCCGGACGTACTCGTACGTGCTCACGTACCTCCTCTTCGTCTGTTGCTGGATGTCGGTCGCGCTCGGTGTCCTCGCGCCCTGGCTCGTCGAGATCCTCGCCCCGAAGCACGCGTTCCACCGTGCGGCGGACGCGGTCGCGCTGCTCGCCTTCGCGAGCACGGCGTACGCGGGCTACACCGTGGTCGCGATCGGGATCGGCCGTGCCAGGCAGACACAGTTCAACTGGATCGTCACCGGCGCAGCCGCGCTCGTGAACGTCGCCCTGAACGTGATCCTGATCCCGCCCTACGGGATGATCGGCGCCGCGATCTCGACCGCGGCCGCGTACGTCGCGCTCTTCCTCCTCATGGTCGCGAACTCGCACCGCGTGTACCCGGTCGCCTACCAGTGGCGGCGAGTGCTGACGCTCGCGTCCGTCGCAATCGGGCTGACCGTGATCGGCAGCGTTCTCGACGTCCCGCTCGGGGTCGCGATCGTGATCGCGCTCTGCTACCCGCTCGCGTTGCTACCGCTCCGCTTCTACCTGCCTGCCGAGCGCCGCCGGCTCCGCGGCCTCCTGCGCGCTTCCGCCTGACCGTCGCACCACGAGGCTGCCGAGGACGAGCAGGTCGATTCTCGTCCGCCGGAAGGTCTCGACCGCGTCCGCGGGCGTCATCACGATCGGCTCGTTCTCGTCGAAGGACGTGTTCAGCACCATCGGCACGCCCGTGCGCCGCTCGAACTCCCGGATCAGCCGGTGATAGCGTGGGTTCGCCGTACGGGTGACGGTCTGCAGGCGGCCGGTGTCGTCCACGTGGTTCACGCCTGGGATCAACTCGCGCTTCGCGGCCCGCGTCCGGTAGACGAGCACCATGAACGGCGAGGGATGGTCCTGCTCGAACCAGTCCGCTGCCCTCTCCGCGAGCACGGACGGCGCGAACGGACGAAACGGCTCGCGGTGCTTGATCCGCGCGTTGAGGACGTCCTTGATCCCGTGCCGGCGCGGGTCGGCAAGGATCGAGCGGTTGCCGAGCGCGCGCGGACCGAACTCCATACGGCCCTGGAACCACCCGACCACGTAGCCGGCAGCGATTTGCTCGGAGACGAGGGTGCAAAGCTCCTCCTCGTCGAGACGGTCTGCTTCCAGCCCGGCGCTCGCGAGCGCGGCGGCGCACTCGTCGTCGGAGTAGCTCGGGCCCCAGTAGGCGTGCTCCATCGTGGACCCTCGCCGGTTCGCGACGTGGAAGGCCGCGCCGATCGCCGTGCCCGAGTCGCCGGCCGCAGGCTGGACGAACACCTCCTCGAAGGGCGTCTCGCGCAGGATGCGCCCGTTCGCGACCGCGTTGAGGGCGACCCCGCCGGCGAGGCAGAGGCGCGGGACCTTCGTGCGCTCCCAGAGCGCCGTGACGAGCCGGAGCTCGTGCTCCTCGAGCACCGCTTGGAGCGAAGCGGCGACGTCCTCGTGGCGCGAGGTGAGCTCGGCATCCGGCTCTCGCGCGGGGCCGAGCAGCTCCTCGAGCTGCGGCGAAAAGAGCCGTCCGACCGACGGCGACCCCTCGCGCCACGTCAGCTCCATCGGGTGCTCGTGGTGCGTGAAGTACTCGAGGTCGAGCTCGAACAGCTCGCCGGCCGGCCCGACCAGGCGACGCAGCTCGTCCGTGAAACGGGGCGACCCGTACGGCGCGAGCCCCATCACCTTGCCCTCGTCGCCGTAACGCGGGAAGCCGAGCCACTGGGTGACAGCCGTATAGAGGACGCCGAGCGAGTGCGGAAAGGCAACCCGGTCGAGGATCTCGAGCGACGGCCCGTGCCCCGCGGCCAGCATGGCGCTCACCCCGTCGCCGAAGGCGTCGACCGACAGCACCGCAGCGTCCTCGAACCCGGAGACGAGGAACGAGCTCGCAAGGTGCGCGAGGTGGTGCTCGACGAAGACCCACTCGGCCTCGAAACCGAGCTCGGCCCGCGGATCGACCGGTAGCGAGCGCTCGATGCAGCCGACCGCGACCTGATCGGCGCTCGGAAGCCCCGCCTGCGCCAGGCACCATGCCGCGGCCTGCTTCGGGAATCCGGCGGAGTGCTTGACGCGGTTGAAGCGCTCCTCCTCCGCGGCGGCAACGAGCTCGCCGTCGACGACCAGCGCCGCGGAAGCGTCGCCGTGGTAGGCGTTCAGGCCGAGGATCGCCGTCACGTCGCCGATTCTAGGAGGCGTCTTAGTCTTTTCTCAGCTTCTGTTCAGGGCGCGTTCAGGGGCGGCTGGTGCGATGTCTTCGACTCGAAATCGAAAGGAACCGAACCATGCGTCGCATCATCCCCCTATTCGTCGTGGCGCTCGCGTCCGCTGGAATCGCGGTCGGCGCCTACGCCCTGATCTCACCCGACGAGACCAAGACTGTCGTCCGCCAGGTCGCGGTCCCCGGCGCGCAGCCCACCGCCGCGACCTCCAACCTCTCCGTCACCAACGTCTACAACCAGGCCCGCAAGGGCGTCGTCGAGATCACCGTCCGGTCGAGCGCGTCCGGCAACTCCCCGTTCGGAGGCTCGCAGACGCAGCAGGCGGAAGGCTCCGGCTTCGTCTACGACACCGCCGGTCACGTCGTCACGAACCAGCACGTCGTCGACGGCGCCGAGTCGATCTCCGTTCGCTTCTGGAACGGCGCCACCTACCCCGCCACGCTCGTCGGCGCCGACCCGTCGACCGATGTCGCGGTGATCAAGGTCGCCGCGCCGGCCTCGATGCTGGACCCGCTCACCCTCGGCGACTCGGCCTCGCTGCAGGTCGGCCAGGGCGTCGTCGCAATCGGCAGCCCGTTCGGTCTCGAAGAGACCGTCACCGCCGGCATCATCAGCGCTCTCAATCGAGAGATGACTGCGCCGAACAACTTCACGATCGCGAACTCGATCCAGACCGACGCCGCGATCAACCACGGCAACTCGGGCGGCCCGCTGCTCGACCTGAACGCGAAGGTCATCGGCGTCAACGCCCAGATCGAGAGCGACTCCGGCGGCAACGATGGCGTCGGCTTCGCGATTCCCGCGAACACCGTCCGCTCGATCGCCACGCAGTTGATCGGCAGCGGCAGCGTCAAGCATGCCTACCTCGGCGTGGGGATCGCGAGCGCGTCCAGCGGCGTGCGGCTGACCGAGGTTCGGCCCGACACGCCCGCCGCGAAGGCCGGGCTGCAGGCCGGCGACGTGATCACCGCAGTCGGCGGCACGCAAGTCCGCGACGCGTCGGCGCTCAGCACCGCGATCGACGCCAAGAAGCCGGGCGACCGCGTCACCCTCACGTATCTCCGCAACGGCCAGACCCGCACGGCGACCGTCACGCTCGCCGAGCGGCCCTCCTAACCGAGAGGCGAAAGGGACAGACCCCAAACGGGGTCTGTCCCTCCGTCCTTCGTTACGCGGCCAGGTCGAGCGCCGGCTCGTTCTGCGGCGCCGCGACGGGCACCTCCTGGCGCAGTTCGTCGCCGCGGATCAGCAGCAGCGATGCGACGAGCCCGGCAGCGGCGATCACGGCGCCGACCAGGAAGGCGATCTTGAACCCGTCGACGAGCGCGGGGTGCAACGCGACGCCGGCGTCGAGCTTGTCGCTCGTCCGCGTCGTCGCGATCGTGGACAGCAGGGCGATGCCCAGCGCACCGCCGATCTGCTGCGACGTGTTGATCAGGCCCGACGCGAGCCCCGCCTCCGCCGGTTGGACACCGGCGAGAGCTGCGATCGAGATCGGCACGAACGCGAAGCCGATTCCGACCGCGATCAGCAGAAAGCCCGGCAGCAGGTCGGCGAGGTACGTGCCGTGGACCGAGACCTGCGTGAAGAACACGAGCCCGGCGGTGAGGAATGCCATACCGGTGACCATCACCGGCTTGACCCCGATCCGGGTGACGAGCTGCGCCGCCACCGTCGAGGTCACGATCGCGCCG